>VBBR01000068.1 GCA_005881615.1 Candidatus Bathyarchaeota archaeon
AACTATTCGCAATCGTAAGAAAACAACTCTGAGGCTCTAGAACTTCCGATCGCCAATCCGCTTCCCTTAAACTGCGATCAAAGCGGGTTCATCAGATTATTACTACAATCCTCCAGCTATCGCGAGCACAACATGCGAATAGGTTCCAGGCTCAACTTTAACCGTGAATGGAAGATTGCACATGATTCCTCCAAATTCGTCAGGCTGGGGCTTGTAGCATTGGATTGCGGGAGACAAGGTCACTGAGTAAGTTCCAGGGTTCAGATCAACCAAGAATGATGCCATGTGAATGCACGGATGGTGTAGGGTCCAGCCTAGAGGGACCACTAGTGTTCTTCCGTTATTCGATGTCATTGTGAGGTCGGGGCCTTTTGTGGGAACCGACTGCGCGGTAGTGCAGATTACTCCCCAGAAGTCCATAGTAACATTCCCGATAATGCCCTGATGCCGAGACCCAATCGATGTGGGATGGAAGAATAATGCAACGAGAAGAGCGCGCGTTGAAGGCGAAGCGTAACCAGCCATCCCTACGGCTAGAGTTGCTAGAAGCAAAACTGCGATAGCGAGCGTGAGCTTCTTCAAAGCTCAACACCCGAAAAATGTGTATTGCCCAGCTTAAGTCTTGCCGGGATTTGGAGGATTAGGAACAAAGGCTTTGGGAAGTGGATCATCTTCTGTCCACTTTTGGAGAAGCATCTCTGCTTCGTCCACAAGCTCCTTTATGATGGCCACTACCGGCTTGACGTTCTTCACTCCGCTCACAGATTCTCCCGCCCAGTGCGGCATGGCCTTGAGGGTTCCAGTAGTCTCACTGGTCATGGTGAAAGACTCCAGGGGTTTCACGGGGACCATTCCGCCGGTTGAGATGAGTTTCTTGTATCCGACGATGTCCCCCTTGAACTTCTGAGCTTCTTCTATGCAGAAGCGAAGTACTCTGTGAGGTGCGTTGGGCCAGCCTTCTGAGAAAGCCTCTGTAACAACGGTGTCCTCTGGCTCGCTGGCAATCAATGCCTTGACATATTCGGGATGCGCTCCCGCTTCTGTAGCCGCAATGAAGCGTGTCCCAACTCTTACTCCAGAAGCGCCTGCAGCCAAGACCGCGGCCAGAGCTCGTCCGCTACCTATGCCACCTGCTGCTAGCACAGGGACGTTGACAGAATCCAAGACCTGACTCAACAACGTCAGAAGACTGACCTTTCCTCGAATGTGCCCACCCGCCTCAACCCCTTGCGCGACTATCATGTCGCAACCGGCCTCAGCGGCGGCAACTGCTTCCTCGTTCGAGCCAACTTGCCACGAAGCCAACGCACCGCCCTTGTGCACTAAATCAACCAGCGAAGGGTCGGGTTGGCGATAGAAAAACTCGACACCCTTCACAAGTTTAGACGCCGTCTCCACCTGTTCGTGAATCTCCTTAAGATCGGAGACGAAGGCTTCTGGGATCAGAAAGTTGGCTCCAAAAACGCCAGACGTACGCCGCCCCATGTCCTCAAACACCTCAGTCATTTGATTCGGGTCGAAGGATCCCGCGTAAACCATGCCTAGGCCTCCTGCCTCTGAGACCGCGGTTGCCAGTTGAGGGGGGCTAGACCGCCAATAGCGGCTTGTTGAATTGGTACTTTGCAGCCAGTCAGATCGGTGAATCTTGTTTTGAGCAACCTACGAACAAGTTCACCATACTACTGGTACGCAATTAGAATTTTCCGATAGGCTCGGCTCAGGCAGCGACTAACGGGCTCTTGGCGACTTCCAACCGATGAGCCAGCTCCAGTAGAATGTCCACTCGCCTCTCTAGGTCGGGATATAGACTGAGAAGTCCATGTCCGCTACCTCCCACGAATAGTCCTGCAAGATTGCTCGTCGTTCCACCATTCGACTCTGAGTTGGCCTTAACGATGGCGGATGCGAGGGCTAGAGGCTTTCCTGTGAATTCAACAGACACTTTGTCGGCCCAGAGTTCACGTTCCCTGTGAACCGCCGCTTCCACGAGCCTCAGCACAGGGTCGAACGGGAAAGCCACTCTCGCTAACTTCGCGAGACCTTTCGCAGCGGAATCGCCGTTTTTGATGTGCGACAACTCATGCGCAAGGACAGCGTCGGTCTCGTCAGAGGACAAGCACCCCGCGAGCTTCGGAGACATCGCAACCACTCCTTGTCCGCTCAAGCTAATCGAGAAAGCACTACCCGATAGCGCCTCCCGCAGAGAGACTCCAGACACTCCCATCTTACCAGTGAGAGCGCCGAAACCGGTGGCAATCCCGGAGAGTGAAATGGGTGCAGCTGTCATTCTCTCCAACATTCGTGAGAAAGTGTACCTGCGCGCAATGAACGTCATCAGGGAAGCAAATCCTAGCGATACCAACAATGAGCTTCCAAGCACTGTGCGAACCGTTAACTGAGGATAATCCCAATAGTTCTGGAGCAGTGCAGTGCACACTAAGAAACTCGTTCCTAGAAACGACCAGAAGAATAACGATGACACTAGCATCGGCTGCAAAAGCCGGGAACGTCTCGACGGATTGTAACCCTGAAAAGAGTAGAGAGCATAACAAGCAAGTTCGACAGCAGCGACTCCCCCTAAGATCCCTAGGGTGGTAGGCGCAAGAAAGAAGACGCGATAAAGGTCTAGGTCGATCGTTGTTTTGATCCCTTCCGGATCTTATCCTCTAAACGCTTCAGCTCATCCTTAGGAATATCGTCCACGTAGTCTGACAAGGTGGAAATGACCGTCGGACCGAAAGCAGTCAGTAGCCGGTCAACAAATCCCTTGACGACCTTACCTTTCACTTTCTCTTCGGAATGAATCACGTAGATGTAGCGGGAGCCTCCTCTGCCAATGGCTTCATCCCTTGCAAGCATTCCTTTCTTGTAGAGGCGGTCGAGGGTTGTACTGATGGTAGAATATGCGAGTCCTCGTGAGGGCTCGAGGTCCTTAGCCACTTGTCGGGCCGAGGCTTTGCCCTGGCGAAGAACGCTTCCGAGAACCGCTGCTTCTAGGTCGCCGAGCTCCATGGACAGAAACGATTATGGCTAGCTTGGATATAAGTTTCTATCCTTGTCGGAACTCTTTGGCGAGATCTGTTCAGCGAGGACGGATTTATGTAGCGTCTCCTGACTGGTCGAATATCATTCGAGCCGGTTTGATTGACTAGTTTCTGGGCTACGCCTTCATGACCACGCGCGAACCAGCCTCGACAATTAGCCCGTCAAAATCGAACGATATCCTTCTCAACAGCTACTCCAGAACCTTTCTGCTTCTTCTTTCAGGAATCAACCTTGCACTCGGCCTGATATTCTACATCTATCCTCCGATCGTCATTTCTTACTGGCCATGGCCAGTGAAAGAGCTGGCCGTGAGGTTCCTGGGAGCAATATTTCTGGCCATAGCCTTCGGCTGCTGGTCTGCAGTCCATGCTGACAAGTGGCAGAGAGCGAAGATACTGGTGCTCGTTGGCGGGACCTTCTTCGGCATAACAGGCATTGTCTCTCTCGTTAGAGGAATCACTGTGAGCAGTGACGCCTCGACCTGGGCATGGACGGGATATTTCCTAATCGCCGCAGCCGGTTGCTTACTTCTGTTGCACCGGGCTGGATGGCATCGTAGACAAGCGGAGACTCCGACATCGACCATGCCAAGGGGTGCCCGATTATTCTTCGGGATTCAGACTAGCGCTGTTGGAATTTTCGGAATCATGATGTTGCTGGTGCCAGGTTTGGCGCAGCAAGAGTTCTGGCCGTGGAAAGTGTATGTATCTACTCTGCAGACATTCGCTGCATTGTTTCTAGCGACGTGCCTAGCGACGGGATGGGCCACTCAGCAGAAGGACCCTGAAAGAATCAAAGTATTACTGCCCCTGGACGCCGTGTTCCCGTCTCTAGCCTTAGTGGCGGTAGTCATCAGCTGGAGTGTTATCGCTGCTGAAAGTCCCAGCGGGCTAGTGACAGGCGTGTGGATCGGACTATACTCCTTCGTAGCCGCGGGCTCGACCATTCTCTATCTTGTGTTGACCAGACGATCACGCTAGAGTCGCTAAACCGAAGCCATTGATCCGAGTCCGTCATGATAAGTTCTAGAGCCTCGCTACTACTATAGCGACTGTGACAGCAAGCAAACCTGCCGCGGGCAATGTCACCAACCAGGGCAAGACCATACCGCGCAACGCAGATACGATAACCTCCTTCCGACCGCCAATTCCTGCAGTAGACCCCGCGTGCACATGTGTGGTAGATAATGGAGCGCCAAGATAGGCTCCTACCGAGACTAGAGTAGCGGTTACGATGCCCGCCTGGAGCCTTTGAGTATGATCAAGGGGAACGACGCGTTTCACAAGTTCTAGAGCTACTCGGTGGCCCAGCACTAGGGACCCGGCCACGATCGCCACCGCTACGATTGAGTATGGACCCCAAACTGCGTAGGTAGAGCCTGCTACAAAAAAGAAAGCGCCGAGGGCCGCCATTTTGGGAGCATCGTTGATCCCTCTCGCGTAGGCGGTGGCTGCGGCGGATCCCCAGTGCGAGATTTTGGCGAATCTGGGGCTCTTCTTTTCTGAAGTCTGAGTCTGAGGCCGTCGGGTTAGACGGCGCAGAATGCTGAGTGCGATCAGCGCGACGAAGGGTCCGGCTGCTAGTGGGAGAATTACCCTTATGGCTAGGAAATCCAGTTTCAGACTTGTCACGCCGAACAGAAAGATCCCCTGCAAGAGAACGGCCCCGAGGATTGTGTGAGTTGTGGAGACGGGAAGCCGAAAGAGAGTCGCTATCAGGATCCATATGGTCGCTCCGACTAGGACTGCCAAAATGAAGGATGAGTCAGTGGAATTTCGCAGTATACTTTGGGGAGTGAACACTGTCAACAATCTTCCTGAAATCAGAATTGCTGAGATACTTCCTAGACCGCTGAAGACCCCTCCCCATAG
>VBBR01000069.1 GCA_005881615.1 Candidatus Bathyarchaeota archaeon
CTTTCTGTGAGGATCATATGCCCAAGCATCAGGCTTGGGAGCATCGTCATGAGGGCCTCGCCGATGACGCTTCTAGCCTCTGGAAAAGAACCAAAAGACCCTAGGTAAGAGGGCGGGTCTTCCGATTCGTTTTGATACGGATTCTCGGGACTGGAAGGTCTTTATGGGGCGGCCAGACTTACTGTTAGAACAATAGTTGGCTCAACAGTTCGAAGCCCTAGGTTTCCAACCCCGGCTTCTTCAGGGAATCAAGGATATGGGCTTCGAAGAAATGTTCCCAATTCAAGCCGAAGCTATCGCACCGATTCTTCAAGGAAGAGACATCATCGGACAGGCTCATACTGGGTCCGGAAAGACCCTTGCGTATGCCCTCCCGATACTTCAGAGGATTGATAATCATGCTCGGGGGCTCCAAGCTCTCGTCCTAGTCCCAACTCGCGAACTGGCAGTCCAGGTTGCAGGAGAATTCGAACGCCTCGCGCGCCACCTCCCGATAAGAACTGTCCCAGTCTATGGCGGTCAGAGCATAGGGGTCCAAATCAACAAACTAGAAAGACCGACGACGAAAGTCATCGTCGCCACTCCAGGCAGGCTCCTCGACCATCTAGAGAGAAGAACAATCGACCTCGACAGGGTCCGATTTGTGGTGCTAGACGAGGCGGACAGAATGTTGGACATGGGGTTCATCGATGATGTGAGACAGATACTCGAAAGAGTCCCAGGGCCCCGTCAAACAACCCTGTTCTCAGCGACAATGCCTGACGAGATTATCAGGCTCGCCCATCACTACATGAAGAATCCACTGAGAATATTCGTCGATAGCGACGAGATTGCTGTTGAATCCGTCTCCCAAAAATATGCGTGGGCTGAAGAGAATGAAAAATTCCCAGCTCTCTGCTCCCTTTTAGAAGCCGAGAAGATAACCAGAGGACTCATATTCTGCTCGACCAAGATCAGAGCCGGTCGGCTCGCCCAAGCCCTGAGAGTCGAGGGCTACAACGCGTTAGCGATTCACGGAGATCTTTCCCAGGGTCAAAGGGATAGAGCAATGCAGGCTTTTCGCGACGGAAAGATCGCCGTCCTAGTCGCTACGGACGTGGCGGCAAGAGGCCTCGACATTACGAACGTAAGCCACGTGATAAACTTCGACTTACCGGAAGAACCTCTCACATACTTCCATAGAATCGGCAGAACCGCCCGAGCTGGAAGCGCAGGAATCGCGGTCTCCCTCGTAAGCCGAAGCGATGACTCCATCTTTGAGAGAATAAGACGAACAACTTCCTCAAACATTCAAGAGATGATCAGACTAACTTCTCCCACCAGAAGATCATACCCGACACTGTTCCTCCCACCTCGTCCTTACGGTCCGAGGAGAGGCGGAGAGAGACACCAGCGAAGTCGTGGAAGGCGTCCCACTCACCGTCCTCCGCCGAGATTCCAACGACACAGACGTCGATATTAGACGTCGATCGTCATGGGAATTCCCAGACGACTAGTTTTTCCGACCAAACCCCGCTGCGGCCTTCTGACAAGATCCTCGAAAAAATTTCAATCGTCCAAGTGACTCGCATAGCGAGTTGTGGAACATTTTAATAGAAAGGACAAAATTACCACGGCATTTCTGGGTATCATATGATATCTGGACCCTTTCTGACTCATAAGCGTGGCTCTAGCAAGCTCTACTCTTGAGAAATCGGCTTCAAAACGTCGTCAGTAGCTTGCCATAACGCTAGACAGCCTTTCCCGGGCGCACTTCTTTCTATTCAACACCGAAAGAACTTGACCTATGGCAAAGGTAAGAGCGCTCACGATTATTGCACTCGCCAATTCCGTGTTTTGGAGGACGAAGATGTAATACGCGATTAGACCAAGAATGAACGCGAGTCCTGCAACTCTTGCCCACGCAAGGGGTGCCGCGCTTAGAAGTTTTGGAATCAAACCCTCCATCTTGCTAAGTACTTCGTTAACCAAGTCGTCAGTCTTTGTGAGACTAGAATCCGACTAACAAGTCGGATAAATGAAAGGACCCGAAGCGGTAAGGTGAAAGCCCAAAATGAAAATGAGAGCAAGTACGCATACCGTTGCGAAAACAAACAGAAGCCAGCGAGGATCTTCCGTACCGTATACCCATCTGGACAACGTCGAGAAAACGGGTACCTTGCCGGGTTGACCCGGAACATACCTGCGTCGGCTGATTATCAATAGGATCAACAAGCCGAACATGACCGCCTCAACAATTGCCGCCTCCAATCAGCCCAACATCAGACAACGCCCCGCCGCACGTCATTCTGTTACACTATCCATGAATCTTAGGAAGTATTTGCATGAAAATACGAGTAGAAATTACGCCAACAGTAGCGAGGCTGCTCGCAGAGTACAAACCCGCCTCTTCTAAGGGACAGGAGCTTGAGTCAGACGCACTTCAGGAGCACTATTCCAGTAAGTTTCACGACGACAAAGGAATTAACCCCGGTGTCATAGTAGACATGATCGAGCCACCAGAACCGCCAAAGGTAGCGGTGAAAGTATTGAAGATCAGGTGCTACGGTCACTTCCTCAGCCTAAGGAACGAGTTAGAATAACGAAAGGTCACGGACCCCAACACCAAGGCTCGCACCGTAACAAGAGAGTGGGGAAGAGATCGACCATACGAGTTCTCGACAATGGAAACTGGCAATTCATAGGAGATGAAAACAACGGAACAGAGTAATTTTGACAAATGGATAGAGAAAAAGGGTCTATCAGATTCAAATACCTTCGATACTCGGCTCATTGAGAAGGGCTTCTGGGACGTTCTAAGTAGATTCTTCCACAGAAGTGACGCCACAGCCCAAACCACAACGTATGGCATAGACGCTGCCGACGCTATGCAAGATCAGGAGTACGTCGTCTGGGGGACAGCGGAGGACGAGCGTGTGTGCAACTACTGCGGTCCACTCGATTTGAAGATAGTAAGCACCTAAGAAATGGGCGGGTACAGCTATCCACCAGCTCACGTGAACCGTAGGTGTACGGTAGCCCCGGTCTCAGACTATTACGACCCTGAAA
>VBBR01000071.1 GCA_005881615.1 Candidatus Bathyarchaeota archaeon
AACATATCTCGGTGTTCAGATCTCTATCTGATTCGCTCGGTTTCGTAGCCTCCTTCTTTAGAGGCCGCACCGTCAACTTAAGCGCCTCAGTAGGCTCAGCCTCAAGCCTTGGAGAACACACATCGATTTTCAGATCCTTCTCAGATTCACTAGGTCTCACAGCCTCTTCATTCAGAGGTCGAAGCCTGACGCTGACCGCGTCCATAAGTTCGGGTTCGAGTCTTGCAGAACACACGTCCCTGTTCAGGTCTTTGACTAGTACGCTAGGCCTTGCAGGTTCACAAACCAAGGGCCTTGCGAGAGGGTTGGTCGCCACACTAGGTGAAACGTCCACTCTCTTGGAGCATACTTCTCTCTTCAGGTCGTTGACCGATTCAATTGGATATGTGACATCTCAGTCGGAAGGCCGTGCCCTAATCTTAACCGCGACAATAGGCTCAGCTACAACGTTCTTTGAACATTCTTCACTTTTCAGGTCTTTGTCCGATTCTCTGGGTTTTGCAGCATCCTTCTTTAGGGGCCGCACCGTCAACTTGAGCACTTCAATTGGTTCGGCCTCGGGTATCACAGAGCGGACCTCATTCTTCAGGTCTCTCTCAGGATCCCTGACGCAAGCCAGTTCGCAGGCAAAGGGTCTCGCGAAGGCCTTGAGCGCATCACTAGGTTCAGCATCAGGCTTCCTAGAACATATCTCGCTTTTCAGATCTCTCGCAGATTCACTTGGTCTTTCAAGCTCTCAGCAAAGGGGTCGAAGCATAACACTGAGTGCTTCGTTGGGAATGGCCTCGAGTTTCGCCGAGAAGTCATCTGTCTTCAGGTCCTTCAGCAACTCCGTTGGTGTCGCTATTTCTCAGAGCAAGGGTTTCACCGAGCCCCTCACCGCCTCGCTAGGTGGCGCTTCCATATTTTCTGAGCACACTTCGTTGTTCAGATCATTGTCCGACTCGATCGGTCTAGCCGCTTCCTACTTCAGAGGTCGCGCCATCTACCTGGGCGCCTCAATAGGTTCAGCATCAAGCTTCTCTGAACAAGTCTCACTGGTGAGATCTCTCTCTGGATCGTTATCTTCAGGTTCGAATGGTGGAGAGAGTTCTTCGTTCTTCAGATCTCTGAGTGGTTCATGGAGCATGAAAGCAGTTTATGCGCGGGGAGCAAAGTTTGTGCCTGTGTCCCTGGGGACAAACTTTGGCAGTGGAGAAGTTCTAATGGGCCGCTATGGTTGTTTCAATTGTAGCAGTAATACTGGGGACTTCGCCTTCCTCGTGATCGCTCTCGGAGTAGCAGCTTTCGGTGTATACGCTGTTAAACAACGATGGCAATACAGTAGGCCTGAAGAAGATCATCAAGATGATGAGCAAGTAATAGTGGATCAGGGAGGATGGGAAACGAAATCTTTCGACAGCAAGGAATCGTCGACAAAGGCATCCGGGGATGATGAAGGCTGGGAAACCAAGCCTGAAGGCTAGGAACGAAATCTCCAGCTCACTGTATGGTGTTCGAAGTCAAGGATTTCCGTAGCTATTATAAACACTGAATCACAGAATGTCCCCTTCCATGGATAGGATGGAGAAGACTACAGAGAAGAAAAAGGGATTCGTCAGAGAATTTACCGACTTTCTCCAGACGTTTGGTGTGATCGGCCTCGCGATAGGCTTCGTGATAGGCGTCGCGTCGTCCGCCGTCGTGAACTCTTTTGTCAAAGATCTCATCAATCCGATAGTAGGGCTTGTCTTGCCCACGGGAAACCTGGCGTCGCTGAACGCGACTGTCACCTCTCCGGTCTCAGGGAAACCGTCAGTGTTCCTTTATGGAGATTTCATTTCGCAAGTCATCTACTTCATCGTTATCGCGCTAGTGGTCTTCCTAATGTACAAGCAGCTAAAGCGCATGGGCCTCGCAAAGCTCTAGTCCCGGAAGATCTTCTGAGCCGCTCACCGCGGGGGATAGTAGAACTGTATTCCAGCAAGAACGTATTGCACCGCAATGGCAGCTATGAAAAGAGACATTATTCTCGCAATTACCGCAGCTCCAGTCTTACCCAGCAGGCGGTAGATTCTGTCGGTTTGTCTTAGGACAACCCAGCTTACGAACATGACGATTACAATTGCACTAAGGGCAACTATGATTCCGGACGATTGAATCGAGATGAGGGTCAAGGTTATCGCTCCGGGGCCAACAAGTAGCGGGAATGCTATTGGGAAAACGGCTGTCTCCTCGGCGGAGACAAGGGTTAGTTTGTCCATGCGTTCACCGCGGAAAATGATCTCAATCGACAACAAGAGCAGAACCAGTCCTCCCGCGATCTGGAAGCTCTCTAGCGATATTCCGAATAATAGCAAGACTTCTTGACCGATCAGGGCGAAAGCAGCTAAGAGTATGGCCCCGACAACCGCGGCGGTTCTGAAAACCTTCCGCTTCTCATCAACGCTCATAGGTTTTGTAAGCCCGGCAAAAATGGGAACAGGACCCAGCGGGTCCACTATTACAAACAGGGCAACTGTTGCTTTCAGTAGGTCAAGGAGAAACGTGTCTATGGAAGCCATTTTGTCATCCTTTTTTTTCTCGCTTGTTCGGAGCTTTTTGTGGTGGGCCGGGAGGGATTTGAACCCACGACCTTCGCCGTGTGAGGGCGACGTCCGTTCTGTGCAATCATATTGCTTACCAGGCTGGACTACCGGCCCAACGAGTGGGGAATCGGAAGGTGACTATATTTCATCTTTCGAAACGGGGAAATTCTACGGCTGTTTCTAGCGGAGAAGCCTAACGTTTGTGCCTTGAGGATTCTCTTCTATAAGTCGAAATAAGGGGATGCACCTTCCCCCGGCCTTCTCAATCTTCACAAGCGCCCGCGGAGAGAACTTGAACGCTGCAATTGTGAGCTTCTCTTTCGGGATACCCGACCCGAGAACCTTTCCTGGTACGACGATCACGTCTCCTGCCTTGGCTAGTCTCGATACTTGTCCTAGGTTGAGGACGATTCTGGTTCTTCGTGATTTGCCCAAGAAACTTGCGACTGTTAGCCAGAGGGGCGCTTGGTGTTGCCTGCCAGCGCGTTTGAGATAACTTATCGTATTGAGCATCTCGGGGTTTGTAGGTCGATGGTCTCGCACTGAAGAGTCCTCCTGGCAGGGAAGCGTTTCATCCTGAATCGGTACCAATAAAGCCTTTGGAGATCAGACCCGTGTTTCGAAAACTGCCACAGTAGTTAGAGCCTAGCTTATCGTCTGGACCTTCAGAATCTCCGTCTTGCCAGACGGGCCCTTAGGGTCACCGGCAATTATGACGACTCTATCGCCCTTTTTCGCAAGTTTCAATCGAACCACTGATCTCTCGGCCTCATGGAAAATCTCCTCGCTAGTACTGAACTCTCTAGTGAGTAGAGTTTGAACTCTCCAAGAGAGGAGCAGTTGCCGTTGCACTTCTGGATGAGATGTTAGGGCAACGATTGGGAGCGGAGGCCGATACTTTGAGACAAGACGTGCGGTTCTCCCGGTGCGAGTTGGTGCGACTATCGCCGAAGCTGAGACTTGCAAAGCTGTCTCGCAAGCTCCCAGTGCTAATGCGTCGGCTTGACCGTGTTCGTACCATGATCGACGTTGAGGCGAGATCTCTTTTGGAAGAAATCTCTCGGTTTCCTCGGCGACCCTTCCTAGGATCAGAGCTGCCTCGACGGGATATTTGCCGATCGCCGTTTCTTCGGAGAGCATTACGGCGTCTGTGCCGTCGATAATCGCGTTCGCGACATCCGTCACTTCGGCTCTAGTAGGTGTGGGAGACGAGATCATAGACTCTAGCATCTGCGTTGCGGTTATCACAGGCTTTCCGAATCTGTTGCTCTCGTGGATGATTCTCTTCTGTATTATCGGGACAAGTTCGAGTTTGAGTTCTACTCCGAGATCGCCTCTGGCAACCATGACTCCGTCGGCTTCCTGGACGATCTCCTCGAGATTATCGACTGCTTCTCTCTTCTCTATCTTGGCAACGACAAATATCTCATGGCCATTGGTCTCGGCAACTTTTCTCGCGGTTTTTATGTCGTCGACTTTCTGGACGAAGGACACGGCGATGATGTCGACTTTGTTCTCGACTCCGAACTTGATGTGTTCCTTGTCCTCACTTGTTACTGCTGGGACCCGGATTCTAAGCCTTGGGAGATTGACTCCTTTTCCCGAGGTCAGATCGCCGCCGTTGATTACGCGTCCTTCGACCTCGTCTCTCTTGGTTCGTAGGACTTCGATCCTGATGGTTCCATCTGCGAGGAATATCGTATCGCCTTTCTTGACTGCTTTGGGAAGGTCTGGATAGGCGATAGGAATCTTGGATTTGGCGTTGGTTGGCTTGGTTGTCAGGCTGATCTTGTCGAGTCTTTGAAGGTGAAGAGGTTCGCTTGCGAGTTTGCCTACTCGCAGCTTTGGTCCGGGCAAGTCTTGGAGAATGGCTACAGGACGGTGGAGACGTTCGCTGACCTGTCGAATAGTTCTGATGATGCGAACGTGTTGATCGTGCGTTCCATGGGAGAAGTTGATGCGTGCAACATCCATTCCCGATTGGATCAGTTTAGTTAGCACTCTGGAGGAATCTGATGCAGGGCCGATGGTGCAGACGATCTTGGTAGCTATGGTGCTCGCTCTAGTTGTCAGCGTGCTCGCGACCCGTTGCTAGTCCGATCCCATTATTCATAACACATTCCTCGGGGGCTAGGGTCGTCTTCTTCAAGTCTCCCACGCCTCCTGGTTCGCTGGAATCAAGAAGGGGGGATAGAGGTGTCTCTGAAACCGATATCCTTGGAGGCGGAGAATCCGAGGAAAAAATCGTTACGTTTTTCGGAAAGTAGCAGTGTCTTCCTGAGGATTGCTTATTGGGCCGCGACCAGAACTTCGACTGGTTCCGGCTCTTCCGTGATGGCTCGTGTTGGTTTAGCGAAGGTGTAGACTAGGGCGCAGCCTTTTTCGTCTATTCGGAGCTCTACGGCCCCTGTGGGTGCGCCCATAATGTCTAGCAGCTCTGCGACGTCTTTGGGAACGCGGAGGTATGCTGCTTGTTTGATGACTAACGGTTTCACGCTCTGAGTCAAGTTACATCTTCCAAGCAAGTAATGGTCGCGGGGTCGAGATTGACGTTCCGGAACCATCATAAGTTGCAAGCAGTGTCTTGGGATTGTAGGGTGTGCGTGTTCGTGTCTGTCTCGGCAGCATTTCAGAATATTATGGTTGTGCTTCCGATCCGTTGCCTCGAGCATGATTCATAGATCTGAAACTCGCCCATTATCAGCCCTGATCTCGAATCTGAGCCTACGGTAAAATTTCGGCTGAAAATCGTTCGGAAATCGCGGGATAAAGCAAGCAAACGCCATCCCATCGAAGTCCAGACCGTGCTTTGATCAGCTGGACTAGCCCAGAATTGGTGCCAGAGGGGAAATCTTCCAGGAAAAAAGGGGGTATGTTTCAGCGTCTTTGCGCGGCATGAGCGGTCGGCGCGGAAAATCCGAAGGGAAGAAAACTGGCCATTTCTCCACCGTGACCTTGATTCCGTCAGCAGTCATAGAACCCCAGCCGCTTTTCGCGCGCCCATCGCGAAAGAATCATTCATTACTCGTCTAATGCAACTAGAAGCTACTGTTACCCCTCTAGCCTAGTAACGTGTAGCTTTAGTTGAGTGATATGGCTCTCGTCGCTTGCTCGAACTGATTCCGAGAATAAACTTGCTGGACATGTGACTGGACTTAGCGAAGATACTTGCGGTTCAATCTTTCAAAGGTGGAACTGGGAAAAGCACTGTCAGCGCCAATCTGGCGGTCACACTTGCCAAGCTTGGCAAGAGGGTCGCCGTGGTCGATCTTGACCTGGAAGGACCAGGACTGCATGTTATCTTCGGAATATCAGATGGAGAGATACGGGCGACAATAAACGATGTTCTGCAGAGTTCCATCCCTGTCAACGATGCTGTCCTTGATCTAACCCCTCGACTGGGCATCGAATCTGGCTGTCTTCTCTTCTGTCCGGCAGGACACAGGCTCGAAGAGATTCTCAAGATGGTCGACACTGGCTTCAACCTCAGTCGCTTCAAAACAGTTCTCAATATTCTAGCTACTGAATACCAGCTTGACTATCTTCTAATCGATAGCCATCCTGGAATCGAAAAGGACACGATCCTTTCGATGGCGGTCTGCGACGTTGTCGTCCTCTTGTCCAGGGTCGATCACCAGGACATGTTCGGAAGCGGCGTCATGAACGAGGTAGCGAGCCAGCTGAGGAAACCCGTGGTCTTGATACTCAACATGATACCGAGCAGCGTGGGAGACAAGGAGTCCAAGAAGATCGGAGACAAAATAGCAGGCCTCTTCAACCTCCAAGTCCTGACAGCCCTCCCGTTCAACTCTGATGTCTTTGAAAATCTCAGCAGAGGAGTATTCGTTCTAGAACATCAGAAAGATCCACTCACCAAGAGATTCACAGAGCTCGCCGAGAACATGATAGGCGTTATCGATCGAGCATTGCAAGTCGGAGAAAACTATGGCGACGGATCAGCTCCCCAATCGGTCGGCTAGATTTGCTCAACCGCTAAACTACTCCATCGCTATCATAGCGCCCCCATATACTCTCTTTTTCAGATCAGGAGGAGTGTTTGCGGATCATAGAGCGAAATTGAACTACTAGGGTTTCGACAGATTTCTCGGTTCTTTACAAAAGTTGTTACAACTTCACTGAATCGAGCTAAAATTCAATCATGTCCAGTAGATTCGTGTCAACTTTCCAAATCTTCTATAACCCCCCACAGTTCTCGTAACCCGGCCTCACCTTGAGCTACCAGATGGCAGACGAATACTTCCAGCGGATACACCAGATAATGTCTCTACTAGACGATGAGAATGTGGAGATCATTGGCGCGATGAAGAAGTTCGGACCTCGAAACCTCCAGTCCATCGCCAGGAAATCCGGCGTTCCATACCCAACTGTCTATACTCGCGTCAACAAGCTCGGAACCCAGGGATTGCTCGACACCTGGACCTATCCCAACCTTGCCAAGATCGGATTAGCCCGATCCATGGTTCTACTAACCCCGAGCCCCGGTCGAGAGGTGATAGCCAGCGAAGCGCTCAAGATTCCAGGCTTCTGGCTCTGGGTTGCAAGATGCACGGGCGAATGCAACGGATACTACTCGCAGCACGCCGTCCCTGTCGAAAACAGACAGGACTTTGTCCAGTACTTGGATCAAATCGTCTCATCGGGTCTCGCCGCAAGCTACAGGATCTTCTGGCTCGGCGACTACCACTCCCACATTCCCAACTTCGAATACTACGATTTCAAGAAGAGAGCCTGGAGATTCGACTGGCCAGCATGGCTCAGCATGTTTACGAAAGGCAAGACGCAGAATGTATCTGAGGAGAAGGAATCGTCGAAAGACGACTTTGACAAGAACGACCTATTGATTCTCAAAGAGCTGATGAAGGATGCTCGAAAGAAGCTCTCCGAACTCTCGCAGATGATCGGAATGACGCTTCCAGCAGCCAAGTATAGATTCGACAATCTCGCCCGGCGAGGATTCCTACAAGATTATGTCATACAAGTCCTTCCTTACCCACCGGAGATATCGGACCTCTACGAGGTTCGGTTGGACTTCGGTGAACATAAGGCGATGATGGCAAAAGAGAACTTGTTCAAACGTCTACCATTCGTCTTGAACTACTCACGAATCAACGGGACAAACTCGATAACCATCAGAGTCTACCTCCCTCGAACAGAAGTTAACAACCTCTTGACATTGCTATCAGCCCTCGTCAGAGGAGGCGCAATAGATCGCTTCTCCTACATGCTTCTAGATCCGATGACTATACAGGCACAGACGTTCCACTACAAGGCTTTCGACGACAAGTCAGGATGGCACTACGACAATCACGAATACCTTGCAGCTCTCCGCAAGCTTGCATCATCCCTAGACAAGGCGGAACCTCCCCCTGTGACCTTTCAACCATCTAAAGGCCTGACTGTTACGATGATGTAGCAGCGCTTTCGGCGGGATCAATCCGGTCTGTAGACCGGTTCGGCTTTAGAATCTAGCTATTGGAAGCTCATTACAGGAGAGCTTTGGAAGGTCACTTGAATATCTTCCTCCTTGTCGAAAGCTGAAGACACTCTCCTTAGCTGCTCAAAGTATTCCAAGTTGTCGTACCGCCAACCCGTGTTGTCCTCGTAGAACTCGTAAGAGAAGGTTTGCGCCCGGATGGTCATTGGGTCGAGCATTACGAATGTGAACCCTGCAAGAACCCCGGTACGCGAAAGTGCGGAGAGCATCGTGAGAAGGTTGTTCATCTCGGCCCTAGGAAGATACATTCTCACGGCGATCGAATTGGAACCTTCCACTCTAGACAGTGTCCTTACAATAGGAAGGGTGCTCAACACTCTCTCGCCGTGGCCCAAACCTTCCCTTGTCTTGAAATCCAGCACCATTTCGTAGAGGTCGGAGATTTCAGGGGCGAAAGGCAACATGTCGATGACGTATTCGCGGATGAATCCAGATCGCTCTAGATTGTCGAAGCGATACTTGACGGCAGGGACTGTCATGTCCAGAAGGCGCGCCAGTTGGGTCAGTTTTGTTCGACCGTCTTTGACAAGTTCTTTCAAAATGATCAGATCTTTCTTGTCAAAGCCTCCACCGAGTTGAGCCTCCTTGCGTTGAGTATGAAGAGGCTTTGCAGCCAGCTCCTGGAGCCATCTTGGCCAGTCGAAGGTCCATGTCTTTTTCATCGCGTCATAGTAACTGAAGTCCGGGAGCGGTGATATTGCCTCCCCTAACCATAAGACGCGATATCTAGTCGCGATTCCGGAAGCGACGATTTTCTCAAGGTATTGCTCAAAATCCCAACGTTTCCCGAAAGGAATCGCGTGAGTCGAGTAGTAACCATTGCACTCCCCCATACAACGAATGAGCCTCAACCAATAGCCCGGAATCCGAAGAGCTTCCGGCGCCAGAAGTTCCCTGCCTGGCTTCGTGGTAAGTAGGACCATCGCTCTGACCAGGCCTAGTTTGGCATAGTTGGGATGGATCCATGTTCTGAGAAGCCCCTCCTTTTCCAGTCTCGATACTCTCGCGTGGACAGTCGGCCGAGGAATTCTTGTTTTGTCAGCTATGAGCTGGAGGTTTCTGAGACCATACTTCTTCATCGCCGTCGCGATCTTGACATTCCCGGGATCTAAGAAGGAGACGAAGCGATTGATCCTCTCCAAGTATTCTTGGGGGGCGATCTGGCTCAAATATGGTCGAAAGAAAATAGGGAACGGTCGGAACTTTTCAAGGTTTTGCTTACATGGGAATCGTATTTGGAGTTGGAGGACTTTCATCGCCTCGATGGGACAGTAGACTCACCTCACATAGTAAGGGATAAGTCTTTAACTTATGTCATTCTGAGGAAGCTTTGTCGAGCGGAATCTTAACAATGTGGCGAGGTAGGTTTATCTCCGCTCATATGATGTCCAGATGCGGGGTAAGGGCGTGATTGGAGAGCAAGGTTGAAGAGGAAAGGGCGGCCTCCCCCGACAAGGTCAGGCTGTTTCTCGGACGGTATCCTGAATACGAGAAGACCCTTCGGCTGGCCGTTGCTCATGAGGAATCAACGGGTTCCTCGGATGGTCAAGGGTGGCAGTGGCACGACGTCGATACGCACCCAACCAAGTTAATTCGGCTTGTAACTGAGGGAATTGCTAAGATAAGTCTCAGGTCAAGGCAGGCGACTTACTATCTTCTAAGGGAAAGAGCTACGGTGAAGAAGAGCCTCAAAGAGGTCTCTTGATCGTCCAACCACTTTGAGAATGCAATCCCCAATGGGCGGCGCTTGACTGGTTCAGGCGCTTTGAGCAGGTCTGTTCTGACACTTAAGATTCCTAAGGACCAGATAACGGCGCCTTTTCGAGCGTTGGCCGAGAGAGTAGAGACGTTTGCATAGGCTGGGGGAGAAACTCTTACGGGCTTAGCCGATTTCTGTCTCGTGGAAACATCGTCGTTTCCCTAATGTTTTCTCTACCGGTCATTTTCATCGTCAACCGCTCCAGACCGATGGACCAGCCTGCATGTGGCGGGGCACCATAGCGGAAAGAGTCTACGTAGAACTTGAAGTTCTCGGGATTCAGTCCCTTCAACTTGAGCTGTTGAATGAGCAGAGCTGGAACGTGTATGCGCTGGGTTCCAGACGCGATCTCCAACCCTCGATAGATGAGGTCGAATGCTCTGGAGGTCTTACCATCTTGATCGGGCATTGCATAGAATGCTTTCTGTTCTGACGGCCAGCCGACTATGAAGAATGCTTCCTCCCTCAGAAGCTGGGAGAGCCTCTTTTCCTGCGTTTTTGAAAAGTCGTTTCCAACCTGGATCTCTTCGCCATTTTTGCGTAGAAGCTCGATTGCGTCTCTGTATTGCACGCGTTTTAGCGGCAGGAGGAGTGGTTCGAGTTTCCGACCTATTTTCTCCAGCTCTTCGATGCTCGATGCGGAAATCTTCCTGATGCATTCCGCGAGAAATTCTTCAAGGACCTTCATCACATCCTCGTCTGTCGAGAACGCCTGCTCGATGTCCATCTGCCGGACCTCGTTGAGGTGCGTAGGCTGTTCGAACTTTTCCGCTCTGAATACTGGTAGAACGGTGAATACTTTCTCGAAGGATATGGCGCACATTTGCTTGTAGAGCTGAGGCGATTGGGCGAGGTAGGCGTCTTTCTCGAAATATTTCAATGAGAAGAGTTCGGCGCCGCCTTCGCTTGCTGAGGCTATGATTACAGGCGGTTGTATCTCTACGTAACTTCGCGTGGTGAAGAATTCTCGGAAGGTTTGGAGGATGCGTGATTGGATTTTGAAGATGGCGTTTGATTCTTCGCTGCGGAAGTCTAGGAATCTCCAGTTGAGCCGGGTCTCTAGAAGAGTGTTCTGAACGCCTCTCGGGTCGAGGGGTAGAGGGGTCTCCGCTCGGTTCACCACTTCCAGCTGTTCTGGAATGACTTCGATTCCCTTCTTGGCGATCTTGCTCGAGACTACTCTGCCTTTGACTAGGATGACGTCTTCTTGGTGGAGTGTGCTGATCTCCTTGACGATGTCTATGCTCACCTTTGCCTTGGGAGCCGTTACTTGGACGATTCCGGCCATGTCTCGGAGAAGGATGAACGAGATTCCGCCTAGGACCCTTACGTCGTGAACCCAGCCTGCTAGGACGACATCCTTGTCCATGAGTTCTTTGAGCTGAGAGGTAAGAGCAGTGCGGATCAGATGGGACATTTGGCCGGAAGAGCTACCAGACAGGGCCGTTCAGCTTGGAAACGAACAATTGGATTCTTTTAGGGCTTCTTTTTCGGTTCTGTTAACTCTTTGTTGGTTGAGTTAGCTTCGGCGCATCGACTCCACGGATTACCGTAGGCGTCGGGTTCCCCTTCATTGCTTCAGCTGCCCCGCCTTGCGCCTCTATTCTCACGAGAGGCTGGGAACGTGCGAACTTCACCCGTCCCCGCCGAGCCAGGTTGATAGCCGCCACCTGGTCTTGGTCCGATACCATTCGGCATCTTCCGCACCAGAGCTTGCGTTCTAGTCGTTTGTCTGATTGGAGTCTCTCCCCGTATCTCGGACAAGTCACACTGGAACCTCTAGTCTCATGCCTAGACAAACGGATAAGCGGTAGGCCTACTCATCGGGCCTTGTACTCGATCTGCCGCTGGGCCTCGCCGAAACTCCACCCATTCATCCTACCCGGATACTTTCTACCCTGACCGTTCCTTTCTGGTAGAGGGATCGAATGCCCTCAACGTTCTAGAGAACTATTGCTGTTCTCCGCTGCACCGCTAAGGCCTACAATTGTCTTTGTGGCGTTATGGAGCAGGTGGCCAGTTCTAGCGGTTCTTCGTCGCTATCCGCAGGGACTCGTTAACCATTCTCGAACAGCTCTAGCAAACGCAGAACATCACCTGCTGGAACATATTGTTGCCAGACAGATTTGACAACCAACACGAAGCAAGACAAAGGCTAAGCCTACCTAATACGTCAGAGAGACATCTGACGATAAGTTACCAGAATCTTTTCTACCAATTCTCGACATCGGGCCCTAAGGGTTCCCGGCAATGCTCCCGATTGTCATGGTCGTGCTGGACGGTGCTAGTGGTAGGGTTGGCGCCAATATGTCGCCTCTGGAAGCGGCTTCTACACCGAACCTAGATGCTTTGGCCGGGAGAGGTAGTATGGGACAAATGTACACCGTCGGCGAAGGTATTGCCCCTGAGAGTGATGCTGGCGTTTTCTCCCTACTAGGATATGATCCGCTTGAGACTCACCTGTCGCGGGGCGTAGTCGAAGCTCTCGGTGCTGGCGTCGAATTTGACGATGGTGACCTTGCACTGCGGGCGGGCTTTGCGACTGTCAAGGGTGACAAGCTTGTGGACAGGAGAGCTGGAAGGAACCTTTCGACACCGGAGGCTCAGAAGCTAGGCGCTGCTCTGAACAAGGAATTGCGTCTCAAATCAGCTGTCCGGTTTGTTTTCAAGCCGACTGTGGGTCACAGGGCGGTGGTGGTCTTCCGTGCTGACGGGCATCGGTTTTCCTCGAACATATCCAACTTTGATCCGGCCTATGTCAGAAAGGGCAACATCAGTTTGGCTCAGCCAGGCGTGAAAGAGTATGACATTCCAAGGTGCGAGCCGCTGGACAAGTCTGATGACGCCATTGTGAGTGCGGCACTAGTCAACGAATTCGGTTTCAAAGCGAGATCGATTCTAGATAATCATCCGGTAAACGAGACGAGGAAAAAGAAAGATATGATCCCGGCGAATTTTGTGCTGATGCGGGACGCGGGAATCTCCAAACCACACGTCCAGGCATTTCAGGCGAGATGGGGTGTGGACTCGTTGATGATCGCGGATCTCCCAGCTGAGCTTGGTATCGGACGATTGCTCGGGATGGATGTCAGGGAGCTAGAGCCTGGGACGGGACCAGATGACTATCGTAAGCGCGCAAAGCTTGTCCTTGATTTCATCGGCAGGTTTGGTTTTGTCTATGTTCACTTGAAGGGTCCTGATGAACCAGGCCATGATGGACTGTTCGATTTGAAGAGGAAGAGGATCGAGGAGATCGATAAGGGGTTCTTTTCTGTCTTGGTAAAATCGGCCCGATTGAGCGGTCTAGTCGTAGCAATTACGTGTGATCACTCGACGCCTGTCGAGGACAAGGGGCATAGCGACGATCCAGTGCCCGTGCTTGTGACAGGTGGCAAGACGAAGCCAGACGGGTCCCTCAGGTTCACGGAGAGAGGAGCTGTGAAAGGGTCATTGGGAACTTTGAAAAAGGGTAGAATGCTTCTAGAGCGTCTGACGCAGGCTGCCTCGTAAACCTGTTCGTTCAGATCGAGATTCCCAGAAATTGTCTGATTAGGATTCCCGCTATGTAGAGGGCAAGGGAGGCGGCTAGTATGATTCCTGCGATCTCCGCGAATTGTCTCTTGAATTTTCTCGCTGATATGACGGTATCGTAGTAGGTCATCATGGCGACCAAAGCTACTCCGACGATGAGTGATATTCCGAGCGCGGTGAGCATTGAGCTTGTGAGGAAGTACGGTAATGCGAGGAATATCGCTGTGAACATGTATGATACTCCCGTATAGATTGCGCTCCACTTGGCTGATCCCTCGAAGCCCTGTTTGGCCTGGGCGTACGCAGCCGATGCCATAGCTATCGACGCGGCCATTCCCGCGACAACGCCTGCTATGCCTGCGAGCTCTGTCCGGTTGTATATTCCTAGGGAGCCTGCGTGGATTCCGGAGATCTCGACAACCGCGTCTGCGAGGCCGAGGACGATGAAGCTCATGTACTTGACTCGCCCCTCATGGATCTCGCCCATCAAGTACGACTCCTGATGTTCCTCTTCTTCCATCATGGCTTCGAACCGAGCCTTATCGGCCGGCGGGATGCTCTTCACCATCTGCCGGTAGCGTTCGTGCAGGGCGTCTTCGTGTCTCTCTAGGAATTTCATGGTGAAGGTTAGGCCGAGTGTGACGCGGAGGAGGAGGGTGAAGTAGACCTTGAGCATGTTCACCTTAACAGCGATATCGGGCGTGTACGCCTTCCAGAATTCGTAGTGGGATTGCTCGCCGCGCGCGAGATCTTCTAGGGCTTTCTTGAACGACTGGTTCTTTTCATGCCGGCTGAGCATCTGGTATACGGCGCCGTCTGTGTGTTCGTCCCGTGCGGACTTGGCGGCAAGCTTGACCAGGTCGGGGCTCAGGGTCTCCTGCAAGGAATAAGCGCCTCCCATCTGCGTTACACTGGTATTTAGTTAGCCCTGCGAGAGGAACGGGGGCCACGAAGGGCAGCGCGGGAGAAAATCGACCACCCCGGGGTCACATAATAGTTCGCGAAAAAGAATAGTTACAGCAAAAGAAAAATTGCAAGAAAAATAGTTACAAAAAGAGACGGTCGCGGGAAACGATTAGCTCGGAACTCGTTTGTGCCTTGAATGTCCTCACACTCCTCACGATCAATTATGACATAAGTTATAACATGGGGGCCAATCGTCCGGTATCTCGTGCCCAGGATTGATTGACTATGCACAGCTTCTGCTCTTAGGCGCCATAGCCGGCTTCACAATCTTCTTCGGTCTCCCCTTGGCAATTCTTCAAAATGTTAGTCCACGCAAGAAAGGCTTCCTCAACGCCCTATCAATCGGCATCTTGTTGTTTCTCGTAATCGACGTGTTTAGCCACGCATGGAATACTGCAACGTGCGTTGCATCGAGCGCTTTTACAGGAAGCGCTGCGGCATGCGTAGCCTCAAGCGCAATGGCGGTAAGCTGGTCGGTTGCTGACGCGGCAACGGATCTTATCGCTGTCTTCGGGGGACTTGCACTAGGTCTCTTAGGACTGGTGGCTTACGAGGCGAAGTACATGGCAAAAGCTCCGCCGATTGTCAAGGCGCGCGTGGAGAATGGCACCGGAACATCTCAGCTAAGTGCGACCGAACAGGCTCAACAGATCCGGATTCTTCAGGAACATCATCCTTACAGGCTTGCAATGATGATCGCGATCGGCATTGGAGCTCATAACTTCAGCGAGGGTCTCGCAGTCGGCCAGTCTTACGCCTCAGGATCCGTTGGGCTGGCTTTACTCCTCATAGTTGGTTTTGGCGCCCACAATACTACCGAAGGATTCGGGATAGCGGGCCCACTGGCTGGTCTCATCAAGAGACCTACAGCTCGTTTTCTAGCCGTTGCAGGACTTGTGGGGGGAGGTCCTACGTTTGTAGGGACCGTGGTAGGAAGTTTGTGGACTTCTGTGTTCACTTACGTGCTTTTCCTGAGCCTTGCAGGAGGAGCCATTCTCTACGTTTCCATGCTCATGTACAACTCTGGGAGAAAACAGACAACAAATCAGATACTCATGATAGGCATCTTCGTCGGGTTATGCGCAGGATTTCTCACCGATCTAATAGTAACGCTAGGCGGAGCATAAGGAAAGAAAGTGGTTAGAGGCGTTGGCTCCGACACAAGAAGGATCAGAAACAGCATTCGTCTCTCCTGCTACGAATCCTAATATGATTAGAAAAAGGGACCGCGTTAGGTCCCGAGTGAAAATCGACTATCTTATCGGAGAAGGCTTGGGCTGCGGGAGCTGCGGATGAGTAGAGCCATGTTTACCACTAGCAAGGCTTCGATGGCTTTGTCCAAGTAGGCTACGGTGTCGAGACCAACGCCTGTTGCAAAGGCAGTAGTCGCCCATAGAACGAAGAGGAAGATCGCGTAGCCGAACACGGCCGGTTGGGCAAATCTTGGCTCAAAGTTTGCTGCTATGACTGCCGCTGTGAAGATGTAGATAGTTCCCATGGCGTACCAGAGGTTCTCGTAGAAGCCCGCGTTGAAGTTGCCGTAATAGATATCGGTTAGTCCTGTGACGAAGAGTAGACCTACTGCACTCCAGCGAAGCATTGCAGACCTTTTCATCGTTTGCATCTTGTCGTGCTCCTAACCCAAGACTACGAGGTAACCTGTCATGGTTGGCGGGTGAAATGAGCAGTAGTAGCGGAAGACTCCTGACCAACTCGCAGTGAACGTGATGGTAGCGGTTTGGTTTACATGAACTACCACGACAGTGATGCCTTTCAGGGTACTAGCCACCGGGAAGTTCTCGGTCTGCCCGGCGTGGACGACCGCGTCAAACGTGTAGGGCGGGTCCATCACGAAGTTGTGGTCCTCAGTCGTGTCCTCTATGTTGCGATAGTAGATTACGACTTTGTCGCCTTTGTTGACGGTGATGCGGTCAGGGGAGAAAGTGTCGTGTGGTATACCCCAGACATCTTGGTCAAAGGGCAGGGAGTTATTGAAGAGATAGAACGATCTAGTGGTAGGGGCCGCATACCGAACAGCATATCCAACGCTTGTGCCTACCGCAGCACCAGCCACGATAGCGACTATGCCTACGACGAGCAGTAGCTTTCCGACAGACCATTGTTTTGTCGTCGATTGTGCCATGGTAGATGGCTCCAGTTTCTCGATTCTAAGAGCTTTGTGCAGATTTTCTTTTCTTGCATAGTGGCTTGACATGGTGAAGTTGGCAGATATAGGAACCGTTCACATTGAGTACAGATCTAGCGAATTGTATTACACTCATCAGAGGAAAAAAACGGTGTATTGGCACTAGTGACAAGAGTCTCGGTGATCTTAGCATGTGCGATTAGTCTTCACTGATGGGGACGCTGATTATCCTTGAGGGGGCTCCGTCTCCATTTCGGAGTTTGATCGGCAAGCATATCATTAGGACTCTCTTTCCTACAAACTGTTTGGTCGCTGAATTGAGGGATTCTATGATGAAGATGCCTTCGCCGAGAAGGGTCTTGTGTGCAATAGGAGTTGGTGCCTGGAACTTCTCTACGCTGAGAAAGTCGATTCCTACTGCCCGAACCTTTTTTGAGACTAGGTAGCTGGCTGCATCCCCCGTCAGGTAAGTGTAGTTCGAGTTCATCGAATCGTTCCCCCAATGTTCGCTGCACCCAGTATAGACGACTACGATGTCGTCCTCTGCAACTTTTGCCTCGAGAGTCCGGCGAAGGTCTTGCCCTGTAATTCCGCTGCCGATTGGTTTGCTGGACATATCGGCCACGTATGCTTCTCCGATTAGTTTGTTCGGGGAAATCTGGTCTACCCCTATCCCGTCTGGAATGAAATGTCGGGGAGCATCAATATGCGTGCCAGTGTGTGAGCCGAGAGTCAGTTTGGTCAGGTTGACTCCACTCTTCTCTAGCGTAGCGTAGCTGACGAAGCTTGGGGGTGGATCTCCAGGATAGATCGGCATACCATTGTGAAGCTCGTGCGTCAGGTCAACTGCCTTTTCAAAGATGTACCGCATACCAAGCCGTCACTCTGGAACCCCTAATATGTGGAGGGTAGCTGCCGCCGTTTGAAATCCCTCAAGTCTTATCGCCTCAATGGGAATGACCCCAGTACAGTCACTTTGATGCATGGGCTTGGTCCGAAATGGACCAAGTTTCCGGCTAATCATTCGCGTGAAGAGCCATACGTAGAATAGATTGGTAGATTAGAAAAAAAAGAGAAGTTTGAGAAAAGCTTAGACTTTGTTGAGGAGGGCCTTTACGACGTCTTCTGGGCCCTTGTAGTTACTCTCAGGGAGAGACTTAGCGACGAAGTCCTTGTCGATCGACGGGACGTCCGACATGTTGTTGCATGCTGCCATGACTTGTGTCTTGTTCGCGGGGTACTTGATGTGGTGCTTGATGTGTTCCAGTTCTGTTTTCAGATTACTCATGGGCTCACAGTCCTACGAGCCCGATAAGAACCTTCGGCGAGACGATCCTTTCGTGAATTCTCCAGGTTGATGTGATAGGTGCGACCGTTGGGAAGCTTGTAGACTCTAGAGTGCTAGTTGATAGCGTCACGCTGCCGATAGTCCGGCTTAGAAAGATGAATGCGCAATCCAAGACTTTCGATTTTGTCAAACTGGTCGAGCTGAGCCCGAAGCCCCGGGACAAAGGGGTCATCGAGATCCGGGGACCATACTACAGTTCGGTCAGTTATGGGTACCTGAAAGATCTTCTTGATGATTGGAGTGAGTATGTTGATGGTTACAAGTTCGCAGGAGGCTCGATGAGACTGTTGCCTAGGGAGACCACTAGGAAAATCATCAGCCTATGCCATGACAACGGCGTCTACGTCTCTACTGGCGGTTTCGTGGAGCGGGTAGTCGTTGAAGGCTCGGATATAGTGGACAAGTATCTCGAAGAATGCAAGGCGTTGGAGTTTGACATGGTCGAAGTCTCGAGCGGGTTCGCACCTATGAAACTGGAGGACAAGGTTGCTATTGTGCGCCGGGTTCAGAAACTAGGCATGAAGGCCAAACCCGAGGTTTCCATGATGATTGGAGCGGGAGGCGGGACCCACGTCATAGGTTACAAGACTAAGATGAGGACTTTCCAAGATGTGGCAAAGGAGACGCAGGCTCACCTTGACGTGGGCGCGAAGATCCTAATGCTCGAATCCGAGGGGATTACAGAGGATCTTCCCGCATCGAAGTGGAGGAAAGATGTGGTGAAGAAGCTCGTGGACATGTTCGGTTACGAGACATGGATGTTCGAGGCATCCGATCCGCCGGTTTTCAAGTGGTACCTGAAATCTTTCGGGAAGGATGTGAACCTGTTCATCGACCACTCCCAGATTGTGGAGTTCACGGCCTGGAAGCTGGGTCTCTGGGGAGACAGGGACATCTGGGAGGGAAAGAAGGTCAGCTACGTTCCAAGGTAGGTCTGCAAGCGTGTCTATGACAATGCTTTCGTGAAGGGCGGGGGCCGGGGAAAATCGACGACCCCCCGGGGGTCGAGAAAAGCATGCTTATTTTTTGAAAGGAGTGTCTAGGAAAAGGTCCCTGCGATAAGTGGTGGGAATTACTCCACGACTAGCGCAGAGAATAGTCTTGACAAGTCGCTCACTTTTTCCAGGGTCCAAAGCATGTCCAGGGCTCGCTTTGCCTGACTCTTGCTGAAATGTCTCTTCGTCAGGATCCTGAACTTTTTCTCCACGTCCTCATTGCTCATAGGATTCTTTGGATGCCCCTTGTGATAGTTCACCTGTTTGGAAATGACCTTTCCAGAGGTGAGTTTCACTGTGACTCTGTTCGCTACGGCTTCAGGATACATGGCTGTGAGATCCTTGTCCTCAACAACCGTTACTTTCTTCAGAAAACTCAGGTTCTTGGGGTCCATGAACTTCTTGGGCGAGTATGATGAATTGTCAATCTTGCCTTCTAGGAAGGCCATAGCGACAATGTATGGCAAGCTGTGGTCCGCCGTCTCTTTTGTCGCTGGGATCCACTTCTCAGGATCCCTGCCCAAGATTGTATAGCCAGCTTCATGAGAAGCAATTTCTACCGATGCGATCTCGTTAAGATCTCCAATCTCCTTCCTCGCTTCTAGCGCAGCCCAGATCGCTGTTTGTGAGTGAATCTCTGCGGGGAAATATTTCAGATAAGTCTCACCGATCTTGAAACTGCCCTTTCTTCCGCCGAATTCCTCCGTGTCGATCTGGAAGGGTCCGGATACTTGTTTGAAGAAGCCCATCTCGCCCTCGAAGATCGGCGAAGGACCAGTCATGCCCTCTCTTGCTAAGAGGGCCGAGAAGACGCTGTTTCGGCCAGCGTTCGCGAACGAGCAACCCTTCCACATCGAGAGTTCCCCTGCCCTCACCTGGCGCATTGTTATGTGAGAGTTCAAGGCCAGGTTCACAGCCTGAGTCATCTTTTCAGAATTGAGACCCATGAGCCGTCCTGATGCGAGGGCTGTAGAGACGAGGCCATAGCAGACGTGGTCCCATCCTCTGTGGCGAATGTCCGCTGCGTCACAGAGTCTGCACTGAATCTCGAAGGCTAGAGCGACTGATAGCAGGAGGTCTTTTCCATTCGCACTTTCCGAGTCGGCAACAGAGAGGCAGGCGCCGAGGTTGTCGCTGGGATGCGCGGGCTCTTTGGATAGGTAGGTATCGTTGTAGTCGAAATACCGAACCATTATGCCGTTGACAAATGCAGCCATATCTGGCGTGCTCGCCTTTTCGGTGCCGAGAAGAGTGGAACCATAGTTGACCTTAGCCCTTTCAGCGATCTTTCTCGAGAACTTGACAGGTTCAGCACTGAATGCCCCGATCCCACACCCGAGAGCATCAATAATCCGCTTCTTTGACTCGTAAACAATATTCTTTGGAATATCGTTGTACTTCAAAGAGTAAGCGTAATGACTGAGCTCTCCTGCTAAGGTCATCTCGCTGGCGCCTCGAAGTTGTCCGACTTTGATCCTTTGGTTATACGTTTCTTCGCTGTGTACCTAACTCTCAACAAGTGAATGCTTGAAAACCCCTCAGTCAAACCCGGTACACCGTTGTTCCTGGGCGGAAGGCGACACGCTCCTCCGCGCACCACGACGAAGAGCGGGGCGTTCCCGAGCACAACGGTCGCAAGCTCTGGGAGGTGCTAATGCTCGAAGGCTTCTAGGCAGGTCTTTCGTGGACCATCATCCTTCGCGGAGCCCGAAGCGTTTCGCAAGGCCTTCAAGAACTTCGATCCTGAGCTGATCGCGCGTTTTCGCAAAGCGGATGTGGCGCGACTCACCCCGGCATCGTTCGATCTAAAGCCAAGATCGAGGCCACAGTTGGCGGCGTTCGTGCTTATCTTCTGATACGGACTTCGGGAAATGATTTCTCGCCCTTCATCTGGGACCTCGTCGGCGGAAAGCCGATTCAGAATACAAGTCAGATACCTGCTAAGACTCCACTCTCTGAGGAGCTATCCAAAGTGTTGAAGAAGTGAGCGTTCAAATTCGTAGGCCCTGTAATCGTCTATGCGTGGATGCAAGCGACCGGCATTGTCAATGATCACTCTGCAGACTGCTTCCGTCGTGGCATAATCCGAAAAATGGGCCGACAATAATGCTGATTCGGGATATCGAAGGTCCCGAGTGTTGGCGCTCACTCTTAATAGCGTGAAAGCGGCCCTTCTGGCTTGGGGAAGAGAGCGTTGGCTATGAGTACCTTAGGAAAGCAGACTCCGAGACACGAATCAGGTTTACGATTCCAGAGAATATTGGTAGCTGTTGATGGCTCTGAAGGCTCAACCAGAGCCTCGGAGGTCGCCGTGGATTTAGCGGAGAAATACAATGGTCAATTATTCGTACTGAACGTATTTCGAGGCTACCCCGAGTACCTCACCGCATTTCCTTCCATTCCAGCTCCGTCTGGGAAGGCTTTCGAGGACTACGAAGCGTACGCAAGAAAGGCCGCAGTGGAGGTGGTGGGACGAGCTGTCTCAATTGCTGAGAAAAAAGGTGTGAAAGCTAAGCCCAAAACCAGCGAGACAATCGGTTCGGTCGTTCAAACAATAACCGATTACGCGATCACGGAGAAGATTGACCTAATCGTCATGGGGACAAGGGGAATGGGGGGTTTCAAGAAAATGCTCCTGGGAAGCGTCTCAAGCGGTGTTGTCACGCACGCTTACTGTACAGTCCTCGTTGTGAGGTGAGGCCTCGCGCTTGCCGCCAACAACCGAAATCTCAACTCCACTGCCGGTATACATTGTAGGGCTTGACGTTCAAGACATTGAATCGTCTTTAGCGAAGTCAAAATTCCAGAAGTCTATCGAGTCTCTCAGCCGCGTCTACCATGATATCGCCGAAGCCCGAGCCACAGTGAAGACATTCTCCAATCAAAAAGAGAGGAAGCATTTCGAGGTTCACGTACTGATAAGAATGCCCAAGCAACAGGTCGAGTTCATAGAAGAAGGCTGGTTCATTGAAGAGGTCTTCGAAAACATAGGGTCGAAAATCAAGAGGCTCATGACCAAACCCCGAGATAGCCCGTCCCGACGCCGCTTCCCGGCGAGATCCGTAACGGCGGCCGCCAGGTTCTAGACAATCAAACGAACGACTAAGAACCCTACCGAAACTCTATCTCCCTATCTCTACTCACTCGGATTCCTTCCAATGCCATCGGTTCCAAGCACTCTCCGAGTCAATCGAACCCGGAACGATCAAGACTCAATGAGACCACTGAATCTAAGGGAATTCTATCCTTCTCGATCTACCAACGCCCGCAAGGGCGACTTTGGTCGGGTCGTCGTTTGCGGAGGCAGCGACCGGTACGCGGGCTGTCTAGCCTTCAATTCACTAGCTGCCTTGCGAGCAGGAGCGGATCTAGCAATAGTTGTAGCCCCCAGACGAGCTGCAGATATCGTCGCCGGTTATTCGCCCGATCTCATAACAGTGCCCTGCAATTCACCCTTCCCGGACCCGAATACTGCGATTGAGTTGCTCGAAAACGCCGATTCACTAGTCCTCGGCTGCGGCGTCACTAGAAACCCGGAGTCGCACCGGGCACTCGTGGATATTATCCAAAGGTGCAAGACACCGATGGTTCTCGACGCTGAAGCTCTTCATGCCTTGGCCGCTAACCCGGAGTCTATCAAAGGGAAAAAGGCACTTTTGACACCGAACGCAGGAGAATACCAAGTTCTCTCCGGAAAACCCTGGCCTACAACTCTTGACGCCAAGAGAGTTGCGGTCGAAACGTTAGCGAGGCAATACAACGCAACGGTCATCGTAAAAGGAGCTCCAGACTTGATTTCCGATGGAGAACAGACTTTCGAGGATCTTCAAGGGTCTCCCTACCTAACGAAAGGAGGGTACGGTGACCTCCTCGCGGGAGCTGCAGGTGCACATCTCGCCAGGCGTAGGACACCCTTTGATGCAGCACGAGTAGCGGCCTTCGTCGTTGGACGCGCGGGAGAACTCGCCTCAGGCAAATTTGGCGAGAGCACCTTGGCCTCCGATGTCCTGCTGTTCTTTTCCTCGGTAATCCGTTCTGATTGAAGGAAGTCCCTACAATTTCAACATCAGACAAATATTGACTTGCTATTCTCGCCCAGGTCCATCGCTGTTATCAGCGCATCGAGTGGTAGAGGTTAAGAACATGCGCCCTCGTGCGGACTTGAAAACTGGTCATTACTTTGAACGTGACTGACTCTCATTCGTTCTCGTCAACAAGTACAGTGTCTCAATGGCAGGAGTGTCACCAAAATTGAGCCAGCCAACACAAGGTTCCACCAATCCGGTGCTCCGTGTCCGACTCGTTTTCTTCTTGGTGCTTGTTGCTTTTTTCATGGATATAATCGACGCCTCGATAGTAACGGTTGCTCTTCCTTCCATTCGGACCGAGTTCGCAGCTTCGATCCCAGACAGCCAGTGGATCTATGGGGCCTATGCGATTACCCTCGCGGGTTTCCTGTTGTTAATGGGAAGAGCGGGAGACACTTACGGCCAGAAGAAAATCTTCGTGGGTGGGCTGATCATTTTCACGATCGCATCGTTCACGGGCGGCATAGCTCCATCCCTTTTGTCGCTTGTCGTTTCGAGATCGATTCAGGGCATAGGAGCAGCGATGACAACGGTAACCGCTTTCGCGATCTTCATCAGGATTTTTACGGAGGGGCCTGAAAGGAACAAAGCCCTCGGATATCTCGTGGCCACCCTTTCAGGAGGGTTTGCCGCGGGAGCCGTCGCTGGGGGGGCCTTGACGACGTTCTTGGGTTGGAGGTGGGTGATGTTCATCAATGTGCCGATCGGGATCGTTGCGGCGCTTCTCTGCCAGAGATACTTACCGGGAGGTGGCGGCTGGCTGAAAAACCAGCATCTGGATATTCCGGGAGCACTTACCAGCACCACCGGGATCATTCTGCTTGTCTTCGGGCTGACCAATGCCGCAGGCGTTGGCTTCGCGTCGGAGTGGACCTTCATTCCTCTCGCGGCATCGGTCCTGGTTCTGGGACTCTTTCTGTTCATTGAATCCCGGTCGAAGGCTCCCTTAGTGCCTCTAGCCTTCGTCCGGAGAGGATCGGTTCTCACGGCCAATGCTTTAGCTCTAGTGTTGACCTCGATTGTCGGTGGGATCGGGTTCATCGTTCCAGTATATTTCCAGAACGTCCTGGGTTACTCGGCGTTTTTCTCGGGTCTGCTGACTTTGCCCCCGGCGCTCATCTTCTTCGTAGTGGGGGGTTGGGGAGCCTCTCGTCTGGTGAATAGGTTCGGCGCCAAGCGCACCCTCCTGCTCTCAAGCGGGCTAATCTCAATCGGGACTATCCTTCTAACCTCCATGTCGCCCAACGGTAGCGCTTTTGTGCTGATGCCTGGTCTTCTTGTCTGGGCGCTTGGGGCAAGCATAGGGTTTCCCGCGGTTAACATGGCCGCTGTCGCCGGAACGCGGCCGGGTGAGGAGGGCTTGGCCTCGGGCCTGGTCAGCACCTCGTCCCGTGTCGGATTCCCCGTGGGACTTGCGATACTTCTTACGATCGCCAGTGCCTTTGACCCGCCTGCGGCCGGGTCGACGGGCGCCTCGATTTCTGCGGCTGGAGTAGTTGCAGGATTCCAGGTCGCCGAAATAGCCGCATCACTCATAGGGGTCCTTGGGTTCTTGATTGCTCTCCGCTTGAAAGATGTGAAGCCATCGTGGGCGTCGGGTAACTGGAAGCCCAGCGAACCAGTTCCTCAAGGTTCTGTCAACTCTTCGGTTGTTTTGTTGACTTGCTTTCATCGACTCCGGGGATTACCGTCGTCGTCGGGTTCCCCTTCACTGCTTCAACCGAGAGCCCTTGCGCCTCAGAGACGAATAGTCTCTTCTTGGCAGTGAACGGTCGAACCTCAACCGCCCCCTCACGCCCAGAGCGTGGTAGCTTGGCCGATTGCCAGGCAGGGATTTTACGGTGGCCAGCCAACCAGTTATCCCAGCTCAGACCTGTCACCTAGTCCGAGTCACTCCCCTCATCCCATGGTGACTGGTTCATACGACGACCGCCTAACATGTAGGGAGTTGTTCCTTGAACATAACTTTTAGAGACAACCGAAGCTACCAACAAACAGCAACTGAAGAATTGACAGTGCCCTCCTCAGTAAGCTCGAGTCTATGACAAGCCTAAGAAAGGGATCTTTCCATCTAGCTAGGGACAGCTAGTGTCCCTCAATATCGGGAGAATAATTGGGATTCCCGTCAGAATCCACTACACCCTCTGGCTCGTCCTCCTTCTGATCGCGTGGTCTCTTGCCGAAGGCTATATGCCGCAACACTACCCCGGCCTAGGCGTTACCACTTATTGGGCAATCGGAATAGTTTCCGCAATCATCCTTTTCGTCTCCGTCTTTCTCCACGAACTCTCCCACTCGTATATTGCCAAGAAGAACGGATTGCCCATCGCTAGGATCACGTTGTTCTTCTTCGGAGGAGTCTCAGAAATGAGCGAGGAGCCGAAGAATGCTGCGCTAGAAGTTCGCATGGCAGCCGCAGGACCCCTCACAAGCTTTCTGATCGCAATCGTCCTAGGCAGCTTCTGGTATCTTACAGTACTAGTAAGCGGACCAGTACCGATTATTGCAACCCTCTACTATGCAGCCCTCCTCAACGGAGTTCTCGGCGCATTCAACCTAATCCCCGCCTTCCCCTTGGATGGAGGTAGAGTCCTGCGCGGAAGCCTCTGGAGACGATCGAAGAATCTACTGGGCGCCACCGCGAATGCGACGCGAGTTAGCGAAGCTATTTCCTTGTTGATGATGGCAATCGGGTTGTTCTTCGTTGTCTTCGGCGATTTCATCAACGGATTATGGATAATCTTCCTAGGCTGGTTCATACGCTCCGGAGCGGAAACAAGTCTGAGACAAACCAGATTGACGGAGTCTCTTGCCGGTGTCAGGGTTGGAGACATCATGACCAGAGAACTGCTCTCCGTCTCTCCTGACGCATCTGTCCAACAGCTCGTCTCCGACTATTTCCTTGTCCATCCTCACGGAGGCTACCCGGTCATCTCAAACGGGAAACTGCTCGGAGTTGTAACGATGTCGTCTGTCCGGTCGATTCCTCGCGAGAAGAGAGAGGTCGAGAGGGTTAGCGAGGCAATGGTCCCCTACGAAAGAACAGTCACCGTGAGTCCGACAACCTTGGCTATCGACGCTTTGCAACTTATGGCCAAGAACAGCGTAGGCAGGCTGGTTGTTATGGATGGAGACAGGATTGCGGGGATGCTGACTCGCGGAGATCTGATGAAGACTATGAAGGCAAGGCAGGACCTTGGACTTTGGGATCACACTCATGTTTGACTGGGTAATCGTCATTGACTGATAGAGTTCAAATTAC
>VBBR01000008.1:0-3417 GCA_005881615.1 Candidatus Bathyarchaeota archaeon
GTATCACCCAGCCTACATGGTGGAGGGGCTTATTCTCCGGATCCCGTCAATACTCGCTGACCTTGGAATTTTCTACGTGCTTCTGAAATTTACTGGCAAGCTTCGTTATGCAGCATTCTACTTACTGAATCCGTTCACGATCTACCTGACCGGGGCTTGGGGAATGTACGATTCACTCATGATGCTACCATTGGTCACTGGCTTCGTACTAGTGGCGCGCAATCAGATGCGCTTTGCCAGTGTGTCTTTCGTAATTTCAGGCCTGTTCAAGCTTTTCGGATTTATTCCGTTTGGCTTGATGATGATCGAGAATCTATTCCAGAAGCGATTCAAGGAGTTTGCTGTACAGCTCGGCATAGGAACGGGGCTTACAGCGCTAACATTCGCGCCCTACTTCCAGTCCGGCCTACAGGACTTCTACGTTGGCTTTGTTCTCAGGTTCCTGGGAGGCAGTGGAGCCCTGTCACGATCATACAACATAATCGCCGCCTTCTCAGGGCTTCGCTTCACAGGCTCATCTCCATTCGCCTGGGTAGCCGGAGCCGCTGTGATCGGAGCGTTCGTCATCAACAGAAGAAGATCGACGTCTAGCCTGAAATCTCTCCTCCTGTGGAGCATTGTTGCCGCCGTTTCACTCAATATTTTCACGCAGTCGCAGCCACAATGGCTCTCTTGGCTGATCCCGCTTTCAATCCTCTATGCCTTCATTACACAGAGGGACGGCCTTGCAAACTTCTCTTACTTCTTCGGCGTGACGAGCACATTTCTCTCTATCACTCTCCTGCAAACCTCGACATACCTTGTGACCGGTGTCCCGTCGGCCTTGTTCAGTGCGTTCGAAGGTCTGCCGGACGCGCTGATTGTAAACGCCGTTACGGTCCTCGGCATGTTGGTCATGTTGTTGGGATATGTGTTTCTTAAGCCTACAAAGTTCAAAGTGGAAGTTGTCGTGTTGACCGCTCTCGTTTATCTGCAAGCCTACTTCTGGTTCACAATAATGAGAATCATCGTTGTTTAGGTGCATTCCTTGATCAAGACCAATCTTCGCTCCAAGTCGACGGTGATGAAGGTGTACGACAAGGAGTCGCCTGTTTACTACCCTAAGCGATTCTCCAGCGAGGGAGGAAAATACATAGATTTCATCGAGAAGGAACTCCTAATCCGCTATGGAAAAGGGCCCTCGTTGTTCGAGATTGGAACAGCAACCGGCAGATTTGTCGGATTTGTAGAAAAGACAGGGTGGGACTATACAGGTATCGATATTTCGGCCCAGATGTTGCGGCTCTCTAGGGATAACGGCTGCAAGCTCGTGCAGGGCGATGCTGAAGAGATACCACTAAGATCATCCATTTTTGACACGGTAATTTGTTTGCACACGTTTCACTTCCTTCCTAGCCCACTTGCATGCGTTCGTGAATCGCAGAGGATTCTCAAGCCCGGCGGTCTGTTGATTCTGATTTTTGAGACTGACAACTGGCTTCGGCGAATCGTGCTAAGGACCCACATGTTCGATTCAGACCAATACTACTTCAGGACACAAGAGGTAGCTGCTATGATTCAGAGTTGCGCTCTGACACCCATGGCCCAAGGCTCCGTTCTGAAGTTTCCAATGGATCTCTACAGAAGGCTACCAATCACAAAGTGGCTGAAACAACTTGATTCATCTAGCCACTGGCCCTCTTGGTTTGCAACCTTAGGGTTTGCGATTGGCCGCAAAGATGAGCCTGAAGACGGCGCTCTCGCATAACCAGTGGGTCAAGTGACAAAGGACCAGCGAAAGACATGGGAGAGCATCGGAGAAGACGACCCATACTGTGGAACGGGCGGACCGACTCGTGTCGTCCCAAAAACTGGGAAGTTTGCTCAACCAGATTCAGGGCTCCTAGACGTTATCGAGCCCAATACAACTCTGCTCGATGTCGGCTGTGGATATGGCAGAAACTCGGTTCCCATAGCTGAAGCCAAGAAAGCGTTCGTCGTGGCATGCGACATCTCTCTCAACATGTCTCGTTCAGTCAGAGAGAGGCACTTGCCCTTTGTCCTTTGCGACCTTCGCAAATTACCGTTTCGAAGGTCCAGTTTTGACTATCTAGTTTGTAGTGTCGTCCTCATCCATTTGAAACGTATTTGGATCGATGAGGCTATCGCGGAGTTGAAACGTGTCGGAAAGGAGTGTCTGATCGTTATGCCCAACCCCCTAGGCCGAGCAAGCCTGTTTGGATTCATTCCTTTTCTCGTTGGCCCGGTAATGTGGATCAGAAGAAGGGGGAACTCCAAGCTTCCCGTCTTCTCAGACATTCCCTGTCCCAGAGGATATTTGGTGAATTTCTACCTACCTTGGATGTTTCGCAGTCTGTTGGAAAATCATTTTGAAAGTGTTACCCCGAGCTATGCGAAAAGGGATAGGGTGCCTCACCCCTACATGACAGATCGAGTGTTATACATTTGCAACAATTCTAAGGGACCTATGGGCTAGCATACAGAAATTGGGATCGATAATCTTGTTTTGAATGTCGCTTGTGGTTACGGCCGAAAACTCTATCCCGTGACTCAATGTTGCGAAGTGGTCCGGATGCGGGTGCAGGCTGTTGGGATCAGAGACAATCTCTTGGAGTGGGCTTGGTTGGATAAAGGTAATTCTTGTGGTGCTGGTTTTCACCGCTCCTTTCCTCTCCATCTCGTTTTCGAGGATAACCCTGCCTGGAATCCAAGCATCGAATGTTACTCAGAATCTTCTTCCCCTCTACGGTGAGGATCATTCGGCTGTGATACTTAGCATCGGCAACTATACGAAATGGTCACTGAACCCATCTCCTTCCACAGGCGCTGCTCTAACCACCTCGATAAATAGCCTTACGCTAAAGGGTACTTTTCCGGTGAACTCCAATCCATCAGCCGTATCGATCTCTGGATCGCTTGTTGCAAACATCAGGCAATATCCAATCCTGTGTGTACAGACGAACGTCTCAAAAGGGGTTAGTTACGGAATTCGCTTCTATTCACAGAGTTCTGACGGAAGTTTCATCGCTCTCTGGAAGGACACCGACGTGCTCAATCACAGGCAAGGGACGGGCCAACCGGAAAACGTTCAGGTCAATATGATACAAGTTATCGAGGCCAACACAAACAAATCTGTTGACAGTCTCTCCCGAGCGACAATGTATGTTGAGCGTGGTCCCGGCACCAATTCCATAGACTTTAGTCTACAGTTATCGAGCTTCAAATTTCTTAGCTATAGACTTGAGCCGGCTCAATCGCGTGGTCTCTATCATGCAATATATCTCACCTTGAATTTGACAGCCCCTACTAGCTCTCTATTGACCCTACAGACTATCCGAGTTGAGGGTCATCTAGAAGCATCAACCAATGCTGCATACGTGCTCTATCTCATAGACAGATCCGGAGTGTATAAGGGAG
>VBBR01000008.1:3427-27365 GCA_005881615.1 Candidatus Bathyarchaeota archaeon
TTTACGAGAAAAACTGAGTTCGTTTTCCGACAATCTTCCAACGGCTGTGCCATCAGTTGTCATCGTATCCGCGTCTGGTACATTATACCAGTTCAATCTAAAGAGCATAATGCTCAATTACATGTCACGAGTGGAACAATCATCTTCCCTTCCGCCGAGCAAAGACCCGCCGAGCTTCTACCTTGCCATCTTCGTTTTCCTTCCCATAGCCATTGCGGTCCTTCTCTACGATCACTTTCGGAGAACGAGATTCAGAAGATCGGTCGAGAGGCAATTCCCTAAGGATTTGCCTCACGGGTAGATGCGAATGTCGTCGATACGCCATCTCCCGTTGAGAGAGGTAGCCAACTCGTTGGTGGGATCGCGGGTAATAGTCGTGTTTCTGATAGCTGCAGGCGTAGTGTTTGGTTACCGTACAGGTCAGTTTCCCCCAATTCCTGACGTGAATCTTCCCGTGCTCTACGGTCTAGCTAGATGGGATTCGGGATACTACATGGGCATAGCTAGACTTGGATACGGAGCTTTTGCAAACAACCGGGCGTATGCGTTTCTCCCGGGTTTTCCGCTGATACTCAGACAGTTGTATCCCCTATTCTTCTGGCTGGACACGGCCCCGGCCGAGGTTATGGCTGGGTTCGTGTGGAATCTTGTGGCGGTCGCTTTAGCTTCCGTTTATCTTGTTAGGCTAACGAGGCTGATAATTGGTCCTGAAGTCGCGAATCGGACTCTAGCTCTTCTTGCAGTTTATCCTTCGACATTCTTTCTTTCGGCCATTTATCCTGAAGCGACGGCTCTTCTGCTAATCGTCGCCTCTCTGTACTACCTCGAACGAGGCAAACCTTTGGTGGCGGGTCCACTAGGTTTCCTTGCCGGTCTTGTTAGGCCTGAAGGATTCCTTCTTTCTGTTCCCATCTTTGTCAAAGCACTTAGTGAGAAACGCAAACTAAGAATGATTCTGGCGTCGATCATCGTCTTTCTGAGTGCTCTCACGTTTGCCATTTTCTCATATTACACTACGGGAAGCCTGTTTACAGCGTTACAGGTTACTCGGGCATGGCCAATCTGCTCGATCTTCTGCTTCACAAACAACCCCATCTTCAATCTCCCCTTCATGATCAACCTCCTATCCATTGGCCTCGCAACTCTCTTCGTCGTCTACTCTCTAGTGAAACCGAATGCATCTGCCAGGACATTTCCATATTACCTATGGTCGTTCATCACGATCGCGATAGTCTTCTATGTTGGCGAGATGCGTTCTTGGTCGAGACTCATGCTTGTTCTACCACCTGTCTTCTGGGCTCAAGCTGAATATTCCCTCACTCACCCTAGACTCTTTCAAGGCCTCATGGTCTCTTACGCCGTAATGATGTGCCTAGCCACCATCCTCTTCGTAAACTGGTATTCAATGGTTTAGCATTGAGCCGATAGGCGTCGGCCTTGCAAGGTACACCTTCTTTTCCTGAGAAGCTCGAAGTATCAGGCTCCTAATCCATAGAACCCGGTTGTTGCTTCAAGGTTGCCTGGGGACCGGCGGTCGACAGATCCCCAAATTTCGGGCTCTATTCTCTTCCCAGTTGCTCGACTATTTCCAGATATAGTTCGTCCCGTTTTTTGCCAGAATAGTTGCGGTAGATTAGTTCCATAACGTTGTATCGCGCTTTCTCAGCAGGGTTCTGAGTTCCTCATCCTTTGACATCTGAATGGTTCTCAGATGAGGCAGACCATCAACAAATACAAGCGTCGGTCGTGGCGTTGTAGGAAAATAGAAGTCGACTGTTGTAATCGGTATCTCTACCTGTGTCAAGTAATGGATCCCCGAATGTTCTAGCTTGATTGCTAGCTCGGTTTCCAAACGGCGTTAACCGACAACTCTTAGGACCCTCAAGGCTGCAGTCTTCTTAATCACCTGAAATAGCGAGTCCCGAATTCCCGGACCCCTCTTGATTATCTCCCTATGGGCTTGACCCTAAGGGGGCCATCGCTGGCTTCTGCGTGTTCTAACAGACGAGGCTGGCGCAGAAATCCTGAAGCGAAACGCGCTCTTGAACCTTCGCAAAGTATGACTCGAGGCTAAACCGTCGAGCTAGGACCAGATCGCGCAAACGAAGGAACCGTCGCAGTACACAATCTTACCCCTGGCGATTGAGGCGCTGGAGGCAGAGCGTTCAGGGAACCGATGGCTAAGGAACGTTCATCTTAATAACGGCAGTTTTCGTTCCGCCTCGCGACTAACTTGTCTCAGACGATTCTCAACGATGACTCGCTTACGTTTGCTGAGAAGATCATTAGCATCAAAGCTGACGGAGGCAGGAAGTTCCACCTCGCGGGCGAGATTGCTGTTCTGCCTGCTGACATGGCCATGGCTCAGGACAGCACGGGACCTTTGGCGATCAAGGTCTTCCGTGAGATGGGTGTTCAGAAGGTCTGGGACCCGAAACGAATCCATCTAGTCATAGACCATAGTTTTCCTGCTCCCGACGAGAAGGTTGCCAACCTTCACATTCTGATTCGAGAATTCGCCAAGCAGCAGGGCGTCCGGATTGTCGAGGGCAGCATATCCCACCAGCATCTTCTCGAAAACCATGTCGTGCCAGGTATGGTTCTATTTGGCGCGGACTCTCACACATGTCAGGCCGGGGCAATAGGCGCCTGGCAGTCTCAAGCCTCCTGGCCGAGTACAGGCGAGTTCAAGAAAGGAGTCTATGCACGGGACATCATCACCCACTTCATAGGAATCGTCGGCGAAGATGGCGGGAACTACAAGTCACTGGAGTGGAAGGGTCCAGCGGTCAAGAATCTGTCTATCGCGTCACGTGCTTGCATCAGCAACAACTCGATGGAGTGCGGCTGTAAACTCTCCATGTTCGAAGTCGACCCTGTAACCCAAGACTATTTCAAAGCTGTAAACCGGAAGGCGATGTTCGAGGTTCACGCGGGACCAAAAGCCCGTTACAAGGAAGAATACGGCATCGATCTAGGGACACTTGAGCCCCAGGTCTGGGGTCCAGGGAACGAGAGCAAGGTTCGCACTGCCGGCGAAGTTGGTGATGCGCATCTTGACGAGGTTTTCATTGGCTCCTCCACCAACGGACGTTACGAAGACCTACAGGTCGTCGGGAAGATCCTCAAAGGGCACAAAGTAATGGCCGGGACCCGTTGCATAATCACCCCTGCTTCCAAAAGCGTGTTCGAAAGGGCGATCAAAGATGGTCTAGCGGAAACGTTTCTCGAATCGGGAGCGGTATTCACCAATGCCACCTGCGGTGCATGCGTAGGAACCCACCTCGGTGTTCTGGGAGAGAACGAAACCTGCTTGTCTACTTCTCCACGGAACTATACGGGACGAATGGGCGCTACGTCCTCCAAGATCTATCTCTCATCTCCAGCCACAGCGGCCGCTTCGGCTCTAGAGGGGCATATTGCCGATCCGCGGAGATACCTATGAGCCTCCCAGCTCCGTCCACGATCATCAGGGGCAGAACATGGGTCTGGCCTGACGATGTGAACACGGACATCATCATACCGTTCAGATTCAAGGCCCGCACCAACGATCCTGTCGAGATGGCGAAATATGCCATGTATGGGTTCGACCCTGAATTCTACAAGAAGGTCAAGCCCGGCGATCTTTTCGTAGCAGGCCGAAACTTCGGAGGAGGCTCCAGCCGCGAACAAGCACCGGTTGCCATAAAATACTCAGGAGTAGCAGCCGTCGTCGCGGAAAGCTTCGCAAGAATCTTCTACCGCAACAGCTTCGCAATAGGACTACCTGCCCTAGAAGTTCCCGGGATAACAAAACAGGTCAAACAATTCGACGAAATATCGGTCAACCTGCAAGACTGGTCAGTCACAACCAAAGATGGAAAGGTGTATCATGCGTTGAAGGTTCCAGAGTTCCTTCGAGGGCTCATGCGGGAAGGAGGCCTCGTTGAGTATTACAAGAAGCACAAATCCTTCCCATGGGAAGGGCTACAAGCAACCGCAAGCACGACCTCAGCCTGATGCGTGGTCCGAACTCAGCTGCTTGGCCGAATCCCTTTCAACTCTTTTGTTAGCTGGTTGACCGTTGTGATGCGTGCGAAGCGTCGTCGCAAGGCATATTCTGTGCGTTCGCGTATAGCGTCGACTCCGAGTTCTTCGCCTGGCTTGTCCCAGTTCGGAATCGGAAAAGTCATCGTCGCCTCAGTGACAAAGTCCACTGCGTAACCAAGGTCAGCTGCGATCCTCGCAGTCGTCTCACAGCACTGCTCCATCTGGATACCCGTGATGCTGACGCGTCTCACCCCTTTTTCGATCAAGTATGGTTGCAATGTAGTACTGGTGAAGCAGTTCCTCGTGTTCTTGACCATCACCGGCTCATCCCTCCGAGGCGTGAGAAACTCCATCAGCTTGAATGAGGAGCTATCTTTGGTGAACTCCTCGTCGCTGTCAGTATGTAAGAAGAAAATGACTGGTAGATGGGCAGCACGATAAGCTTCGACGAGAGCGCTAACATTCTTTTCAAAAGCTGGGTTGTTACGCCTTGCCCATTGAGGGCCGACTTTGAACGAGTCCTGCGCATCGATTACCAGCAAAGCTGACTGTGCAATAGGAACTTGGTTTGGGTCCAGCATGGCTCTCCATTGTCATGAGTTATCGTATATACTCGCTGGTTCAGACTCGGTTTTTCGTTCAGAATAAGGTCGGCTGGGCATGAGTTCCAAAAGTGGAAGTTCTAGGAGCGTCCCTGGTCTCAGAGTTTTCTTCGGCGATCTCCGGAAAATGACTTCGATGGAAGTCGCAGACGGCGAAGTCTCTCTGATCGTTACCTCTCCACCTTACTTCAACGCTCCCTTCGATTATCCGGACCTTTTTCCGAGCTACGAAGATTATCTGAACTTGATCAGATCATTTGCCTCTCAGAGCAGAAGAGTCCTAGGAAGGGGAAGAATCTGTGCGATAGTCACCGATGACATGCTGGTGAAAGAAGGAAGCAACAGTCGTGGACGGAAATATCCCCTTGTCGCAGACACGACCAGAATCTGCCTGGATGCGGGTCTTCTCTATCGAGACAAGATAACCTGGGTTAAGCCTGCAGGTTACACGAGAATCAGCAGACGGAGCGGCGTGGTCCTCCAGCACCCATACCCTATGTACTTCTATCCCGATAACATCCAGGAATCAATTCTTCTGTTCCAGAACGGCGAGTTCGACTACAGCCACTTGAAGGACGCGCCAAGGTATGTTCTAGAGTCCTCCAAGATAGACACGGTCCAACTCAACAAGGAGAGATGGAACCTGACTGTGTGGAACATTACTAACGTTCTCCCTATGCGTGGTCGGGTCGAGGAGGGTATTGCAGCCTTTCCCGAAGAAATTCCTCGGCGGCTGATCAAGCTCTTCACGATGGTGGGAGAGACTGTGTTCGACCCTTTCACGGGTTCGGGAACGACATTGAAAGTCGCAAGGGAATTGGGAAGGAGGGGAGTCGGATACGAAATTGACCTCGAACTTGGGCGAGCGATAAGGGAAAAACTCGGAGGCGAGAATCTCATTATTGAAGAGAGAGAAGGTGCCAGAAGACTCCGGAAGTCGCTCCAAAACAAGGTTCGCCGACAGAGAAGCGTTGCCAAGCAGCTCGTTCTAAGACCAATCTTTTAGAACCAGAAACAATAGCTCTTGTCAACTAAGCCGTTCGGAGTGCTCGTTGTTGTTCCAACGCGTCAATTCCATGTTTGACGACTACAAGGGCATACCCCACGAAGCAAATCTTCTGATCTATTCCAGTTTCTTCACCTGGGCCGCCGCGGGCCTACTGTTCATCTCTCTCCAGGTTTTCCTCGTCTTGGAAGGAATCTCCTTCGCCACGAGCAGCCTCATACTCGGAACCTTCGGAATCGTAAGCGCTGCTTCGACTCTTCTATTCGGTGGCCTCGCTGACCGTTACGGCAAGAAGAAATTCGTTGTAACGGGGGGAATACTTGGGAGTCTTTCACTAGCCATCTTCGCTATAGACTCAAACATATCCCATTTGTTTGGCGCCGCGGTTCTAGCCGGGCTCTCTGAGGCAATGTATGCATCTTCTTGGAGCGCCATGCTAGCCGACAAAGCGGGAAATCTGAAACGGACTAGTGCCTTCGGTCTCTCGTTCTTTGTCGCAACTATCGCCGCGGCTCTAGGGGGCTTCAGCACCAGCCTTCTCGGCTTGATGAAATCGCTCTACCAAGTCGATCTCGTCACCGGCAACCGATACTTGTTCGTCAGCGTCGCGGCCGTCAGCCTCATCGGCCCTATGATCGTCTACCTCAGAGTCTCCGAGTCCCGGCTACAAACGAACGAACAAGCTGGATTCCACATTCTTCCTAGAAAGGGTCGGGGTGTAGTCTTTCGATATGCGGCCTACGGAATCGTAATCGCTTTGGGAGCTGGCATGGTTATCCCCCTTATCCCAGGCTGGGCCTTCCTGAAATATGGACTCGCAAACGATGTCACTGGGCCCATCTTCGGCGGGATCAACAGTCTCGTAATGGGATTCGCTAACCTTGCAACTCCAAGGCTTGCCCGGAAGTTCGGAACCGTTCGGACAATAGTCCTGACTCAAGGATCGTCTACGCTGTTTCTCTTCTCGATTCCGTTCTCACCAAACTTCGCGACCGCCTCCTCGATTTACATCGTTAGAAGCATGTTGATGATGATGTCCAACCCGGCTCAGAACTCTCTCTTGATGGGCTTGGTCCCCGCTGAAGAGCGATCGGTGGCCTCAGCCATCGTAGCCTCCCTATGGAGACTGCCTAACTCGTTCAGCACCGGTATTGGAGGTTACATCATGGGCCTGGCAACAAGCCCGAGCAGTATCTACCTCGCCCTACCGTTCTTCATTTGCACCGGGCTCTACCTGACCGCTATCACTTACTTCTGGCGGTCATTCAGAGACGTGAGATTACCGGAGGAGCAAGTTCTTGCTCCTCTAGCAGAGGTTGTTCCCACAACCTAGGACAAACTAGGGATTATCCCCCGAACAGGCCCTGAATCGTCATTCCGGGATCTCTTCGATACTTCGATGCAGCGCCAGAAGTTACGACCCGCTTTAGTCACCGAGGGAACTACCTGCGCTCACAATCTACGCTCAGAGGGCAGGGACATTACGCGATACTCTAGCATTATCCAATGTGCGATCCTGCTCACGATCGTCGCCTTTGCCTCCATTCTTTCAATTAACCTAGTTCCACGGGTCCATGCTGACACTCCATACGCGTTAAATCCAGTTCCAGCCGTGGCTCAGGAAGGAAACACGATTAGTCTTGTCCTATCGGTAACCGGTGCAACTCCTAGCACCAAGTATCAGTTCAGATTCTCCGTAACAGATCCCTTAGGCAAAACAGTTCAGTCAGTGTTGCAGAACTATACAACCCTTTCAGGCCAAGACAAGTTTAGCATCGTTGCAGTCTACCCCAGCTCATCTTTCCTCGGATCGAACTCACTGATAGGTCAATATCTTGCAAAGGTTGACCAGCTATTTCCTATACTAATGCCAACGGTAGCTCAGAACTCCTTCATACTGAGCGTCACTGACGGCGCAGCGTATCAGAGAACACAGATTGTGAACATACAAGCATCCGGATACAACGCATCCGAACCCGTTAGCGTCACGATAAGGACTCAAACCACTTCGACCCTCGTCTTCTCCCAATCTGAAGTAGCCTCTGCTGGGGGGACAGTGACGGCAAGTTGGAAGAGTCCAAGGAACGCCACTATAGACGCTTACGTGGTGACTCTGTCTGGGACCAGCACCGTGAAGAATCCAGCTGATGTCCAACGGTTCACCGTGGCTGCGGCGATCATGGTTGTCAGCTCAATCACGTCCCTCAAATCATCTTATCAGAGGACCGAAATGATGAGATTTTCCTTTCAGCCCACTTATCCAGATGGGTCCTTTGCTTCGACGGGAGTTGCACTTCTAACTCTGACGAGCCCAGGTAGCAACGGCGTTACTCTGACGGCAACCTACGATAGCACGTCTCAGACTTTCAGCGCGAGCTACCAGACTTCGGTCGACAATCAAACCGGAACGTGGACAGCATCTCTGGGAGGACATGCATACAGCGACGCTTACGGGAACAATGGTCCAGGAGTAATCGTAACCAATAATTCGCAGCTCACAACTATTCCTCTGACTGTCACCGTAACTACCAATTCTACCATCGCTGTTGGTCAACAGCTCAAGTTTAGCGCGAACGTCACATATCCTGATGGAACAATCTTCCAGCCTGGCATTGTGAAAGCCTATCTACTCTACAGCGGGACGCCTGCTATCAACGATACTGTTCCAGTTGTTTTTGATACGTCCCTGAGATTGTGGCTCGGGAGCTACTCCGTTCGGTCTTCAGATACTGGAGGTCTTTGGTCCCTTGTCGTCAAGGCGTCAGACTCTCCGACGCCTCCCAACATTGGATCTGCTTCTAGGGCTATCACAGTTCAGAATACGATCAGCGACAATGCATCTTTCCCGCTCTTCTACTTCGGGATCATAGCCGCGTTGCTAGCCTTGCTACTGGTCGCTGTATTCCTCGCGTTCAGAAGACGCAAGACGACGCATGCGAGACTGAAGATCGACTTGGACGCTGTCCGGTCGGAAGCTGGGCGAATAGAGAGCACGGATTTCTTCAAGTCAGTAAAGGATCAAGTGCAGAAGGAAAAAGATGAGAAATGAAAAGGCCCCGCTTTTTCTAGGGCAGTATTCCGCCGATTTTCGCTAACGTAACTAGTCCTGGTTTCTTGTCGAAGATTCCAGCTGTTATCTCCAGTGCCTTTTTCTGTAGCTTTTTGTTCTTGTTCAGCTTCCGAAGTGCCCTCCTGTTCAGCCTTTTTATCAGCCAGTTATCGCTCAGCGCATAGGTCACCGTATAGTTCGCGTGTTTCCCTATCACGTCCGCTCGGACCTTCCGTTCTTTCTGGTATTGCAACAGGGAATTCTGTGAAAAGTCTCCTGCCACCTTACACTTGTCAATCACCTCGGCTAACGCGACCGCGTCTTCCAGCGCGAGGTTTACTCCCTGTCCTGCGTGCGGATGGAAACTGTGCGCAGCGTCCCCGAGTAACGCGATCCCGTTCCCCACCCACCTGTTCACTTGAACGTACGAGGGTGTGAAGTAGGCCATCTTCGTCCAGGCTTCCACACCCGTAAACGCTTCAGCCATCTCTGGGGCAGCTTGAACAACCTCTGATCTGAAAGAGGCCAAACCCTCTTTCTTCACACTGTCAAAACTACGTGCTCCGACACAATGGAAGAGATATGTTGCTTCAGGACCGGAAGGCATGATTCCCAGCATCTTCCCTGGACTCTGATACTGGCGCGCTCTGCCCTCCAAGCCCGGAACTGGACCAACAAGTCCGACGAGAAACGAGTCAGGGTATTTCTTGGTCTTCACCTGCGTGCCGAGGCTAGTGCGTATGCGCGATTGTGGGCCATCGGCCCCGACGACGAGAGGTGCTCGGATTTCGTCGTTGACGCCTTCTTCTTCGAAGACCACTCCCACCGCCCTGTTATCCTTCAATAGTAGTTCTTGGAAAGATGTTCCCCAGAGCACCTTCGCCCCCACCTTCTCAGCCAAGTAGACTAGCAAACGCTCTATCTCGGTCGCGTTGGCGGTCAAAAGATAATTCTGAGGATGGTCCAACAAACTATAGTCTGCTTCAAGCAGAACTTCTCCCTCCCAGCTCTTCACTTCCAGAATCTGGGACGCAGAGCCTATCTCTTTGGCCCGGCCAAGTACTTCGAGTCTTTCCAGAACTGCGAGTCCGTTAGGTTGGAATGTCAGCCCACGCGGAATACCTTCCGGGCTTTTCTGCCGCTCGAGAAGGATTGTCGAGATTCCCTTTTTCTGGAGTTCTATCGCTAGTGCGAGCGCGGCTATACCGGCTCCAACAATCACAACGTCAGCGCGCCGGGGCAATCGCTTCCTTCCCGCATCTCGAACGGTCTCTAGGTGATTATTAGCTTGTAGGGATACTCTGAGATGCTAGCGGGCTGGTTGGAAGAATTCAATCAGGCTGCCGAAAAGGGTCACCTTGCAAAATGTTTGCATTACCCCGGCCTCTGACTACATGTTACGGAACACCACTTAGCTGCGACTTGGTGATATCGAGGCTAAGGTGAAGCGACTCCGCGGTCACGACGAGGATCGTTTTGGAAATTGGCGAACTAGCAAGGGAATGGGCGAAAGAACGTGTCTGGGAACCGTCTTTTTCGCAAGTCGAGCCAGAGTAATACTCCCGTAACGCGGCAGTCACCCCAGCTTTAAAATCATGCCTGAACGGTTGACGAGGAGACTTGAGCAGAATTCACGGACAGGGCTCCACCGAGAAACTAGTACTCTATGATCCTGGAATGTCTGTCGCACCGCATGTTTACGACAAGGACCGGCGATACGCTGTTCTGGTCGTCGATATGCTGTATGACTTTGTCTATGGGAAGATCAAGACCGACCGTGCACTTCCAATAATTCCAAAGTCCGGCGAGCTGGCCGACTCCGCCCGCAGCGCAAACATCCCTGTCTTCTATCCGAACGATTCGCACACGCGCCGAGACTTCGAGATTCAGCGATGGGGAGAACATGCTATGAGAGGGACAAAAGGCGCAAAAGTGATCAGCGCTCTCCGACCTCGCAAGAGGGATGTTGAGATTCCTAAGACAACCTATAGCAGCTTTCACGACACGAGGCTGGAGAAGGATCTGAAGAAAGCCTACGATGGCAAGGGAGCAAACACGCTGATACTCGCAGGATTGCACGCCGACTGTTGCGTGAGACATACTTGCGCGGATGCGTTCTTCAAAGGCTACGAGACGATTGTCGCCGAGGACGCGGTCAATTCGTTCACAGAGCTGCAATACCTTACAGGATTACAGTACGTCAAGTTCTGGTACTTGACAGACGTGCTACCGACAAAGAAAGTTACGAAATTATTCTAGGAGGGGCTCGGGCTCGAAGAAGCCCACCCGCGTCATTATCGACCAAGATGGTGGAATCGATGATGCGCTCGCCCTTATCCTTGCGCTTCGATCCCCGGAGTTAGACGTCGCGGGAATAACAGCAGTCTCGGGCAACGTTACGGTGGAGCAGGCGACATTGAATGGGTTGCGAGTTGTTGATCTTCTGAATAGAGGAGACGTGCCGGTTGCTAGAGGAATGGCAAACCCGCTTGTAAGAGATGCAGTCCGTGCAACAAGCTTTCACGGGAAGGATGGGCTGGGCGATTCCAACCTACCACTTTCTAGGATTCGACCCTCAGACAAGAGTGCTCTAGACGCCATCTCGGACGAGCTGGCCGCATCCAAGCACCGTGAGCTAACTATCATCTGCACTGGTCCTCTAACCAACATTGCCGCTCTACTCACCAGCTCCCCAGATGCCGCCAAGATGATCAAGGAACTTGTGATAATGGGCGGAGCCTACGGCGTAACAGAGTATGGTGTTGGCAACGTAACCCCAGTTGCGGAGTTCAATATCTACGCGGACCCGGAAGCGGCCAAGATCGTGTACGAATCTGGAGTCTCCCTACAAATTGTCGGCCTCGACGTGACAATGATCCCCAAGAATCAATTGACTTTGGCGGACTATGCCGGTATCAAGAGGGGCAAGGGCAGGGTTGCAGCTTTCGCGGCCGCCATCCTCAATAAGAACATACATCGGCACAGAATATTCGCGTTACACGATCCAATGACGGTCGCCACCCGAATCAAGCCATCACTCTTCGAATTTGCAGACTACAAAGTCCATGTGGAGACGAAAGGCGAAACCACCACGGGCATGACTGTTGCGGACAGACGCGAGCAGCTACCGCCGAGCGAGATGCTAGGCGAAAAAGCGATGATTTGCAAGAATGTCGATTCTAGAGGCTTCAAACGTCTGTTTCTAGATCGTCTAACCTCGGCCTGAGTGGCCGATACATCAAAACGGGGCGTTTTGAGCTTCGTGTGAGAACTTTTAAACTAATATCTGGCTATACAGAGCTACTATGCCAAAGGAAATCGGCCACATTGAACTGATATCAAAGGATCTAATGGCGACAAAGAAGTTTTACTCCAAACTCTTCGGCTGGAAATTCGAAATGTTCGGCGACGGCTATGCAATGTTCAAGACCACGCAGAAAGGCGTCGGCGGCGGCTTCATGCTCGGCAAGAAAGTCAAACCCGGCTCAACAACATTCTACGTCAACGTGGACACCATACCAGCAACACAACAGAAGGCAAAGAGTCTCGGCGGACGAATACTGAAGAAACGGAAGTCCATCGGCGGCGGAATGGGCTACTGGGGCACCATCGGCGACCCGCACGGCAACGTCATAGGCCTCTGGAGCAAAAGGTAAACCAACGCACGCTCGCGTTCCCAGTTACGCGCTAGCCTAGCGCGGAGTATCAAACTCCCTTTTTTCGTCTCATCCTGACCCTTTTCAAAGGGCACTATACTGGCAACTGCAAATCTGACGAAAGACTATCGGAAACCGATTCTGCTACTTTTCTTTCTCTCCCCTCTAATTGGGGAGGGGCTTTCAGGATCGACTCCTCCCCTAGCATTCCTTAATCCCGCGGTCACCCTTCTCCTCGCCTGTCTTTACGGAAGCGGTGCCCTACTGGTCCGAGACTATGCTAGGCGATGGCAGAGAGGCTGGCGGTCAATCCTGATCCTAGGCGCCGCCTACGGAATAATCGAGGAGGGAATAATGGTCCGCAGCTTCTTCAACCCAGCATGGAAAGATCTCGGGGTCCTCGGGACTTATGGGCGCTGGCTTGGGACAAACTGGGTATGGGCGGAATGGCTCGCAATCTACCATGCGATCTTCAGCATCACCATCCCGATCTTCCTCGTTGAGCTAACATTTCCACAATCTAAGACTCGGATCTGGCTCTCGTCAAAGATGCGAGTTCTCTTTCATGGCCTATTGGTTCTCGCAATAGTTCTCGGCTTCTTCGCGTTCCCCTACGACCCCGGGGTATTTGCCATAGCGGGTTGCATCGCAGCGGTCGTCGCTCTCGGCTGGTTTGCGAAGCGGATCCCAAACGTTTCTCCAGCACAACGAAATCTCAAGCTATCCTGGAAAATCCTCGTCCCTCTCGGATTCTCAGTACCAGCAGTATTCTTCTTCTTTTTCAACAGCGCATTGATACCGATCGCTGCGGGGACCATGATTATTGGAGCCTTCATGGTTCTCGGTTACGAAAGACTGCTTACCCGCTGGGCCCGGAGAGGATTCAGCGATCTCCAGAAACTCGGCCTCATGACCGGCGCACTATGCTTCTTCGCCCTCTTCTTCGACTTCATCCTCGACCTCTTCTTGGGACGGATAGGAACGAGTCTCTTGGGAGTAGCTTTCATTGTATACCTCCTCTGGGTCAGAAAGAAGATTGTCTTGCAACTCCCTGGGAAATCGCCTTCAGTTCAGCTCGGGTCTGAAATGCGAGACCCAACTTATCCTGGGGCTAGATAGCTGAATACAGGAAAGTCTCAGAACTGGCTCATTCTCTTTTCTGTAAACTATTTTTTTCTCTTAACCCTCCTTTTCTGCTAACTACTCTCAACCCTCAGGGCGGCCAATCTTCGCGCGCGCCTTTCACAAAACATAGGCATCGACCCTAAACCTCCGATCAGACCAATAGCCAAACAGCTTCAAAACTCGGAAAGCTCCCTAAAACCGGTGATAATCGCCCAAACTCGGCGATAATGTAATGTGTTATATAGCGTAACACTGAGGCATGGCACGACGCGACATGGCCGATAAACCAACCGCAGCTTTCGTCCTCTCGTTAATTGGTGGGATACTCATAATTCTCGGAGGAGTCGCCTTTGCGATTGGGTTCTCATTTGTTTTCGGTAGCGCTGGAGCGGTCTTCGGCGTCATCGGCGTTATCATGGGATTGATCGTCCTCTTAGGGGCTATAATGCTGTATCAGAAGCCGCAGAGTCACACAATGTGGGGAGTGATCATCCTCGTACTATCGATAATTGCCTTTCCCGCTGCTTGGGGCTTCGGCATAGGGTCCCTTCTGGCCTTCATCGGCGCGATACTAGCGCTAGTCTACAAACCATCGATGGCCGCAGGAGCAATGCCCCCTCCAATGATGAGCTCCTCTATGCCAATGGGCTCAGCCCCAATGGGCTCGATGGGCATGACATGCAAGAACTGCGGAGCAAGCATCCCAGCCGGAGCGACGCGATGTCCTAGCTGCGGAGCGAATCTATGACAGCCATGCAACCGAAACCGAAGCGACCGACCGGAGTCACTATTCTAGGAGTACTCGCCATTCTTGGAGCCTTAGGCGGTTTGCTCAGCGGAGTGGCGCTCATAGGCCTAGGGCTTCTCTTAGGGACCTTGGTCACAGATGCTGCTATAGCGAACGCTATTGCGACCTCGGGGTATCCCGGACTTTCATCGCTTGGTGTTGGGACCATCTCGGCGCTGTTGCTAGCCCTCGGCGGGGTTGTCCTAATTTTGGGAATTCTCTACCTTGCCGTTGGAATTGGATTCTTCAGTGGAAAAGGCTGGGCGTGGACTCTCGGTATCATAGTGAGCGTAGTGGGGATAATTCTCGACGTAGTACAGATTGGCTTCGGCGGCTATTCTAGCATCGTTGGCTTAATAATTGGATTCTTGATAATCTACTATCTGATGAGACCGCATGTCAAGGCTTTCTTTGGAAGAGGTCCTGCCATGGCAGGTGGGATGCAGCCTCCGCCCACGGGTTCTTCAACTCCCTAGCTAAGTTAGAGACGAGTAACAGTCGGCTTAACATCTCGACGGTAAAGACATCTTTTCTGCCATGATGCAGAAGCCGTCGCGGCCAATCGGCATTACATTTCTGGCAATAATCCAGATCCTAATCGGCGTTCTCGGATTCCTCGTCAGCCTCGCGATCATCGGTATAGCTGCTCTATTCTCAACTCTCCCAACAATCGGGACTCTAATCGGCACTGTGGGAGTTGTTATTGGTGGGGTCTTTCTCTTCTTCAGTCTGATCTGGCTCGCGACTGGAGTGGGATTTCTCCATGGAAAAGGCTGGGCGTGGAGTCTCGGAATGATCTTTACCGTACTATCTATCCTTGGCGCAGCCTACGTCGCATTTACCGGTGTGTACCAGGCCGGATATGCATTGGTCTTCTGGATCATCATGATCATCTATCTCACCAGGTCCCATGTCAAAGTATTCTTCGGCAAAGGAACTGTTCAAACCTACATGCCCGCGATGAACACGCAGCCGACAATGCGAGCCGCTCCGGTTCTCCAATCACAGACCCAGTATGCTCCAACGGCTCCGCCGACCCTCCAGTACAACCCGACTCCAGCACCAATCCCTGCGCAGACATCGGCGACAGCGACCGGGAAATGTCGCTCTTGCGGTATGCCCTTGGCTCCGGGCAATTCCTTCTGCACTAACTGCGGCGCGAAACAGTAGCCTTCTTAGCGGGTAAAATCCCAGGCTGGGCTATTCCCAGAGCAGACGCTGTCGGCGAATGAACAATCTCACCACGCCATAACCGGTTGTAAGCGTCCCGTAGTCCGAGGGTCCTAACCTCCATGCCGAACTCGTACGGCTCCCGATGCAACACTCCCCTCTTCAGGCTCCGCGCAACAAACGCGAAGGCTCTCTGCGAGGATAATCCGGGCGATGGATGAAACCATCCAAGCCTCTTCCAAGAACTAGCAAAGTATCCTGTCTCCTCTTCTAGCTCCCGCCTAGCACATGCCTCCGGGCTCTCACCATTCTCAATGTGGCCTGCTGGCAGTTCGAGTTCCCAGCCCTGAATAGCGTGGCGATAGTTCCAGATCATCACGAGCTTGTCACCGCCAAGAACCGGAACGATGATCGAGAAATCGTCGACCAATAGTCGAGGATGGATCATTTCGAACCCGGTCTTGGACCGAATTCGGTCCCTGTGAAGCTTAAGGTCACCGAGCGATGCGATCTCTTTGCTCTCTATCGTCTTCCAGGGCTTAGCATTTTTTCGAAACCTCAAGTTCTCTCTTGTCAACTTGAGCACTTTACGCGAGAGCCTTGCGCATGAGCAAGTGTTTCTCGCCCAATTTAGCATGGGCTTTGAAGCCTTCTCTCTCGAACATTGCAACAGTACCAAACCATAGAGACCATGATCCTCCTTCCTTGGAGGTGGGCGGGTATGCCTCTACGATTCCTCCACCCTGCCTTTGGATCGAGTCCAGCGCGGCCTTCAACGCAACTCTCGCCACCCCCTTTTTCCTGAAGTCTCTGTCCACGAAGAAGCAGGTGAGACGCCAGAGTTTCCTGTCCTGGTCTGGCGGTAGGTCCAGTTTGCTGTAATTGCGGCCTGAATCTATCCGGGGCAATTCCTCTTTTGGACCATACTGGCACCATCCGACGGCTTGGTCGCCTGCGTATACGAGGATTCCGTGAGAACGGTCACGTTTGACCAGAGCCTTCTTCTGTTTTCTATTCAGCGCGATCGCGTCTTTCCGCTCCAAGCCTTCTTTCAATAAACGGCCTTCCTGATGGTGGTAGAAGGTGCACCAGCAACCACCCTGAACTCCATTGTGTTTCGCGAAGAACTTCTCGAAATCAGGCCAAGTGGTAGAGCTTAGCTCCTTGACCTCATAGTTAATCCGAGTTGGCGTCGACGTAGCTATCTTCTTCGTTGCCGGGGTCCCCTTGATCAGAGAATCGGTGGTTCTTTGTAGCCCCCGAAAACCTTCCGTCCCACGTCCATGATCTCCCCCAGCGTAGCGTAAGCTCTGACTGCCTTGACAAGTGGATACATCGAATTCGCTTTCTCATCCTCGAACCCCTTCCGCAGCTCATCCAAGGCTTGCTCGACCTTTTTGTTGTCCCGCGTTTCCCGCACCATGTTGATCCTTGCAATCTGGCGCCGTTGAGCCTCTTCGTTGATCTTCAAAGTATCGATGGGTTTCTTCTCTTCGATCTGGTACTTGTTCACGCCAACGACAATCCGTTCCCCTTTTTCCAGTTCCTGCTGGTAACGATAGGAGTTCTCAGCGATCTCGCGCTGTATGAAACCGGTCTTGATCGCGTCCAGCAAACCGCCCGCCCGCTCTATCCTATCAAAGTACTGAAACGCGCGTTCTTCCATTTCATCAGTCAGCCATTCTAGATAGTACGATCCAGCTAACGGATCGATCGTGTCAGCAACGCCGGTCTCTTCCGCGATAATCTGCTGGGTGCGGAGCGCAACAGTAGCCGCCGCCTCCGATGGCAACGCCCAAGCCTCATCGTAAGAGTTGGTGTGAAGCGACTGGGTCCCACCGAGCACCGTCGCCAGTGCTTCGATAGTTGTTCGGACAATATTGTTGAGAGGCTGCTGCCACGTTAGAGACGCGCCCGAGTTCTGGGCGTGCGTTCTCAACAATAGCGATCTAGAGTCTTTGACGTTGTATTTGTCCTTCAATACCCGGGCCCAGATTCGTCTGGCGGCACGAAACTTGGCGACCTCTTCGAAAAAGTCCATTCCGCAGTTGAAGAAGAATGAGAGGCGAGGCGCGAAATCCTCCACCTTCAATCCTGCTCCAAGCCCAAGATCCACATACGCGAAACCATCAGCAAGAGTGAAGGCTAGTTCCTGGACTGCGCTGGACCCTGCTTCCCTAATATGGTAGCCGCTAATGCTGATGTAGTTCCACTGAGGCATCTCTTTCGTACAATACACCATCATGTCCCGGATGATCCGGAGATGAGCCTCAGGTGGGAACGCCCATTCTTTCTGAGCGATGTACTCTTTCAGAATATCCGCTTGGACAGTCCCGCGTAGTTCTTTCGGTTTCAGGCCCTGTCTCTCAGCGACACCAACATACATCGCGGTTAGAACGGATGCTGGCGCGTTGATCGTCATACTAGTACTGACTCTTTCCAGCGGTATGCCTTCGAGAATGATCTCCATGTCTTTCAAAGACCCCACCGATACCCCGCAACGACCCACTTCACCCTCAGCCCGAGGACTATCGGGATCATACCCGTACAGCGTTGGCATATCGAAAGCGATGCTGAGGCCCGTCTCACCGTGCTCCAGCAAATAGTGTAGACGCTTGTTAGTGTCTTCAGGAGTTCCGAAGCCTGAGAACATGCGCATCGTCCATGGCCGTCCACGGTACATGGTCGGGTACACGCCACGGACATAGGGATACTCGCCCGGTAACCCAATCTGTTCGGACTGGTTTAGATACGACACGTCTTCCGGAGTGTAGACTCTTTTCACAGGAACATCCGACAAATTTCGGAATTCCCGTTTCTGTTCAGGGCTACCGCGGGTCCATGGCTTGAGCGTCTTGTTCTCCCATCGGAGCCTCTCCTGCTTGGTCTTTGCAAGTTGCTTCTTGTCAAATGTGGTCGGTGGAGCCTTTCGTTCCTGCTTGATCTCGTCTAGAACCTTCTTCCAGTAACCTTTTGCCAAAACACGATCACGAAACAGTAGAAGATGCCTGGGGGGTCGCTATTTTTCCATTATCCCGAGCTATTCGTCGCCGAATCTTGAAATACGCTCTTGAGGCGAGAACGGAGCCGAGAATTTCACTTGGCTCGGGAGCTATCTTCTAAGGTTCTCAAAGGAGACCATAGAGCGGTTGCCAAGGCGATCTCGTTGGTCGAAGCAGGTGGGGAGCCGAGCCGGAAGCTCATTCGAGAATTGTACCCGCGTACGGGCCGAGCGTTTACTATTGGCGTTACGGGTCCGTCCGGTACGGGCAAGAGTACTCTTGTCGATAAGATAATCGAAGAGTATCGTAAGAGGGAACGTAGCGTCGGAGTTTTGGCGATCGACCCGTCCAGCGCGTTCACTGGCGGCGCGTTGTTGGGGGACCGGGTGCGGATGATGGACCACAGCCTAGAGAAGAAGGTCTACATTCGGAGCATGGCCTCTCGAGGCGACCTGGGAGGACTTGCTCGCGCCGCGAGAAATACGATTCGGGTTCTGGACGCGGCCGGGATGGACATCATTATCGTCGAGACAGTGGGAGCTGGTCAGACGGAGGTCCAAATCGCTACTACGGTCGATGCCACAGTCGTTGTATTGATGCCCCAATTGGGCGACGAGGTCCAGGCGTTCAAAGCGGGCTTCGCAGAGATTGGTGACTTGTTCGTCATCAACAAAGCAGACTTGGTCAACCCTGCCAAGACTATCTACAACATCGCAAGCGGTTTGCAAGAGAGAGATGGATGGAGGCCACCGGTTCAGAAGACCATCGCAGTCAAAGGAACAGGCATACCTGCAGTCGTGGATTCGCTCGAAAAATTCCGAAAACACCTGGAAGCGGGGGGTCTCAGAGAGAAGAGATTGAGAAAGAGAATCGAGTCTGAGTTGGTAGATGCAGCATTCTCAGATTTCCATGATCAAACAGTCGAGCGTCTTAGAGATCAGAAAGAACTCGACGCGCTGGTTGGAAGAGTTGTCAAACTTGAACTGGACCCGGAGACAGCTGCGTCGAAACTTGTGGGAATTATTGCAAAGATGGGAGCGAAAGCTTGACCGAGCCTGTAACAACGGACTCTGGGATACCAGTCAAGAAGTTCTACGAGAAAAACGATGTTCCATCCAGCTGGTCAAAGTCAATGGGAAGGCCGGGCCAATTCCCGTATACGCGGGGCATCTACGATGGAATGTATCGGGACCGGCTGTGGACAATGCGCCAGTACACGGGGTTTGGTTCGGCTCAAGAAACCAATCGGCGTTTCAAGTATCTGATATCTCACGGCGAGACCGGGCTCAGCACAGCGTTTGACCTTCCAACACAGCTCGGCCTCGATTCGGACCATCCTAGGGCAGCAGGGGAAGTTGGCAGGGTAGGAGTTGCGATCAGCAGCGTCCATGACATGAGACGTCTCTTCGAGGGAATCGACCTTGGAAAGGTAAGCACCAGCATGACAATCAACGCTACCGCGCCCATTCTGCTTTCTCTCTACGTCGCCGTTGGAATGGAACAAGGGATCCCTCAGAACAAGTTGAGGGGAACGACACAGAATGATATTCTGAAAGAATACATCGCGAGGAACACGTACATCTATCCTCCAGAATCCTCGCTGAGACTCTCAGTCGATCTCATCGAGTACTGCGCTCACAAAATGCCCCACTGGCACCCTATCAGTATCAGCGGCTACCACATCCGCGAGTCAGGGTCGAATGCGATTCAGGAACTGGGTTTCTGCTTTGCAAACGCAATCGAATATGTGAAGGCGGCTCTTGACCGAGGACTCAAGATCGACCAGTTCGCTCCCCAACTGTCCTTCTTCTTTGCCTGCCGGAACGACTTCTTAGAGGAGATCGCGAAATTCAGAGCGGCGCGCAGAATCTGGGCCAACATAATGAGGGACCATTTCAAAGCCCGAGACCCCGAATCGTGCAAGCTACGGTTTCACACCCAGACGAGCGGTGAGACGTTGACTGCACAGCAACCTGACAACAACATTGTCCGAGTCGCAATCCAAGCCCTCGCAGGGGTCCTCGGCGGAACACAATCTCTCCACACAAATTCCAGAGACGAAGCACTATCCCTACCCACTGAAGAGTCTGTGCGAATTGCGCTACGGACCCAACAGATCATCGCGCACGAATCTGGAGTCACAAAAACAGCTGATCCCCTAGCTGGAAGCCACTATCTGGAATACTTGACGAGAAACCTTGAGGCCAAGGCAACAGATCTCTTAGAGAAAGTGGAAGATCTAGGCGGAGCAAGAAAGGCGATAGAATCAGGATTCGTCCATCGCGAGATACAGGAGAGTGCGTACAGATTCCAGAAATCTGTCGACGAAGGCAGAACGATTATCGTAGGAGTTAACAGATTTACCGAGGGGAGTAACGAGCCAAAGATCCAGCGCATCGACCCCAAACTCGAGAGAGCCCAGATCAGACAATTGAAAAAGATGAAAGCATCGAGAAACACAATCAAGGCCCAAAATGCCCTTAGACGTCTCTCCACGTCCGCGAAGCATCAAAAGAATCTCGTAGGTGACATCTTGAGTGCCGTCCGAGCCAATTGTACCGTGGGCGAGATCAGCGACGTCTTGAGAGAGGCTTTCGGGGAATATCGTGCAAGAATCGACGTTTGACGCGGATCTTGTAAGGACCCTGGATCAGATGGTCTTCAGTCAGTCTTGGTTGGCTTCTATTCGAAGCTGGTGAAGTTCGCCGTCTGTCTTCATTACCGTAATGATGACGAGTTTCCGTTCGATGTCGACTTTCAGAATTCGGCCACAGCGTAAGATGTGTCTTGCTTCTCTAGGGATGGCCGAGTTTTGCTTGGCCTTTGGTTTCGGCTGCTTTTCCAGTATTTTCTTGATGCCATCGTAGAGGCTGACGACTGCCTCGTTGTCAGTGTCCAGCTCTCGCGGCTCTTCCCAAGTTGCCAAGTCTTGCATTCCCTGCCTCAATATTCCATACAAGGCAGACGGGGTTAGCCAATTTGTCGGTCGTTACCAGAGCCCCAGCCCCGAAGTGACTTGTTTCCTCTTGACACCTGAACTACTCTCAAGAGTACGAAGGGCGTGAGAAATGGGCTCTTGGAGCGCTGCGAGGCAGTATATCAGGCGAGGGCTTTTTCTAAGGTTATCCAGCCAACTTCCCGTTTGAAGCCCAGCTTCGTGTTGACCGCCAGCATCGGGGCATTATTGGACGCGTTCCATGTCTTCAACTTTCTGTAGCCATTCCGTCTTGCGAAATCGATGACTTTCAACTTCAACGCGACCGCTATACCCCTGCCACGATATTCTCGTCTAACACCAGTGTTTCCCTGGACGAGGCCTCTAGGCTCCTTATCGAGACGCCAGACAGTGCTCAGTCCAACATACTTGGGACCGTCCTTTGCTATCATGTATGCCTCGGGCAAGAGACTCGGGTTCTTGAGTTCAAACGCCTCCCACTGCTCATACGAGACTGGTGTAAAGGCTGCTGGACTGGGCATGTCGGCTGAGATTAGCTGGACGAGCTCGTGGAGACTCTTCAGCGAATCAGGACCATTCTTGCGCTCTTGTGCGAGGTTCGTAATCGTAATTCCTTGCCGTAACACTTTCTCGGTGTAATCTTGGAATTTCTCCAAATCTATCGTCAGCACATCGAGCCGTGATTCCCAGGCTTTCATTTTCTCCTAGAAACCTCGCCTCTGATAGAACTCTGTGAGCCGAGGCAGCTTCTCGGTGCTTCCAGCCCAGGCCGCGATGGCATTCAGCTTCCCGAGCTCCCCATTCAGCTTCGCATAGATTGCGCTCCCAATTCCTCTTCCCCGTACAGGTGGATCGACAAAGATGTTAATCCAGAATTTCCGTGGATGAAACATGTCCGTGACATGGGACACATCACCAAATCCGACTACGGCGTTGTTCTCGAGAAACGCGTATCTTTGCAGATGATACTTCGACCTGTCCACGCTTTCATCTCTAGAGCGCCATTCGTTAATGCTGCGAGTGTACTCCGGATAGTTTGCGTTGTAGATTTCCAAGAGTCTTTGATAGTCGGTGGGGTCAAACTCTCTCATCTCAAGGGAGAGAGTCCTCTGTCCGGACATGGCATCCTCGAACTGGCGGGCGTTATGTTAAGGTTCCATTATTTCTCTCGGCTCTTGCTTGTTCCCGGATTAACGGTCCGGGGCTTCTCATCAAATTGAAACTCGAAACCCATCGTAGGCAAAACGCAATCGGTATTTCTTGTACGTCTTCTCAAGTTCAAAATAGTCAGCGTAGGAGCGGCCATTCAACTCTTCAATATGCGTCGCAATAGCGAGCCGCGGGTTGATCTTCTGAATCAAGTCCAACGTCTCTTCGAAGGAGGCTTCTGACCGGCGAATCCAGTGCCCGGTCGGGATTATTCGCTCTCCTTGCTTGTCATGTTCGAACCAGCCAGTCTCAAGAACCAACACGTCCGGCTCTAGCAGCTCGCCTCCAGGATTCCAGTCTTTGATCTCATCAAGGGCGAGTACCACTCGTTTCCCACCTTGTTGCATTAAGTATGATGCAAGTCCGGGCTGGGTCATACGAAACGCCTTCACCGTTGCATCGCCGAGCTTGACTGCTTCTCCTTCAGCAAGCTCGTGGATCTTTACGATTTCCATTTTCTCAAAGAACTGGAAATGCTCCTCTAGGCCCAGCCTTTTTCGGAAGTCATCGCGGACCCAAGACGGTAGCCAAACGTCGGTGGTCGTTTTCGTTCTCTTTCGAAGATTCAGATTGAGCTGTTCTAGAACCCGACGACCCATTGTATGATCGGGATGCCAGTGACTATAGACGAGATTGGACACGTGATGAAGCTCCTCCCTCTCTAAACTGTGGGCGACATCTTCCGGAGTGTCAAACAGCAAATCAGCACCAGTGAAGAAAACACTGGGTCCGTTGCGTGCATATCGTCCCTTTTTTTGACGTGCTTCCGCGCATATCTCGCATAAGCATCCTACGCGGGGAGTGCAATCTGCACCACCCGTACCTAAGAACACTAGTTCTTGGGCGTCTGGATGTTTCGCAGACAATGGATTAGCGCCAGGTCGAGGGAGCGAGCTTTTTTCTTCATTCAGGACTTGCCCTTTAGTTCAAGACCGGTCCCGGAGCTTGGGCTTAGCTCGTGGAGTTGGAAGGTTGGCGTGATGATTTCTGAGTTGTGGAGATAGTCTTGTGGAAGATTCGATGGAAACCCAGTCCGACTAGCGTCAGAGTTCCAGCGACAAGGTAGAGGTAGAAGCCCATCTGGAAGCCCCAGTTGAGCGTGATTCCAAAAACAGTCTCTGTGCCAAACGGTCCGCTGAGACAGTTCGATTGGCCGTTGCAGGAGTTGGTGACAGCATAGCTGACGACTCCCAGATATGCGATAGGGGTCAGAACGCTAAGAATGAAGCTGCCAATGAGCGGTCGAATATTCCTAGTGAAGCTTCCAGCTAGGCCAGTAGAGCGGAGATAACAACGAGGGCCCCGATTATCGGGCCTGCTGAGGTCAGTGTCGGGTAGGGCTGTGTT
>VBBR01000070.1 GCA_005881615.1 Candidatus Bathyarchaeota archaeon
AATTGAAAACGTGCTACGTCGACTGGAACGATAAACCCGGCCTATCGTATCTCTTCCCATACAAGTCGAAGTAGAACCAGAGAGTTACCGGCGGTCCGCAGCAAGGATCGCGATGTCGTTTACATTCGTTCCTGTCGGACCCGTTATTACCAGGTCCTTTAGTTTCGAAAAATAGCGATAGGAGTCATTGTTTCTGAGGAATTCTTCAGGGTCCATTCGAAGCCCTAGACCCCGCGTGATTGTTGATCCATCAACCACTGCGCCAGCCGCATTCGTCCGACCTTCAATTCCGTCGGTCGCAAACGAACCAACGACAACCCCATATGAACCACTAATCTTCACTGCCGCTGCAAGAGCCAGCTCTTGATTCCTGCCTCCCTTACCTTTTCCTCGGATGGTCACAGTTGATTCGCCGCCTGCGATCAAAGCCGCTGGAGGTGCGAAAGGTAGCGAATTATCCCGGATGTCTCTCACGATCGAACCGAAGATTCGGCCAACTTCCCGAGCTTCACCGGTAATCTGGATCGACAACACCTGGGTCCTGTAGCCCGCTTTCGTCATTGCTGACGCCGCGGCGAGACAAGATGCCCGATTGTTGCCGACTATCACGTTCTGTACGCGCCTGAAGACTTTGTCTTTCTGTTTCGGGGTCTCAGGTATCGATCCCGAGAGGCCAAGAGTGATGATTCTTCGAGCGTTCTCTGGAATCTGGAACCAGAGATCATATTTCTTGAGAACTAGCTCAACATCGTGGTAGGTCGTTGGGTCTGGAGCCGTCGGGCCTGAGGCTATGGCATCAATTTTGTCGCCCACCACATCCGAGATAATCAGAGTCAATACAGTCGCCGGGTAAAGTCTCTCTGCAAGCCTGCCTCCTTTTACTTGGGAAAGATGTTTTCGTACAGTGTTGACCTCCTCGATGCTAGCCCCTGATTTTAGCAGTAATGATGTGACCTTTGCCTCGTCGTCCAAGTTCATTCCTTCAACTGGTAAGGGCATAAGGGCTGAACCTCCTCCTGAGACCAGGACGATGACCAGATCGTCTCGTGAAACATTATCGACTAAGCGTAGCATTGCTAGAACACCCTCCACTCCCTTGCGGGTCGGTATCGGATGGGTCGCTGGGTGATATCTTATTCGACGACTTCGAGGCGTCGGCCGCAGATAATCTGGAATTATCACCAGTCCGCTCGTAATCCAATCCCCGAGTAGTTTCTCGATCTCCTCAGCCATGTAGCCCGAAGCTTTTCCTCCGCCAATGACCAGGATTCGTCGATAGTCTTTGAGCGGATACTGGAGATTGCCAACATGGAGTACGGATCCAATGAGTTTCAGGTTTTTCCTGATGATCCTCGTCGGGTCGGCTGCAGCGAGGGCTGCGTTCATTGCGTGAAGAACGTCACGGTGAAGCTTGTCTAGCCCGCGTCTATGCTGAGTCCGCGCGCGGACCCGTATCATCGTTCCAGGCTAATCCTTCCACGTGTCTTTGACGACCCAGACAGGCTCGTCGGGGTTGAAGTATTCCTGGCCTTTAGCCCTATGCTCTTCTAAGACCTTCTCGTCCACTTCCACGCCAATCCCAGGTCGGGTCGGAACCTTCGTCTGACCATTCTCGACCTTTGACTGGTCTCTTACCAACTGTCTCTTCCAGGCTGGGAAGCAGTCGTAGAATGACTCTTGAATGAGAAAGTTGGGAAGCGCGGCGTCGAGCTGTATGGTTACCGCGTTCTGGATGGGTCCGAATGCGTTGTGAAAAGCCATCTCTACCCCATATGCTTCTGCCATAGCGGCTACTTTGCGAGCTACCGTAACCCCGCCGATGTTTGTAATGTCTATTTGGAGATAGTCCGTCAGATTGTTCGCGAGGAGGAAGGCCGCTTGTTCCTTGGTAAGTATCCGTTCGCCCAAGGCGACTCTAGCGTCTGTTGCATCTCGGTATTTTCGAAGCCCTTCGAGATTATCTGGATGGACAGGCTCCTCTATGAATAACGGATCGAACTCGCCGAGCTTCTTCGCGATTGTAATGGCCGCGTTGGGGTCAAACCTTCCATGATGTTCTATCAGCAGCTGGACCTTGCTGGCTGTTGCGTCCTTGACGGCCTTTACTCGCGCGTAAGCCGTTTCCAATCCCTTCGCATCAATGGAATCGTAATGTGCCCCGAAGGGATCAAACTTGAGAGCAGTGTATCCCATCGCTGCGAATTTCTTGGCCCGTTCGCCAAACTGTTCAGGCGTGACGCACTTGTCATACCATCCGTTCGCGTAGACCCGGACGCTACTCCTAAAACTACCTCCGATTAGCTGGTGAATCGGAGCACCAAAGTGTTTCCCCGCAATGTCCCAGCAGGCGATGTCGAATGCGCTAAGGGCTGTCGTCGATTCGAAGGAGACGGGGAGGTAGAAGTCGTGCTTGTGCCATTCGTGAATGTTCAGCTCCATGTCCAACGGATCTTTTCCCTTGAACACCCGGGCGACCTCGTGCAGAGATTGGATCACCGGTTGGACTCTAAGAGTAGGAACCGCTTCTCCGTAGCCGATAGTGCCGTCGGAAGTGGTGAGCTTTAGAAGGATGGAGTTTCCTGCCCAAGTTGCGCTTCCTTGTGAGGAAGGTTGGCCTAGCTGGTAGACGTCAACGTTAGTAATCTTCAACTTGAAGCTTCGATGCTTTCGACTTTACCTTTTGACCTTTCAGTATTATTCTTAATTCGTCTAGGTCCAAAGCCCCCGTGCGAACCATGAGAGTCAATTGTACGACTTTGTTCTTTCTCGTACTCCTGTCCGAAGTGGAGGAAAACAACGATTATGAGAATAAGCCCTGTCATCATGACCGCGAAGCCAGCGGCGCGCCAAGGAGAGCTAGCTAGTAGGAAGAGGGCGAGGCCGAAGACCGTAGTGGCGACCAAGACCCCGAAAAGCATGATCAATACCTTGGTTTTTCGTTTGCGGGGAGTCGGCTTGAGCGATGAACTTGAGTTCTTCAAGACCGCATTGCTCTGAACCCCTTCAAGGCTTCTTCCACAGACTCCGCAAAGAGTGTCCTCGTCCAAGTTGACCGTTCCGCAATGAACACATTGTTTCAATTCCAGAGCCCTCCGGCTATGCGACGCATCTTTCTTAGCTCAGTATGCATTCAGCCCTCCGCTCTACTGCTCAGCGCTGGTTGGCACACCACGATTAATGGGACTTGGTCTACTAAGGTTGGATCAATCTGTACAAAGCAGTCTAGTGAGAAGTACGGAGTCGCCACCTTAGTGCCGCGTGAGCCTGTCACGCCATTCCCAGCGCACTGCGCTCGCTTGAGGAGGGTGTGAAATGATAATGAGATCCTGACCTAATCCTGACCAGCTCCTATTAGCATGGAGACCATCCTGTCTTCTGCAAGTCTTATTGCCCTTGTATCGGGATGTTCATTCAGACACGTCAGGAGTCTTGGAGTTGGCCAGGGTTCTCTCCCCATCAGAAACCTCCTGGAGACGTCTTCTATGGTACGTTCTCGCAGGCTCTCGAGGAGGACCGAACCGTGGCAGGATTGTCAACCTGTTACGGGAGGGGCCTAAGAACGTGAACCAGTTGGCCGAGGCTCTCGACGTCCACTATCGAGTTGCTGAACATCATATCCGTGCTCTTGAGAAGAATCACCTGGTCTCGCCT
>VBBR01000072.1 GCA_005881615.1 Candidatus Bathyarchaeota archaeon
CCGGACTACAAGCTCATGCACTTACCAAGTACTCCGGTGAAAACTCTTGAAGAGCACTGTAGAGTAGCTAGAGAAGAGGGGCTGCGATACGTCTATGTTGGGAACGTCCCAGGTCATCCGTGGGAGCATACGTACTGCCCGGAATGCAAGAACATAGCAATCAAAAGATACGGATTCGACATCACCGGATGGAACCTCGACGAAAAGAACAGATGCACAAACTGCGGATACCAGCTGCCAATATTCGGCCAGCTCAGCTCCTCAGTCAGCGAAGACAGATTCCTGCCCATTGTCAACTAAGTGCTGCTTAGGCTTTCTAGTTCCAATTCAGAGTATTTGTTTCGACTCAATTCGTGGTTAGTGGCTGAGAGGAGTATCCGGACTAGTTCATCGGGGCTAATCCTTCTAACTCCTTTCAGATGATGAAGCAGAAGTTCTACCCGGCCGGGCTGGAAGGTTAGCCTCGCTAGGTACTGGTCTTGGTGGACCTTGTGTCTCTTACCATCATCGACAGAGTAGTGGAGATGAAAGACTAGATCCAAAGTATCGAACGTTCCTTTCTCCTCTATCCGTTGAATTACCCTCTTCACCTCATTTTCATCGAGGATGTCGAACCCGTCCTTGTTACCGACTCCAAACTTGAACACGACTCCCCCGGACTGGTAACCGGGAATATCCGCGACCGTGATTTCTAGAGATTTTTTCCCCTGAGCGAGGGAATGGAGGCCTGCGAAGATTGCCTTCTGCAAACTCTCAGTGTTGATATCATAAAGCCACGAAGCCCGAGCGTGGTAGACCGTAGGGAAACGTTCTAGGGTCCCAAGCCAGGGATCGTCATCTAAACTCTCGTTCAATATGTCGGGCCCCAAATGCCATGCGGGTCCACTATGAAACTTGTTGACAATTAACAGTTCTATTCGGAACCAGGATCGCGACAGCTCTGCCCGGAAGGTAAAAGAGACCCGACCCACCCTCAACAAAGGAGACGTCCTTGTCAAAGGAAGTTGAAGATTTCGAGTTCCGCGACATCCTGAGGCATCTTGATCGGGAATCCGCCCATTTTATCATCCAGCTCGAGACACATCATACAGGAAGGCTCGTGACCGTTGTTCAGCCACACGATCTGATCCGAGATAGCATCGACCTGCCTGGACTTGCGCACCGGTTGAAGCAGAGCCTGGGAACCAGCGGCGACGTAGAAAACGGACGTATTATCCTCCATGGGGACCATCGAGATCAAGCCAAGAACGAACTCTTGAAACTAGGTATCCTCGCTGACAACATCGAAGTAATCTAGATTAGATAGGGCTAAGTTCTATCGTGTTCCCGGGTGGGCGATTGGAATCTTCCAGCCCCTCCAAACGCTGACCATTCGAAGAGCGAATGTTGCCAGCGCAGCTATAATTTCGACTGCCGTCCCGAGAACTTGGGCTTGATTTGCCAGGGTGATTATGATTGCGCCCAGCAGCGAAGCGACGGCGTAGATCTCGCTTCTCAACACGAGCGGCACTTCCGCAGCGAGTACATCTCTTAGAGCTCCTCCACCAATGCCTGTGAGCATTCCTAGCAACGCGGCCGGCACCGGGCCTAGCCCAGCCGCGAGAGCTATGGTTGTGCCCGTGACTGTGAAGATGGCCAGACCTGCTGCATCGAACGCGGTAACGAAGCGGTTCCATCGGATAATTTGGCGGTAGTCCACAAAGACCAATAGCCCCGCGACCCCTGCAGCGGCGAGATACCGCCAATCAACCAATGTTATTGGAGGAGTATGTCCGAGAATTAGGTCCCGCACTATTCCACCTCCAAGCCCGGTCGCCACTGCTAGCACGAGGACCCCGAACAAGTCCATTTTCTTCCGGACACCAAGAATTCCACCGCTCAAGCCGAACGCGAAAGTTCCTACGAGGTTGAGTATCAGCGTCTCGTCCATTTTCTCTCACGCTCTAGGGGGTAGTCTTCAACCTAGGGAGGTAGCTCGTAACAGGAAAGGAACTCTCTGGGTAGAATGGTTCTAGTAGGATAATGGTCAAGCTATAGGAGCTTGTGGACAACTCTGAGGCAGGCGTTCATCACGTAGGGAACCTTGTTCGTCGAAAGCATTTTCTTCGCTTCCTCGTTTTCGAGTCCGAGCTGGGCCCAGAACGCGTAGGGTCTACCATACTTCCTCCGCATCTCGATCACCTGCTGTGCGACCTGTGGAAGTTCTTCGCTGGGACGAAAGACGTCCACAATATCGACCTTTTTTGCCAAGTCCGGCGGCAGGTCCATGAGGCTCTTGTACGCTTTCTCGCCGAGAATCTGATCAGCAGTCGGATTTACCGGGATAATCGTGTAACCGTGTTCTTTCATGTACGCGGGAACAGTGTAGGCCTCCTTCTCAGGGCTCTTGGAGGCACCTACGAAAGCAATTACATCATATTTTTTCAGAATTTCCCTTGGTGATATCGTCGTGCTGGGAGCGTGGGTTTGGGACGTAATGCTTTGCCTCTAATCTAACCTGTTGTCTGGTGGCTAAAAAAGATGCTTCGCCGCGAAAATCAGCTAGCTCTGAGGCCGTATGTTCTTGAATTGGGTATAGAACAATGTGATTGAGATCGCGTAGAATATTGTGGCTAGGTAGAATGGAATATCGAATCTTCCCGTTGCCAAGATCAAGCCCCCAATCACCGTGGTTATGCTATTGGGGATTCTCCAGACGACCGTGTTGATCGCGCTCGCTAATCCCCTCTCGTCCTGGGACATGATCCCCATGAGATAGGAATCGCCTAGGGGTCCTGCCATGTTCATCAGAGCCGCCCGAATAATGTAGAGTCCTCCAGCCAGTCTGACGTCCGGGACGAAGGCAAGGCTCAGCATGAACACTGTCGAGAATCCTTGCGTTGCGACAATTGCTTTGAGCAAGCCGAACTTGCTTGAGAGCCTCGGACTTCCAATTGCAGCCAATGCAATTGTCAGATTAGAGAGCGAGAGTAATGGTCCGCTGAAGGTGTCTGGAGTTCCAAACTTGAGGAAGAGCCAGGTTGGTATGAGAGGGATGATGAATCCTGCTCCAAGGCCAATGAGGCTGTTTATCCCCGAGAACTTGAGCAGGATCGGGAAATTCTTGCCCCTGATCAGTTTTGTTGGATTGAGCGTTTCCTTGTAGCCTTTGAGAATTTGCAATAGCCAGACAGGTGTGATGGCTGAGACCAGTCCTACCAGAACTAGGAGGTCTCGATGGACGGTGATGGAGTCCAGTCCAGTCAGGGATTGGATGGCTGGGATGAATGTTGGTAGTAGGAACCCGAATGCGACACCTCCATTGCCAAGGATGAATGAAAGGGAGAACGCCACGTCCCGATTCTCTAGGTTCGTCTGGTCAGCGATTATCGCGTTCCATGTTGAAAGAGCGGCCGACTCGGCGATTCCTAGAATTATTGCAGCGACAACAAGGAGGGCTATGTTGAGTGTAAAAAGGGCGATCATTATGATAGGAGGCGGCACTAGTGCACTCCCGATCAGGAGGAGCTTCTTTCGCCCCTTTCTGTCAGAGAATATTCCAAGGGGAATCGAGAGAAGGACCATCGCGCCTTCTAGGCCTAGGAGAAGTCCTACGATGCCCGCGCTGATGTTCAGCTCGGGGAAGAAGCCTGTGAGATAGACAAGGAGGTAGCCTATCGCGATATTGTTGAAGACGAGCGCGACGATGAGCCACTTTAGTTTACCAGGAATCTTGGAGAAGAACCCACGTTTCTCTTGGGCTGCGGGCTCCATCTCGGCTCTCCGGCGACGGCTGAGTTGGATCGGGGCTATTTAATCGGAGTCGGGACGGCTGGTCTTGAGTGTGCAGATTGTGAACGTTGAGTTTGTTCTTTCAGGAAGAGTTGTGAGAGTACTGCTGAGCCGAGGGCTGCCGCAAACGCGAAGAGAATGACGGACTGGAGTTGTGTCGCGTCCGCTATCACTCCCCCGATCAATGGGCCGAGACCGCCGCCCAGACTTATCGCCGACTCCAAGATGCCCAGTCCTTTTCCTCTATCGGCGATCGACGTGTAATCTGACATCAATGCTGCGGCTGAGGCTTGGATCAATGGATAGATCGGAAGCGTCCAGAGAATCGTCACTACCAAGGTGTTGGTGACGAAGTAGATCGTTGCAAAATAGGCCATATACCCCACGGCTCCCAAGAGGAACATAGGTTTCCTTCCAAACCTATCATCCAGAGGACCGACGATCCGAAAAGCAATTGCTCCAAAAACCGTTGTAGCGGTAGCTGCAAGACCGGCCATCAACCGTGATCCGCTGAGAGAATCCACCAAGTATATTGTGAAGAAGTTGTTGAAGGAAGAGGATGAGACGAGTGCGAGAATTGACACCCCACATAGAATCAAGACATTCCGTTGTCTGAGAAGATTCCAATATCCCTCCGGGCGGATCACGGATTTCACGATAGTTAGCCCTTGCTTGGTTAGGAAGGAAACAACGAGGAGTCCGGAGTAGCCATAGAGAGCTCCCAGGATGTAGAGATAGATCGGATTGAGGAATTGGAATAGTACTCCGCCGATGAGTGTTGCCGACGCGTAGCCTAGGGAGGCTGCTGTCCAGAATTCTCCGATAGCTCGACCGTACTGGGTGGATGTCTCTGTTGCCAGTGCGGCAAAGATGGGTATGAAGCTGGAAGAGAACAAGCCCATCAGTGCGACCATGAACACGAACTGTGCAGGGTCCTTCAGAAACGGGAAGAGAGAGAATCCAACCGCCTGAACGAGGAACGAGAGGGCTAGAATTCTCGTTCCCTTTCCAGTTGAGTCCAGGATTCCTCCCCAGACTGGAGAGAGGATGATCGTCTCAATGGCTGGGATGAAGGCTACTAGAGAGATGAGTGAGAAGGATGCTCCTACTGAGCGGAGCTGGATTGGCAGAAATGCCCAGATTATTCCGGTCGGGCCGAAAGCGAGGGCGGTTGATAGCTTAACAGCGATTCGCTGGTCCGTAAAGACCCGTCCACATGCTGGCGCAAAAGCGACCTAGGGGGCTATTTTGAAGGTGTCGTCTGGATAAGACGTCTAATCTCTTCGCTTATCTTCTGACGTTCGCTGTCATCCTTTGCCATCATCCACAGAAGCTTGAGCTTGAAAACGCGATCCTCTAGGCTTACGTTTTCTTTCTGCACTGTGTCTATCATGCTTGTCTGCGCCATCGTCCGGTATCAAGCTCATTCTCGGGCGTTGGAATATAACAAGATCTGAACCCGGGAATCACTCACTAT
>VBBR01000009.1 GCA_005881615.1 Candidatus Bathyarchaeota archaeon
GCAAGTCGTAAAACACGTACTGGACAAAGGCCGCGCCCGAGACGTATGTGGGCGGAGGGCCGCTGCAATTCGCATCGAAACACCACTCTTCGGGCGCGTTGACAACAGGAACGTTGACGACAGTGTCAATGTACAAATTGTTGAAATCAGGCCAGCCGGCCGGCGTCACGAAGATGATCATTACACCGCTACAGCACCTTAAGAACAACTCGGTGAAGCTCGGAGAGCCAAGCTTTCCTTCCCCAGCCTCTTGGAATATAATCGGGAAACCACCCGAGGGCCAAGTTGCGGCTGTACCGGTGCTCGTGTCGGGGGTTAGAGTTATGACAGTCTGTGCAGGTGCGCCGGCCAGGTCAAAACTACAGCCTCCGTTAACATTGCTCCACTCTGGCTGAATTAGGAACGGGTCCCCATTCACTCCTAAGTGGACGGTGCTGTTGTCGGGCTCCACCTCATTGAAGTCGAAGTTGCATTCATCGCTGATTTCGTGTTGACCGTTATTGAAGAACCAGCCGTCGCCGAGTGGATCGGTGATCGATTCTATCGATTCATGAGAGCCCATATTGATCGCAGCATCAGCAAAGGGGTCGGAGGTCGGACTCTTGGAGTTGAAAGTCTTGATACCACAATTCTTTCCTCCACTTGAGAACGACCCCACGTCAGGAATGTTAGCATATGCTACTACGACGGGAGGAACAAACGATTGGAGCAAACTAGAGCCGTGATAGGCGCACCAACCGCCGCCTGGGAAGCAGGCACCGCTGGAGTCGCACGAGCCCTCCCCGAGGGGAGTGAAGACGAGAACTTCTGTGTCTACAATTGGGAAGGGGGCGGGTTGGACACCGAGGTGATCTATCGCAGTGGACGCAATATCCTGAATATCCGAGTCAGCCAGAGGATTGGACGGGAATGGTGCCCAACTGACAAACGTATTGCCATCGAACACGGAGCACGAGTCCATGGGACCCAAGCCATCAGTGTACTGGTTAACAAGGTCGAGCATTGGCTGGTCATTGCAAAAGTCTTCAAAGTACTGAAGTATCAGATTCGAGTACGTGCAGTCGTTCGGGTTCACAGCATTTGGGTCGACAGTCGGATTATCGAAGTAGCCAGTCTGGCAACTTATGCAACCCTCGGACCCGCAACCGGCCCAAAGTAGGAGTATGAATTGTACATTGTGCATGATGGGACCCCCCTGGTAAGTCAGGTTATTGCAGATGCCATCGAAGGGCGCCGTTGGTTTTGGGCAAAATCCATCGCCGGTCGCTAGACCCAGAGAACTCTGATAGGTTTCACTGGGAGTGCCGATATCTGGAAGAGCAAAGCCCTTTGGATTATCCCGAGGTTCAAGATTAGTGGTTCTCTGGGCAGGAAGGGACGGAAGTGGCAGAAGTGATGATCCGCGTGTCTGACCGGTAGTGGCTGACTCAGTCACCTTACCTGGCAGAGGGATCTGCTGAGAAGTTGTGGGACCCTTCTGGTTGGTCGATCCTATTGATGCGCTAGGGTTTGCATCTTTGTCGGATGTAGGCGAAACGGCATGAACCAGATATACATTGGAAAGGAGCATGCTTGACAGAAGGCAAAGCGAGAGAAGGCTTAGCGGAACATTCTTAAACAAAGCAGTTCGTTAGAAGAAACGCTCATCGTCCTCATTCGGCTTTAAGGGTTTCTCTTCTCGCGGCCCGCTACAACAAACCTGCGGAGCCGCCAGTCCGGAACACTAGCGGCACGTCGAGAGAAAACAGATAGTAGTGAAAGTCTTCGCCTGGTATCGGGAGATTGTAGACGATCGGTACTTCAGTAGCTGTCTAGGAGTAGACATGGTGTCGATTTAGGCGAGTCCAGAAAGGTTTCCAACCAGGAAACGGGCTCGCTTTAATTCAAGAGAGTCGGGGCGGGCCCACCAAAATTTTTCAGAAAGTTCTTTTTATCTAGCTGCCGCAGATTACTATCATTGGATTGACAGAACGCAAGCTGCATCCCAAGCAGCGCCCGAATTACTACTGTCTCCTGGACGATCCTGATTTGAAGCGCTGGCACGACAATGTTGCGAGAGGCGCGTTGTTACGGCTTCTATCTGGCTTAGGCGTTTGGGCTTCATCCACAAGAACTTTCACAAAACACCGAAATACGGGCCTATAGCGCCTTTTTCATGACCATGAATCTTTCAAGTTTCATACGAACTCGAAACCGTGACCGAAGGAAAATGTTCAACGAGTAGCGAACACGGAGGTTGTCTCGAGGAAAACTTGAACAGCGACGGCCGAATGGACATGCCAACCGTTAGAAGTCCAAGGAACGAGATGAGGCATTACTGAAGCACCACACAGATATCCAGGACCCCGATCACTGATTTGGGGTCGGAGCAAGTTCTGAAAGTTAGTCATAAAACTGCTGGCGGCAAGACGTTCTTTCTCGTATCCGAGCTAGACCCACCACACCAAAAAGCGGCCAACGATCTGGGTTTCGTCGAAGTAGACGAAGGCTTCGGTCGAGTTTTCGAAGCCAACACGCCGCACCTGGATCAAATCTTTGCCCACTTTGCCTCCTCTGCAGAAGAGATGATCTTACAAGCCTCGGGCGTAAGGTCTGTGCCATGGGATAAAGCACTGCTGAGTTTTCTCGAACGAACTTCTGGCGAGAATGTTGATTGGTGGCTGGCAGGCAGCGCGGCGCTGGCCATACGGGGAATCGACGTGGCCCCTCGGGATCTCGACATAATCACTGACGGCGACGGCGCACAGCGGCTTGGAGAAGTCATGCCTGAATGGCTTGTTGAGCCCGTTCAGGAGAGTCACGGTTGGATAGCAGGATGGTTCGGCAGAGCTTTCGCACACGCAAGGATTGAGTGGGTTGGAGACGTGGAGAAGTCGGTGGACGAGCGAGGACCGAGTGATTTCGGCCCTTCAGCCAGGGCTAGGCTTCAAATTGTTGGTTGGCGGGGACATATGATTCGTGTCCCACCTCTTGAGATGCAGCTAGCTGTTTGCGAACGCCGCGGCCTCAAGGACCGAGTGCAAAAGATACAACAAGCACTGGGGATTA
>VBBR01000073.1 GCA_005881615.1 Candidatus Bathyarchaeota archaeon
CGCGGTCCGAGAGGAAGAAAAGTCAGCCTTAGCCTAAAGTGTGACCGAGAATTCGCGCAAGACATCCTCCAAGAATCAAGCCGAAACCGTCTACCTGTCGTGGGCGCCAATTACGGAACTTCTGAAGGACCCTCGTCAGACATGGCAATGGACTGGGGGACCCTTGTCCCAATGTGGTTTGTTGCCAGGGAAGAACGGGTTAAGGCGAGAATCGTCATAGTCACTCCGTCTAGGGAGATCCCGCTCAGCCAGAATATCACGTTCGGGATGGCGATTGCGAACATGGCTGAGAAGATTAAGAAGCGCATCGCGTTCATTGCAAGTGCCGATCAGGCCCACGCGCATGAGAAATCAGGGCCGTATGGGTATCATCGAAGCGCTGCCAAGTATGACGAATTCGTCTCAGGGGCAATTCAGAAGAATCGAATCGAATCCATTTCTCGGCTAAGCAAGCGATTTGTCGAGGAGGCGAAGCCTGACAGCCTCTGGCAAATGGCCATCCTAGCAGGTATCACAAGAGTTGTCAAAATGCAAGGGACTCTGCTATCATACGCTGTCCCAACGTACTACGGGATGCTCTGTGCAAGTTTCGTTCGAGCTTGAACTCCGATCCCAGTGTTAGACCGTTACTCCTCGGTCATTCGGTTCACAATTTTTCTGACCTCACTCTTCTTCTCAGCCGACGTGGTTACCACGACAAGTCCCTCTGAAGGCTGTCCGTATACAACGAGAGCATTGTCAGGGGACTCTAGAACGGCCGGAATCGCCAACAAATCCTCCTCACCATCAACCAGGATCAAAGCCTCCCTATCTTTCAGAGCCTCTCTGATCGTGTCCCACGCTTCCTTTGTCACGACTCCCGCTGGGTTCCTGACTTTGTATGTCCGCTCTACTTTGATCTCGACCGGGCTGATCCGTTTTCGAAGAGTCATGTGATCAACTATTCTCAAGCTGACTTGAATTCCTGCAGCCAAGGTCTCTCGGGACACCACGTCTCCAACCGTCGTGAGCTTAGAGGTCTTGCTTCGCTGAACAAGCAACTTCAACTTCGGCATTGTTTCTGTCGGTGTGCCTGGGAATAGTTGTCCGAGGGGAGTCTTCAGCAAGACGAGGTCGGATGGAGCTGGTCGGAAGCTTGTCAACGCGCTGTTCGTCGGCTTCGACGACTAACACTCGTCTTAGCTAATTGGTCGTTCGCTGAGGATTTTTGGGACGGGATCTGTGGGGTCAAGGCAGGGCGCTCGATTTGTTCGAACGTGTCGATCAAGCGTGTCGCATATGCCCATTCATTGTCATACCAGGCAAGGACACGGACCATTGGACCGTTGGTTTCGGTTGACAGCCCGTCTATTATCGCGGAATACGGATTCTTCTTGTAATCAATCGAGACTAATGGTTCGTTCGAGATTGCGAGAGTCCCTTTCAAACTCTCGGTCGAGGCGTCCTCGTACGCGTTGTTAACGTCGTTCCTGTTCACCTCTTTGTTGCATTCGACGACGAGGTCGAGTAGTGAAACCGTAGAAGTAGGCGCTCTTATCGCCGAGCAGGTAATCTTGCCCTTAAGGCGAGGGAGAACCTTGTCAATTGTCTGGCTGGCACCCGTTCGAGTCGGTATGAGCGATTGGCCTGCGGCCCGGGCCCGTCGAAGATCTTCGTGAGATCCATCAAGTAGCCTTTGATCGCTAGTGTAGAAATGGACAGTCGTAGCAAATCCACGTGATATCCCGAAATTGTCATCTAGGACCTTCAGACTAACTGCGAGACAGTTTGTGGTGCACGAGCCCATCGAGATGATCTTGTGACGATTAGGATCGTAGGATTCCAAATTACATCCAGGTATTAGGGTCACGTCCGCTTCCTCTGAAGGAGCGCTGATCAGAACCACATGAGCCCCATTAGAAGTATAGGTTTCGAGCTCTTCGTGTTGAAGTCGCCGTCCAGAGCTTTCAAGCACTGCATCAACATCAAACTTTCCCCAATCAATCATTGACGCTTTCGTTTCGCGGAGACATGGAATTTTTTTCCCTGCGCACGCGATTCCTTCCGAGTCCCAACCGACGTCAAATGGAAGGGTTCCGTAAGTTGAGTCGTACTTCAAGAGATGAGCGAGTGTTCGAGGCGGAGAAGGCGAGTTTATTACAGCCACCTCTACGTCTGAGCCTTTGTTTCCCAAAAGCGCCCGGTAGAAGCATCTTCCGATGCGGCCGAAACCATTGATGGCTATTCGCAACTAACGGTTGACCTCCTAGTCAAGACCTTGGTTTCCCGAGAGCATCGATGAGCTCTTGAGGACAGGTGGAAGCAAAAGGACTTGTGCAAGACGCTGCCTCACTTCTTCCGGAGTTGTGTTGCGGGCCGACGTATTTATTCAATCTTAGGTCTCTAACGATTATGAGGGCAGAGTATATCTCAAGATTTATTTGTCATTATGACGATTGAAATCGACAATTTTCTCTAGGAAGGGTTAAAACTCACGAATCTGATTCATCCGATAAGGCGGTTTAGACGAGCGGAGAACCCATCCTCACAACGAATCCTGCCAGTCAGGCCCAGACGATCTTGCAGGCCAAACCCCGGTTCAATATTGGGCTGATGAGGCCGATCATTGATGAGGAAATGATTGAAGCTGGTGTCTCCGCACTACGAGACGAGAGACTCGTTATGGGTGAGAGTGTCCACAAGTTTGAGGAAGAGTTCGCCAGATATTGTGGAACGCGTTACGCGGTCTCCACTGGTTCAGGGACGGCCGCGCTACAAATCGCTTTTCAGTCAATCGGGGTCAAGAATGACGACGAGGTTTTGACAACTCCCTTTTCGTTCTTCGCAACATCGAACGCGATAATTCATGCTGGTGCGCAGCCAAGGTTTGCGGATGTCGAGAATTTCGGATTCAATTTGGACCCGAGAAAAGCGTCTGAAAAGATAACGTCGAAGACGCGAGTCATTTTGCCGGTGCATCTCTATGGGGAGCCGGCCAGAATGGAGGAGTTTCTGGCGCTGGCCGAGGAACGCGACGTGAGTATAGTGGAGGACGCCTGCCAGGCCCATGGTGCAGATTACGACGGAAGAAAAGTTGGATCGCTTGGCTTGGCTGGATGTTTTTCGTTCTACTCCAGCAAGAACATGACTGTCGGTGGTGACGGCGGCATGATAACGACAGACGACGAAGACCTTGCCAAGGCTGCACGGAGCTTCCGGGACTGCGGTAGGGCGTCAAGATACGAAATGTGCCGTGTCGGGTTTACATCGAGGCTGAACACCGTGAACGCTGCTATCGGTAGAGTCCAGCTGAGAAGACTCGACAAGTGGAATAGCAACAGACGAGGAATCGCAGACCTCTACAGGCGGGAACTTGAAGGCGTGGATGGAATCACTCTCCCTCCAGCAGAGAATTCCGAGGAGACCCCGGTCTACCACCTATTCGTGATCAGAAGCCTGAACCGCGACCGTATCATGAAACACCTCGAAGAGAACGGAATAGAATCCGCAGTCCACTACCCTATCCCCATCCACCTCCAAGCCCACTACCGGCGCGAGTATGGATTCTCAGAAGGCTCCTTCCCCGAATCAGAGAAACTTGCGAGGGAAGTTCTAAGCCTACCAATTCATCCCATGCTTTCCGAGCAAGAAGTTCGCCAGGTATCTGAAACAGTGCGAGAGGCTGCCCAACTAACCTCCTGAAACCACAAAAAGAGCGGTTTGAAAATTGGATCCTACCAGAATCGCCATCATCGGCGCGGGTTATTGGGGAAAGACCACTGCCAGAACGAGTTCGGTCCCCTAGACTACAGGCTAGACTATCATGAGCTTCTCACAGACCCGAAATTGTCCGGAGTGCACATCGCCTCGCCTAACGCGACACACTTCGAAGTTGCCTCCGACTTTCTCAAAGCCGGAAAGAATGTTCTGGTCGAAAAGCCGCTCACTCTAAAATCGAAAGAGGCGTACCAGCTAGTACAGCTTGCGAAGGACAATAATCGCGTCCTTTGCACGGGCCATATTCACAGGTTCAACAACGGCGTCAGGGAACTAAGGAGAGCCCTCGCCAGCGACGTCCTCGGCGACCTCTACTATCTCCGATTTGTCTGGACTGGTTTCCTGCCTCCCCAAGGCTTCCGGGAAGTCATAACGGACCTTGCGCCACATCCGTTCGACATCTGCAATTACCTCCTAGACATGTGGCCAAACAAAGTTACATGCAGGGGCAAAGGATACAGGA
>VBBR01000007.1 GCA_005881615.1 Candidatus Bathyarchaeota archaeon
CTTTTGGTTCGCTAATCCTAGCGGCATTTGACAAAAACGGAAAGCTAACGCACATCGGAAACGTAGGCGGAGGCTTTTCTAACTCGTCGCTAGAGGATCTGAGAAAGAGACTCTCTAGATTTGTAACGAAGACTGCTACAGTTGAAGGCTCGGTTGACTCGCCGACTCCAATAACTTGGGTCAAACCACGACTTGTAGTCGAGGTGGCTTACATGGCGGTGACCGCTGACGGCAGACTTCGCTTCCCTAGGTTCAAACGGCTCAGAACCGATAAGGATCCAATAGAGTGCAAACTTCCATAGACGGGAAAGCCGCTCTTGCGGCGCAAAACCTCCAACGAGTACCCCATTTTTTTCGATCAGAGGATTTCCTATCTGGTGCCGATTCTAGGGGAGTTAGGCTGGCTAGATGACTCGTCACCAGAATCCAGGCTTTGTGTTTTTGCTATCCTTGACAAGTCCCCATAGAAGCCTAACAATACCGACAAGAATCATTAGACCTCCGACGTATTCCCAGTAGATGGAGGCCGACTTGGCGAACAATCTCTCCTTCGCCGCCACAACTACCAGACCGCATATGACCCAAACCATACCCGAGATCACAGTTTGCAGGCTCAATGGCTGCATCGATAGTAGACGATCTCTGATTCCAAATTATGACTGATGACTCTATGGGCAGACGTTTCAGGGTACCGTCCGCCTGTCAGGGTCTAGACTCTGCAAGAGGCTTCGTGGGAAGGCATATAATCCGCAAGGCGACTGCGCTTTCCGTCACTAATGTTGACAGAAGTTCGCACAGTTCGAATGCCCTCATGCAACTGGTGCGGACGCATGATACTCCCACGCGAAGGTGCGGTGAAGTTCCCGTGCCCGCAGTGCGGAGAGACAACCATCTGGCGATGCGAGAAATGCCGCGGCTTCGGCCGCCCCTACAAGTGCCAGAAATGCGGCTTCTCAGGGCCATAGAAGGTAATCACATTTGGCAAGGGTAATGGTTTCCCTCAAGATATTCCCCTCAGACATAGTTGCAGACATGAACGGACTCAAAGAGCAAGTTACAAAATCCCTTGAGGGCAAAGCCACGATCTTCAAGTTCGATGAAGATCCAGTTGCTTTCGGGCTCGTCGCTCTTGTCGCTCATATCTTGATGCCTGAAGAGGCATCCGGGGTCATGGACGAGGTTGAGCGACGTCTAAAGTCGATCAATGGGATAAGCCAAGTCGAAGTTCTTGTCTCGCGCCGAATTGCTTAACTTAACAAGTGGTAATTAAGTAACATTAATTTTAAATAGCGACGAAATCATTTTTCTGTCGCTATGAGCATTAGATTCACGCTTCACGAGGGAAGCAAAGTCTTGCTAGACCTGCCTCTCTCAGGGAAGGAATGGCAGCCGGAGGTCCGGGAGATCGTCTTGAAGGAGCTCAAGGATTCAGAGGCGGACTTGGAATCGCTGAGCGAGATCTGCGATTTCTTCTCCAACAAGAAACGTCTCCAAATGGTCAATCACATGATTCGGGACTGCGAGAACTCGGCTACTTTCACAGATTTGCTTAAGGTGGCTGTGAACCCGAAGTACGTGTCCGACCTGGTGAACAGGGCTCCGAAGCGAGAGCTGGTTATCAAGGACAAAAAAGGATACAGTGTTTCGCCGATCGGTGTGGGGAGCTTCCTATTGCTATCGATCGCAATCAGGAAATTGCTGAGGAACGGGGATTCCATTAATAGTGATGATAAGTCTTTTGAGGAGGAATAGGATTTTGAAGCTTAAGGTTAGGAGCGGCCAGTGCGGCACTGAACGCTCGTCTTCTCCTCAACCAACCGCCCCAGTCGAGGTCAAAGAATCCAAATGACAATGGTACCTAAGGAAGCACAGCTAAGGGTAGCTGACGCCAAGCAGAGAGACGTTGGCCATGGGAAGGTAAGAATCGACAATGAGACGATGCAGAAGCTAGCTATAACCGCGGGCGATTTTATCGATGTTCACGGTAAACGGACAACCGTCGCTATCGCTTGGCCGGCGTATGCGGAAGACCAGGGCCAAGAAATCGTCAGGATGGACGGACTGCTCCGGAGAAACGCCGGAGTCGCGCTAAACGAGTACGTCACGATCAAAAAGGCAGAAGTCAAGGACTCACAGACAATCGTTTTCGCTCCTACTGATGTTCGGTTGAGTGTTGACGAGGAGTTCGTTGGTTTTGTGAAGAGACGATTCATGGACATGCCCTTTGTCGAGGGCGACATGACCCTTCTCAGTATCTTCGGCAGTGCTGTCCCGTTAATCGCAACTAGAACACGGCCTCATGGCCCGGTCAAAATCACAGAGTCGACTGTAGTTCAGGTGATGAGCGAGCCTACACCCGAGAAGAAGGGAATACCGATTGTCACCTACGAGGATATCGGCGGGCTCCACAGCGAGATCCAGAGAATCCGAGAAATGGTCGAGCTTCCACTACGTCACCCCGAGCTCTTCCAGCGACTCGGCATCGAACCGCCAAAAGGCGTCTTTCTATACGGGCCACCGGGCTGCGGAAAGACACTTTTGGCGAAAGCAGTCGCCAACGAGTCTGATGCTAACTTCTACGTCATATCCGGCCCGGAGATCATGTCAAAGTTCTACGGCGAATCAGAAGCTCGTCTGCGAGAAATATTCCAGAAAGCTCAGGAGACAGCGCCCAGCATCATATTCATCGACGAAATGGACGCCATCGCACCAAAGAGAGAGGAGGTAACGGGAGAGGTAGAGCGACGGGTCGTCGCCCAACTCCTGTCTTTGATGGACGGAATGGGCGCCCGAGGGAACATCATTGTCATTGGAGCAACGAACAGGCCGAACGCTATCGATCCTGCTCTCCGAAGACCAGGCAGATTTGACCGGGAGATCGAGATCGGGGTCCCAGACAAGATGGGACGATACGAGGTTCTCCAGATTCACACGCGAACGATGCCTCTGGCGTCTGACGTTGGGCTTCCGAGGCTGTCCGACATCTGTCATGGTTACACGGGAGCTGACATTTCCGCTCTCTGTCGCGAGGCCGCTATGAAGGCTCTCCGACGCTATCTTCCGGAAATGAACCTCGAGGAAGAACGAGTACCGAGTGGGATACTGGAGAAGATGGAAGTTAACCTGGAAGATTTCATGAACGCCTACCGAGAGATCACTCCAACAGCCATGCGGGAGGTCTACATTGAGGTCCCGACGGTCCACTGGAGCGATGTCGGCGGATTGACTGAGGTCAAACAGCAACTGCAAGAGGCTGTCGAGTGGCCGTTGAAGAAGCCGGATGTGTTCAAAAGGCTCGGTATCCGCGCGCCGAAAGGTATCCTGTTGTTCGGGCCTCCAGGCTGTGGGAAGACGATGCTGGCGCGGTCGGTTGCTACTGAGAGCGAGGCGAACTTCATCTCGATCAAAGGCCCAGAACTCTTTAGCAAATGGGTCGGAGAATCGGAAAAGGCAATACGCGAAGTCTTCCGAAAGGGAAGAACAGCAGCGCCCAGCATCATATTCTTCGACGAACTAGACTCGGTCGTCCCGAGACGGGGAACCGGATTTGGCGACAGTGGAGTCTCAGAGCGAGTCATAAGCCAACTTCTAACGGAGCTTGACGGAATCGAATCATTGGAGAACGTTGTAGTAATTGGCGCGACCAACAGACCAGATATCATCGATCCGGCTATCTTGCGCCCTGGAAGATTCGATCGGCTGATCTTTGTGCCAGCGCCTGATGTCGCAACAAGGCTGCAGATTCTTAAGATCCACGCTGCAAACATGCCTTTGTCCACGGAGGTTGACCTTGAACACGTGGCTTCCCAGACAGGAGGCTACTCGGGCGCAGATCTCGAGGCGGTTGTCCGCGAAGCCGGTCTAGTTTCTCTCCGTCGCGATATCGAAACGAAGAATGTCACAAGAGAGGATTTCAGGGACGCGCTTGAAAGGATCAAACCCTCGATCACTCCGGACATGGAGAACTGGTACCAGGGATTCGGTAAGCGGTTCAAGAAAGAAAGAGCTCCGGTCCCGATTACTTAGAAGACGCGGAGATCCGGGGTGGCCTGGCGAAATGCACGCTTGAACAATATCTGGAGTCCAAGGCCAATGTCCCTCGCAATCGTGGAAATCGTCGAGAAGAAGGGGCCTCTCACAGACCTTGATCTTCACAAAGAATTGAAAGCTAGCTTTGGAGAGGTAAGCTTTCGCGAGCTGAACAAGAATCTGATGAAACTAGAGCTGGGCGGTGTCTTGAGGGTCTCTAGGCTGATGAAAAACAAGCGTCAGGTGGAGCTAGCCGGAAAATTCTAGTGAGAACTATATATCCAGCTTGACTCGGTACGATTGTAGTTGACAGAAATGGCAGATTTTCCAGCCGAACCAGTTAAGGTCGAGGACTCAACCTTCGACCAGTTTGTCCAGAAATACTCCCTCACACTCATCGACTGCTGGGCACCATGGTGCGGTCCTTGCCGAATTGTGGGTCCGATCGTTGATGCGTTGGCGAAGGAGTATTCTGGAAGGGTCGTGTTCGGGAAGCTGAACACTGACGAGAATCCGGCCGTATCAGGCCGCTTCGGCATAATGGCAATTCCAACGATGCTTGTAGTCAAACAGGGAAAACTGGTTGATCAAATAGTGGGTGCTGTTCCGAAGGCGAAGATAGAGGCCGTTCTGAAAAAGTACATGTAACGGGTTTTCTGGTACTCCCTCCGATTTGCGTGCTCAGTATAGAGAGAGCTTACTTTCGAACGTAAGTCTATATTCCACCCGATAATTCTATGTTGTATAGAGGAACCTAGACTTGTCTCAGATGATGGAAGCTCGTAAGGTCCAGAAAGTAGGCTACTCCACCCTCATCGTGTCGCTACCTAAGGATTGGGTAGAACAAGTTAGTCTCAAACAAGGGGACATTGTCACCTTCAGACGGGAGTCTGATGGGGGAATAACCGTTTATCCGGGATTAACGCGTGAACGGGAAAACTTCCGTTATGTGATTAACGCGGACATTTGTGATGCTCCCAACCTTCTCACCAGAATCATTACTGCGAACTATCTGACGGGGCATGATACTATCCAGATTATAGCGAAGAAAGAGCTCTCCCAGCGTCACTTGGAAGAGGTACGGGCTGTTAGCAGGCGTCTGACGGGCCTCGGGATTGTCGAGCAGAGTCTGAAATCGGTTACGCTGCAGAGTTTTGTTGATCCTACAAAGTTCCCAATCTATGGCTTGATGCGGCGGTTGCAGATCATCCTCAGTTCGATGCTGGAGACCGCGGTGAAAGCGGTTGTGGAGGGTCGGCCGAATCTCGCGGACGAGGTCTTGCACATGGAAGAGGAAGCTGATCGCATCTACTGGATGATCATTCGACAGTTGCTTCTCGCGGTCCTGGATCGACGGGTGGCGAAAGAGGTCGGTATCGACGGGCCGATGCACGTTGTCGGTAACAGGGTTATTGCGAAGAGTCTTGAGCAGATGGGTGATCTTGCGTCGCATATTGCTCAGGAGGCGTTGAGGTTGAAGGGGGACGCGAAGAGTGTCGATCCGAAGCTTACGAAGGGTATTCTCGACTACAGCGATAAGGTGCGTTTGTTGATCGAGGACTCGTTCAACGCACTGATGAAGGGGGATCTGAAAAAATCGAATGATTGTATTGAACGAGTGGCGAGCTGTGAACAGGTTGAACGACAGTTGACGGAAAGTGTCATGCGTAGCGTCAAGGAGGTCAATCTGGCTGTCGGGTTAAGGTCGATCGTCTGGGACGTTGGACAGATGGCGAAATACTCTGAGGCGATTGCCGAGGTCGCGATCAACAGGCACCTGGAAGCGCCCAGCGACTTTTGCGCCTGGGAAAAAGCCTAAAATCGCTCTCGACAGGGACCTTCATTTACTTCTTCAATCAGGCTTACTTTCGCAAGGGTCCGCGGAGACCGCTCGTGCGTCGCGAGATGGTTGATACATACGCTCCTTTTCCTGGAAATATTTCCCGTCCGGCATGGATAATGGGCGAGACAGGCTGATCAGGGAATGGTCTGGGCTATGATCGTAGGGAGAAAATCGCGGCTATATCGGCGAATCCCCGAACGATTCGCGGGCGAGATTTTGAGGATGTCCCAGATTCGAGATCAGGCTGATAATCGGCGATTTGACTGGGTTATGGACGGTGCCAGACAAGTCAGAAGCACCGAGGAAACGGGACCATGCGGGATGTTTCTCCACCAACCCAATAGGGTCGCATCTGAATCCTCTTTGTGCGCTGGAGGTCAGGCGCCAAGTCCGATTTTTTCAAGACTGCGGTGACTCTGGGTTCGAGCCTCATGCTTGCTACGAGAGGGTCCAGAGCTAGTACCGGAAGCCAGTTTGCCCGTGTTTCATATTCTTTCTCAATTAGCTCGATCGCCCTTTCCATTTCTCCCAACCCCACGTAAGCATAGACAATTGGCTGAGCTCCGACATACGTCCCAGGCGGCAAAGCCTTCACCTCGTCCAGTATGGTCCTTGCTTCTTCATTCCGACCCGCGAAAGCGTAACCGGCCGCCATCCAGGCCTTTGCCCACGGGAGACCGTTCGTGAGTCGAAGTATTTCTCTTATCACTGTCTCCGCTTCTGCATACCTCCCTTGATGAAGGTACAATGTTTGAAGGCAGCCGTGCGCGGTGAGAAAATTGGGTTCGAGCTCAAGGACCTTCCGGACAAGACTTTCCGCAAGGTTATACTCTTTCATTGCATCATAGACGAAGCAAAGAGAGACCGCAATCTGCGGGGACAACGGATCGAGTAGTTGAGCCTGCAACGCCTCAAGGAGCGACTTGTCAAGCTTGCCCACTCTCCAGAGGAGGATTCCATACCAGTGGTGAGCCGTCGCGTAGTTCGGGTTGAGCTCAATTGCCCTCTTGAACTCACGCTCTGCGCCATCCCAGTTGTAATCGCCTTCAAGTGCTGACGCCAGGGAAGTATGGGCTTCCGCCGAAGATTCGTCAATTTGTACAGCTTTCAAGGCGTTCTCTTTTTGTTTTTGATACGCTTCAAGGTAGGGAAGGTGCTGCTGGTCGACCAGCACAGAGTAGCTATCGGCGATTCCCGAGTACGCTAGAGCGAAGTTCGAATCTGTCGTGATTGCCTGCTTGAAACACTCGATCGCCTTGAGAAGGGTTTCCTTCGTTCTCTTATTCCAGAAATATCTTCCCTTGAGGTACAGCGCGTACGCCTCAGAACTGGTCGTAGGTTTCTTTTCTATCTGTCGAGTCTCCCCCGGGAGTATTCGAACCCTAAGCGCGTCCGCAACCCGCTTCGCGATATCACTCTGAATAGAGAATACATCATCGAACTCCCTGTCGTAAGTCTGAGCCCAGAGGTGCTTGTCGCTCCTTGCGTCAATGAGTTCAACTGCAATCCGCATCCTGCTGCCCGACTTCCTTACGCTTCCCTCCAGAACGGAGCCGACATCGAGCTCATTCCCGATCTCGCTCACCTTCTTCCTATTCCCTTTGTAGCTCATTGCAGAGGTCCTTGAAATGACGCTAAGCTCGCTGATATTCGAAATATTCGAGATGAGCTCTTCGGTCAAGCCGTCCGCGAAGTATTCGTCCCTAGGGTCCGCGGATATGTTGGCCAGCGGCAGCACCACTATGCGACGCTTATCCATGCGGGCGACCTGTGATGCTTGAGCGTCGGCCTTCGCATTCCTTGATCTCGGTCCGGACAGCCAGGCCTTTAGTCCAACCCCTCTATCTTCAGTCACGGTCTTAACTCTGCAAATGCATGAATGGCTCTCTCAATTTAAGCAAGGGAGCTCGTGATCGCAATGAGGCCCTCGCCTAATCGGAAATGCGCGATTCTGCGCGAATCAAAAAGACGTTCGGATTTTCTTACTTGGTCGTCTGATGCCTGATCTGGGCTAGCTCTTTCTCTACCGCGACGATCCTTTTGGGGCAGTTGGGACAGAAAGAGGGAAGCATTGCGTAGATATTGGCGTTCAGTTGAAGGAATGGTTGTATCATCTGGCTTACAGCCGCAGCGCCAGGGTCCGTTGGGAAGACTTTCGAACGCTGTTCCATGTCTTTCATGTTCTCCGCCATAACTGTCAGGACGGGGCATTCGCCGAGGCCGTAGACGCAGGAGTTGTCAGACTTTGGTTCCAAAACTGATCATTGGCAATATCGAAATAGCTTGATTAATACTTGTGCCCACGCGAGCGGTTGGAGAGGTCAGCATGAGAGCTTCTGGAAGAGCGGTGATGATCGACGCTGGTTCTTCAGGAGCTTCTGGAGACAAATTACTAGGCGCTCTCGTCGATCTTGGTGGGAGTCCGAAGAGTCTGGATAGGGTCGCCAGGGTTGTGGAGGATAATCTTCCGGGCGCGAGTCATGTCCATGTTAAGACGAGCATAGTTGAGAGAGGAGAAGTCAGGGGAGAGCTGGTCGAAGTAAGGTCTGAAGAGAAGGTTTCGAAGAGAAAGGCCCATGATCTCCAGTCATCTGCTGTAAAGTGCGCAAAAGAATTGGGTCTCTCTGAGTGGGGAACATCTTTTGTCAAATCCGTCTTGGACACGCTGTCCTCGGCTGAATCTCGAGTCCACGGCCACTCCGCGAAAGAGGTGGAACTTCATGAGCTCGGGTCCGCAGACACTCTCGTGGACATTCTCGGGGTCGCTTACCTCGTGGATGAGCTTGAATTATCTGGTGCTAGATGGTGGTGTGGACCAATTGGCGTCGGAACGGGAGTAACAGAGTTCTCTGGCCGAACCTATCCGAATCCAGCGCCCGCTGTCGCTGAAATCCTACGATCCCACAAGTTTCCAATGAAAACAAGCAATATCCAGTTCGAACTGACGACACCTACGGGCGCTGCAATAGCAGTAAATCTGGCAAGCGGTGGGGCCGGAGATGTTCCGATAATTATGCCTCACAAGATAGGGTATGGTGCAGGGTCAAAGGATCTGGACCAGGTCGCCAATATTCTCCGCCTCACGGTAGGCGAGCTCTCAGAGACAGAACATTCACACGATGAAGTAGTCGTCTTGGAGACAAACCTGGACGATGTTTCAGGTGAAGTTATTGGACGGGCCGTTGAGAGATTGATGGAAGCAGGAGCCCGAGACGTGTCCATAACACCAGTCTTCATGAAGAAGAACCGGCCTGGCCAGCTGATTTCGGTCATAACCGATAAGGCCAAGAGCGAACGATTAGCTGAGTTGTTGATGGAAGAGACCGGAACCCTTGGAGTACGAGAAATGCCTGTGTCGAGACATATCAGTAGAAGGTCCAGTGGCACGGTAGAGCTTGAGGTCGGAGGAAAGAAGTTTCAGGTCAGAATGAAAAGGGCGCTCACGGCGGCAGGTCATCTTCAGGGTGGCAAGGTGGAGTATGAAGATCTGCGAAGAATATCAAACGAGACAGGATTAAGCATAAGAGAGCTTCAGCAAGTCGTGAAAAACCGGGTCCTTCCTCACGACAGCTAAGCGCATGTGATAGGTAGAATGCAAATTCGCAAGAACAGTTTCGACACTAGGATGATTACGCTTACGGCGTCTCTTACTGCGCTCTATGTGATTCCACGAACCATCATCCTTGATCGACTTATCGGCATAAATGGAGCCATAACTTTCAGTGGGATCATAACGCCGGTTCTGGGCGTCTTCCTCGCTCCGTCCTACGGCATATTCGCGGTGTTTCTGGGAACCATGATTGCCGCCTTCATTCCTGGGTCAGCTGGAACGTTGAAATTCGGTGGGCTCGATTTTCTTGGCGGGGCGCTGAACGTGGCGCTCATCAGTTTTCTCGTGCGCGGTAGACGGACTGAGGCCACCTTCATGTACGTAGCTACCTTGGGTCTCTTCGTTGTCAATCCGAATACTGAGATTTTCGTTGGCAGTAACTTTCCGAGTCTGCCGATTCCTTTCCAATGGTTTAGCTTGCCCAGTCCGCCTATTCCATATCTCTGGCTCCACCTCGTAGCGCTCGCGGTGTTAGCGTCTCCCTTGACCCGGAACCTTGGGGATAGGTTCAGTTTTGGATCGCGTGGAGACTTGGCCAAAGCAGTTCTAGTAGTTGCGTTCATCGGGACGATGATCGAACACGTCACGGGAGGACTGCTCTTCGCTAGTCTCTTCGGAAGCGTCGCTTTGCGCTCTTGGCCTTTCATCTTCCTCGTCTATCCAATCGAACGAGCAGTTCTCGTTCTTGGAGCCGTAGTCGTCTGCACGCCGTTGTTGCTTGCGAGCCGAGATCTAATGACGAGATTCCATTTGCACGGCGTAAAGCAGGACTCAAGCCCAAATTAGCTGATCAACTACCCAGAGCCTTCTATTTCTTCTGCTGAGAGCTCAACTGGTTTGCAGTGAGTGCTCCGCATATCGAAACGCGGGATCTA
>VBBR01000074.1:0-14071 GCA_005881615.1 Candidatus Bathyarchaeota archaeon
TAGGAATAATTGTAGCTCGTGGCACAACAGGATTTGAAGCATTGTGCATTCAGAACGGAGTAGGATTCAGGCGACTGAACTGGATTTTGCCCGCACAGAGTCCCAGTTGATGTCAACCAGGCGAGCGGGTAGCCATAGGCCCACGTGACCGTTCCGCCAGGCGTGGGACCGTACGTGCTTTCAATCCCAGAAACATAACTCGCAACTAGTCCAATTGCGAAAAAAAACACCACATATGAAAGCGAAGGGCGGATCATCGCTCGCTCCCCCCACTCAGGGTCTCTTGTTGCCTTTCGGACGGGGCTTTCGAGCAGTTTTGTGAGCGTTGGCCTTCTGAGACCGCAGTGCCTCCTCCTTGATCAATTCAGAGAACTTGTCCGCTCCAGATGCAATGGATGCAAGTGCGAGACTGGTGGTTTTGGCGGCGACAGTTCCGAAAGCAGCTGCCAGTTTTAGTCCTGAAGCAATTGGAGGGAGAGCTTTCGAGATTGCCCTGAGAATTGTTATTTGGTCTTGATCGGGTCGTTGTTGCGACCTTGCGAGATTTTCTCCGGGCCAAAAGATGGTCGCAGGGTTCGTTGATTTCTATTCTTATTTAAGATGCCGGGGAGACTATTCTACTTTCGGCTTGTCTTCCTTCTTCTTTCCCGAGAACAGATGTGATAGTCGGTAAGTCTTCGGGTGTACTTGCCGGTTGTGCTGGTCTCGCTCCGCAGCAGTGTTGAAGCTCTCTCCGCACAGATGACACTTGAACTTCTTCTCTGTCAAGATGCAATCGAGTGCATCCTCCTAATTCTTAACAGTTCTGGGGGTGTGATCGTCCCCATTGGCTATTCTCTTGGACCTCCGCATGAAGAAGTCGTTATGTCACGCGACGCGCAGAATGACAATTGAACGAGAGTGATGCTTACTCACGTGACGATTGTAGTGGAGGACCAGAACGCAGCGCTCGAATTTTATCCCAGGAAGTTGGGCTTCGAGAAAAAAGGCGGGTTATCAGAATCCAGGCCAGCCACGCTGGCTTACGGTTGGGCTGAAGGGACAAGCTATCGAGATGGTCTTGTGGCAGGCGGGTATGAGTTCTGACCCGAGGCTGCCTGCGAGTCATGAGGTGCCAGGTGTCGGGACGCGTTGGGTGCTTGAGGTCGATGACGTGCGCAAAATGTTTGCTGATTTGAAGCCGAAGGGTGTCAGGTTCAAGGACGAGCAACCTTGCGAGGAAGGCTGGGGCTTTGCAGCTGACTTGCTGGATCTGACAGCAACCCTTTCACAATTCACGAGACGCGCAAGCCTTCCGGGATCGCTGACTGGGCCAAAACGGGCAGGAAGGCATAGAGAACCACTACAGAGCGCTTCAAGCCTGAGTGGCTTGGACACTACGACATCATGTGCCTAGCCTTCTTGCCTCTGGGTTTGACTACCCTATTATCATTGTTTTCTCAATGGTGTCTGTAGGCAATCGGATTGGGAAAGGCTTCTGGGCAAACCCAGCTCGAAAGAGCAGAAAAAACCCTGCTTGCCATCAAGGAGTTCAAGAGATACTTACAAGGCGTGGAGAAAGATCTCAGCCAAATGTCAAAGAAATTCTCGAGTAAGGAGATTGCTCATGGTGTCGGGTTCGCAGCAACCGGAATTCATGAAGCTCTAACCTATCTAGACATTGTCAGGAAAGTAATCGAGAAAACCGAGCGCATAGTCGCGAAGAAGAATATTGTTTCTGGCGATCGAATAAGCGAACTCGATGAGAGCCAGTCGGATGGACGAACAGGTATTTCCGGTACCGCTTGAAGCCATTGCATTCTGGAGAGGTAGACAGTAGAGGATGGACCCGGAGATGCTAGGCTCGATGACTGAGGATAGACAGAGTTAGACGGGTAAGTACCGCCGAGTCGAATAGTTGGTTGCAAATCAGAAATGAACTCCGCGACGGAGCTGTGAGGGTGCTGAAATATGGCCTCGGATACTAAGAGTAGAGAGTCGTGGGATGAACAAGAGACTTCGAACAGAAACATTGCTCAGTCGAATCAGCTGAAACTGTCAAGGGTCTTCCGGTTCAACGATCCGCAGACAGGCGCTCCGCAAATCTCGGACTTTCCTGATTCTAATCCCACAGGGGATACTCCGTTGGAAATTCGGATGAAACACTTTACCGAGATCGAGAACTTCACCTTTCTCGCGCATGTTCTCGGACATGAACTTGGCGGAACTACTCCTCGTCCGATTCGGACAGTAACGGATCTACAAGTTCCTGACGACGAGTTTCAGAACTTCGTCAACGAGGCAAGGACTGCCAATGTGACTGATGAAGAACTCGCGGACTCAACTCTGGACGTCGGAATAAACTGGGAGCACTTTGTTGCATCGAACGACAATCTCCTTCTTCCTGATCACCCGCTGAAGATTAGCGACGTTCTAATGCAGGAGAAGATTGACTCACTCGATATCATCACCGAAGCGTTTGTCAGGGAGATCAATTTCCGCAGCATCGAGAGGGCAACGGGAACTCAAACAGGACCAAAGCACCGAAAGAGTCGGGAAACGCAGGATTCCCCGCAAGCATAGTTGGCACCCTCATCGCCGTTCTCTTTTTGGTTTCCGAAAATCGTCATCAACTGACACGTCTCTTATCGCGCGAGGCTGACAAGATGGCGTAGGGGACCGATTTCTACGCGCGCAGCGTTGGCGGAAGTGGACGCTGTTCTGTGATTAAGGGTTTCACGATGAGTGGATTCTCGAGTGGTCTGGGCGGGCTCATCTATTTTGGATTAAAACTAAATAGTCGCGCGCTTTATCGAGAATACTAAACACGGGGATTGATGGATAAGAATTGGCGATACCGAAACCTGCGTCACCTGTTGAGTCAGAAATCTTTGAGCTGTTTAAGGAAGCGGATCCTTCTGGAGCCTACATTAATGGGCTGAAGGAGTATGCTGGCAAGATTTTCATTCCTTCTAGGAGGAATCTCGACCGGCTTTCTAGGCGCGTTGAAGAGTTGCGTTTGAGGGCGGAGAACAAGTCTCAGCTGAAAGTTCTAGATTCAGGATCTGCGTGGTTCACTCTGAACGAGCCGCACATCGCTGCTGAATCGGTGTTGAACGCGTTCTTCGGCTACATGATCAAGGAAGGCATTATCGACAGCCACATGAAATCTCTGACTAGGAACGGGATCAAGGCCATAGAGGTGGCCACAGCGGAGGCTGCGGGTAGGGACTGGCCGACGGGGCTTCGCCTGCTCGCGCTGATACGTTGCGATGGTCTACAAGAGATAGTCAGAACAGTCAAGAAAGAGACGCAGGACAAGCAACTGAAGGAGAGTCTCGATGATCTTTCTCAAGTGACTAGAAAGTATGCTTCGATTTTCCGGGTTAAGGGTTTCAAGAACCAGGGTTTTGACGAGGTCTACAAGATAATCAAGAAACAGGGTGCGGATCTGGGACGGAAGGAGATATACGCTCAGACTCTTCAGCGTCTCTGGGATTATCCAGAGACGCCGGCGGAGTTGGAGGGGAAGGGTCTCAAGTATCTGGATCGGGAGTTACCGAAGTTTCGGAGGATGACGGCGAAGCTTGCGAAAAAGTATGGTGTTTCTGCGAATGCGGAGAAAGTTTCTCAGGCGATCAAGGCGAAGAGAGCTGTCAAGGTTAACGAGGTCATTCCATATCTCGCGCAGCTTCGAAAAATTGTGGTAAAAGTTGCGAACAAGAGTGTTGTCAAGGTTAATCCGAAGTATAATGCCAAGGTGATTGAGACGCCTTCGTATCTGACGGCGATATTTCCTAGCGGTGGCGCATTCTTCTTTGACACTCTGACAGATAAGCCGCAACAATTGTTCATTTGTACGACGGACCCGCGTCGCGATCCGAGCACTGCACCTGGAGAGTTACTCAATCTCTTGGTCCACGAGGAGTATGGGCATTGTGTTCACGCATCAAACTCGGCAACGTCGTATGGGGCGAAGCCGACCCTGGTGGATATGCTCTGGTCGCCTCTCGGAGGAGCAATCTCCGAGGGCATATCTTTCCAAAGAGAGATTGAGTTCCAGGATGTGATGGAGAAGATGAAGACGAGGAAGGGCTTGAGCTCTGACGAGAAAGCCTTTGTCAACTTCTACGAGAAGCATGGTGGGTTTGATGCTATTGCGGAGGAGTACGAGTTCTATACGTGGATGTGGCGTATCGTACGGTTCTTGCGAATCATAGGTGATGCGAGGATTAATTCTGGGAAACAGGGTCTTGTGGATTTCATTGAATCGGCGAATAAGAAGACAGGGTTGTCAAAGAGCATGGTCTACCACCAATTGTTCCCAGCACACCAAGGAAACGGGCCAGGATACGCGTCCACATACGCCATAGTAGGCGAAAGTATCCGGGAGATACAGAACAAAGCTGTAAGGAATGGCAAGAAGCTCTTGGACTTCAACACGTATGCGTGCAGCATGGGCTTCCCAGCAAGAACAATATTCGAAGATAGACTCCGCGCCTTCGCCACGAAATGATCACTCCGGCTCGAGTCTAGTTGCTGTCAGCGTGGATTCTCGCGGTCTTTATTTGCGTCGCCTGAGCGGTCTTCTCTGACATTTGCCGGGGCTTTCTCCAACAGCTGCCTCGTCTCCGATATAGCTCCTCCATTTTTTTTGTTGGTCATCAACCTGAACTCATAGGGGAGCTCTTCCAGAACAAGAACGGACGCCCAGCCAATGCGAGCTGCTGTGTCGCCAACGCGAAGGCATTCTTGCGGGCCGACTACTATGTGCAGCTCGAACTGTTGCCGCAGGACGGACAACGACCCATGATCGAACTAGACTCGGTCCTCTCGGAGGCTCACCAGGAAATGGTGAGTCCTACTACTTGGGAGTATCTGAAATCGGCGTTTTCAAGCTCTTAGGATGAAATAATGAGGTTTGCACAATCTTTCCGCGGTCCAGTGCCTTAGACGTGCGGAGTCTAAGCGAGGATAGCCCGAGCGGGCCGACTCCGCACGAGGAGCCGGTTATGGAAAAAGGGGGGGTTTCGGGTTGTGAAAGTAAGGGGGAGGAGGAGATTCCGCGAATCCTCTCCTCGAGGGGTTTGCTAGGATACGGTTATGGTGACGGTAACTGAGCGTATGGGAGATCCGCTGTTTGGTGCTGCGCTAATGTTTACCGTGTTGGTTCCGGAGCTGAAGTTGCAGGAGAGGGTGGAGGAGATGGAGGTGTTGATGGAGCTTAGGCTTACTGGGTCGGGTTGAAGGTTGCACACGTAGGATGGCTCGTTGAAAGAGTAGTTTATTGTCCCGCTGAAGCCGTTTTCACCTGTTACGGTGATTGTTGAGAAAGCTGTCTGGCCTGTAGCGACTTTCACGCTTGTCGGGTTGGCGGTCAAGGTGAAGTCGTCGATGATGAGACTCGCGGTCACGGAGTGTGTGAGTCCGAGGGTCGTGTCTCTCGCGGTAACGGTCAGCGTGTAGGTTGTCAATGCGGCAGTCTGGCTAGCGCTGACGGTGAAGGAGCCTCCGCCTGATGTGTGAGTGGACGAGAGGAGGACGTGGTAGGTGTTCTGGTGGATTGCAAGCCCGGTCGTGCTGCTGGGTGAGGTGAGGGCGACTCCCCAGCCAATGTCGCCGGTGAGTCCGCATACGCTGGCGATGGTTATTCCGAAAGCACCTGTAGATCCTCTTGCTAGGGAGGCGCTTGTCGGAGATACCGTTAGGGTGAAGTCTTGTTTCTTAGTGCAAGCCGCCTGAGCGGCCAAAGGGTAGGCTGTGAGGGAGGCGAGGGAGAAGATGATGAGGCTGGCGGATAGGAGCAGGAGTAAGCTGGTTTTGCCCTTGTTTATCTTGATCAGAAATATTCACCTCCCACTTTCCATAGCGATAGTAGGTTGTTCCGGCGATAGAACGTTATTTAACGCTATCTTGATAGTAGGTTAATCCGTTCTCCCCGGGAACGTATAGGCTGATGATGATCGTTTTCCCGTCGCACGAATCTCAGGCCACGAAGGGCGCGGCATGGGAAAGTCGACCACCCCGGGGGGTCGAGAAAAGCATGCTTATTTTTTTTGGTGCGACCAACCATGTTCCAGGAAAGACTTCCGTGGGAGCCACCAATCGTGCTAAGCCCGTCTATGACTTCGAAAGGGGCGACGAAAGGATAACCGCATCCACCCTTCTTAGGAATGCACTCCGAAAGTTTCAGGTAAACGGTCTATGGGTTTGACGTCGCAGCAAGAAAATGGATTGGTGATCCGCGCGCCTTTCGACATGCCGTCCAGCCAATGGATCTCCTGTGGGGGCCGGCCAACCTCAATCAATGGACGGAGACTGTTGGATATCGTCCAGCTGTTTTGAATAGGTCAGAATACCGCAGTGTTGATTAGCGCGTTACGGTCGCTATTAGTACAGCCATTCCAACAGGTTAGTTTGGCGGGGCGGTTGAAGAGTCTTAGGCGTTTTAAGCGTTCTAGAAAAGGGATAAGCCCGATCCTCGCCGAGACAATGATGGTCCTCATCGTCATCGTCATGTCCGTCATAGTATTCATCTTTGCCACTGGTACGGTCGGTGGCTTATTGAGCGGCCGTAAGCTTGCTCCCGAAAACTTCAGTCTCATAGCTGCCGGGGCCCCTTTCTCAGGCGGTTTCGATCCCAATAGCATACATCCCAATGGGTCTCCGCCGGGCGTTTCCACAAGTGGTACTGTTTGCACCAGCTCATCTCCCATCACCGCTCCAGTCAGCGGAGTATACGTTCCTCCCGGGCAGTCATGCACGATCACGGCTTCAGTGAGTTCAGGGGTCGTGGTCAACTATGGTGCAACCTTAATCGTTCAGGGAACAAGCGTCATCATCAGCGGAGGTATCAAAGACAATAGCTCCTCGTCAATAACCATCCAGGGCGGTGCAACCGTCACGGGCGGCATAAACCTCTATGGCACAGGGAACTTTTACCTGACCGGAAGCCAGGTGTCCAGCGGAAGCGTGGTCCTCAATGGCGTCAAATACGCTTCCATATCCAGCACTACTGGCCCCGGCTTGAGCGGCGGATTGCAGGCGAGCTACAGCGGGTCCGTCCAAGTAGACAGCAACACGATCACTGGAGGGACATTCTTCACCAACGACTCGTCCGTCATAGTGACTAACAATACCGGAAGCGGAGGCATGCACTTTTCGAACGACCCGAGTTGTTATTCTGCGAATAACACGATAACAGGAGGGCAATCGGGCACCTGCACCGGCGGCTCCCCAAGCGGTGGATATGACATCCTCAACACCGGCGCCTACACGGTTAGCTTTAGAACACTCTACCTGGACAGTCAACCTTGGAGTGGGATCTCTTGGCAGCTCTCGACCGGGTCGACAGAACAATGCGGAAACGCGGTTATTCCAGTCGGACCGTGCACCCAGTTTCCCATAGTGATTCCTCCAAACACTATGGTCCACGTCTCTTTCAGTTGGGTGAATCCCACACCAACTTCTCCAGTCAAGATTATCATGTGGACGACCGTCGGTGACTATCTCGAATCGCGGGTTGATCCGACCGCTGGGCTTGTGTGCTCAACCAGGTCGATCGAAGCTCCCGAGGTCCCTATCGGATTCTGCTAGTCCTCTCTTGTTTTGTCAGCAAACATTGAATTGGCGTGAGCGCGTATTACTGCCTTAGATGCTAGGACGAAATGGAACTCCCGGTACCGTCTTCTTCTCAACCGTCTCGTGGGAGAAACTTCGAGAGGGCTCCTTGGTGCTATCTGCTCTGGGGCGGACCTGTCGTTCTTGTGATAGGAGCTGGCATAGCCTACGGTGAATCCGTGTTATCGCTTACTGCTAGAGGAGTTCTCTGGGTAGCGGCTGTCGCGTGGGCAGGAACAGGCTGCCTGATCAACGGAAGATCCTGCGGGAGAGTCCACTGCAGAATAGACGGAATCCTCTTCCCACTCCTAGCCATCGTTGGTGCGTTGAACGTGCTCTCTGTCATCTCGTTCGACTGGAACCTATTCTGGCTCGCTTTCCTCGCGATACTCGTCGGGAGCTTCGTTCCCGAATGGACCTGGAAGAAGTACTCCTGACCCGAGTCCGACACCCTGCAATTCACCGAAAAGGAAAAACTCCCACGTGTTACCCGAACTCTGTCAAGGCCTGAAGAACTCTCTCGGCGATCATTGCGTGACCCGAAGATAACGGGTGAACCCCGTCCTCCGAAAGATGATCCCTGATTTTCACGTCTCTTAGCGATACGTAGTCTACTCCCTTGCTACGACAAGTGGTTTCTAGGGCCGAGTCGTATTCGTGCTGGTCTGCGGAGAAGAACGATATTGCCTTCTCGAGAATAAACGGGACGCTTTTTGACTGGTCGATTGGGGTGAGGCCAACCCAGAGGATCTTCTGGGTGAAATGTTCCCTAGCGAGGTCGATCAGCTCCTCGATGTTGCGAACGTACTTCGCAGAGCCGACCCTGTGAGCACCGTCCATCTGGCTTGAATCGTTGATGCCTACAGCGAATACGATGACTGAGTTCTTGTTGGCTCCACGCGTCTTAGCCTCTTGGTAAAATCTACTCTTGACGTCTTCTGATGTTTCTCCGTCTACTCCAAGATTGTAGACGATCCGCGAACGACCGTGCCAGAGCCGTTCTGGCCATCCGCCACGCTCGTCCCAGAGACCCATAACGATGCTATCGCCGAAAACAAGCACAACCTCGTTCAACCGATAGAACCTTCGATCATCGAACCAGGTGGGACGTGGATTAATCTTCTATGTTGACACGGCACGGGGTCAGGCTGTTCTCCGATAGAGATGGAGTGCCTCGGTCAGCCGGCGAATCGCTTCAGGCACGTAAGGCTCCACCTGAAACATGATGTGTTGCACGTTGAGTTTTGCGTAGCTGCGCATTGTCGCGGCGATCTCCTCTGCCGAGCCCGTCAGCGGATTGTCGAAGAATTTGGGTTTCTTTGCTTGGAGATCGGGGAACCAGAGGCCGATGAACGCTGTGATTCCAAGCGTTTTCGGATCGCGTCCGGTTTTGCGGCATGCGTCTTCGATTTTGGCGAAGGGCTCGAGCATTGTTTCCGGCTTGCCCATGTACCCGGTGTTCCAGAGATCCGCGTATTTTGCGGTCAGCTTGAGCATGCGTGGACTTTTTTGTTCGCATCCCACCATCAGGGGAGGTCCTTCGGGCCGCGGGCCGCGCGGTGCGATCTCGCAGTTTCGCGCTTGATAATATTGTCCCGAGAAATCGACGTGGCCTTCGCGGAGTAACGGTTTGATGATCTGCAAGGCTTCCTCTAGGCGGCCTACCCGATGGTCGAAGGGCAATCCGAGTGCCTGATACTCCGGCTCGTTCCATCCAGCTCCGATGCCTAGTATCAAGCGGCCATGGCTCACCTCATCAACGGTGGCGGCCATTTTCGCTAGTATTGCTGCGTTGCGGAAGGAGTTGCATGTGACCAGCGTGCCGATCTCGACGCGGTGTGTCGCTTCGGCCAGTGCCGACAGCATGGTCCAGCACTCCCAGATTCCACGGGTCGGCTCTCCCGGATTCCGGTAGAGGAAATGGTCAGGCAGCCAGATACTGTCGAAACCGTCCTTCTCGGCCTGCTGTGCGACCGCGCGGATCGTATCATAGGAACGCTTCTGGTACGTTTCACGATCGTTCGCAATGAAGACCAACAATCCAATCTTCACGGTTCTCTTCCTCAGGACAATTGCTGATCAGCTTTCTAATAGAAACTCATCGGTCGAGTTTGCTAGAAGCATTCCTGACCTTGACGAGAGTCCTTCGTGAGGCGAGCGAAGCCCGTAACTACCCGGAGGGAGGCCTGAAGAGTTAGACGGTCATGGGTAATGAGCGAACCAAAAGATACTGAGATCGTACCGTCGCCAAGCAGTATCGAGCGGGCACCCTCCGAGATTACTACAGTAAATTCAAGCCTAGCCAAGCCGGTTATTCCGAGCGCGGATCTGCTGGCGAAGGCTACCTACTGGAAGCTCGACCTAGACACTATCCTGGATGGATTGATTCCTGATCCTCTTCCGGAGTCGGTCGGTAAAGATAATGCAATACACCATTTGAACATCATAATCTTCGGCAAACCAAACACAGGCAAGTGCCTAACGGGTGATGATGTCGTACCGACAACTACTGGTTCTATCGTCCATGTCAGCAATCTTCATCCGGGACTCGAGGTGTTTTCGGTTGACGAGAACTTCAGGCTGGTTAAGGACAAAATAGTCGCTGTGGCATCCAATGGTGTAAGGGATGTTTTCAGAGTCAGACTCAGAGATGGCCGTCAGATCAAGTTGACCTCAAACCATCCGTTGCTGACGGCTTACGGGTGGAGGCAGTTGTCTGACCTTCACGAGGGCATGCCAATTGCTGTTCCGAGATTCCTTCCAATTCAGGGTAAGCACCTCAACCATGATGCTGCCAAGATTCTAGGCTATCTCATCGCGGAGGGCGGTCTTACCGGCACTACTCCAAGATTCACGAACTCGGATCAAATGATTGTCGCTGACATGGGGAGGGCTTTGGCGCCGTTCGGCTTACAATTGAGCGAGCCGATCGAGCAAATCAACTATCGAGTGATGCAGATTACGCAGGGCCAGCCGTTCAGGACAGACGATCCGCGCCATCAGTCGTATGGATACTACAAGCGATTCGCCGACGAGTTTGGTCTTCAGCGGGTTGACTCACGGGGAAAGAGAATCCCTCAATCAGTTTTGCGTGCAGACAACGAGTCTCTCGCGATCTTTCTGAGTGCTTTGTTCGCAGGAGACGGGTGGGTGGACGCACGCGGTACCATAGGCTATGGGACCATCTCTCCCGTTCTGGCGCATCAAGTTCAACACTGCCTTCTCAGATTCGGGATACTGAGCAGGCTTCGTAGAGGCGAGCGAGCTCTATCATGGGACCGCAAGCGCCGGACCGTCTCGTACGAGATATGGGTCCCGTTAGAATATCGACAGAAATTCGAACAACACATCGCATTGCCCGAAAGAAGGATCCTGGACGGCGCGGACGCGGTGTTACGGCATGAGTCTCGGCAGGTCCGTAGATGGAGCCAAGATGACTTTCCGCTTCCTATCGCATATTTGAGATCAAGACGCGATCGGCCCGGTGCCTGGTCTGGCGGAACATTTGCGAGTATGAAGGAAGCTCAGGAATTCGCTAGGAAATACGAGCGTCCTTACGCTCTGAAAATCGCTGAGGGCGAATGTTTCTGGCCGCGAATCAAGTCCATCGAGTACATCGGCCCGGCTGAGACTTTTGATGTTCAAGTCGAAACGACGGGAAACCTGGTCGTCAACGACATCTTCGTTCACAACACTACTCTAGCTGAATCGCTTGCTCAAGCGTTAGCGCGGAGGTATGGTCAGGCGAATGTGAAAGCGTTGCGTGCTTCGCGGGATCTTCCTGCATTGTTCGAGAACATGGACAAGCTGTTCAAGCGATTTCGGAAACCGCCGAAGGCGATTTTGTTGTTTGCTGATGATATGACGAAGGCGTTGAAGAAGCTGTCTGGGACGGTGGCGGTGAAGGATTCTAGCGGGCAGTTGGAGAAGATGAGGAAGATCGATTACTGGCTGGACAAATGGTACGATATCAGAGGCGAACTCTTCAAACGCGGAATGCGCCAAGGGCTCGTGATCATGGTCGCCGCTCTCCACCGGTTCTACGGAGGCGACATAGACTTACGGGCCGACGCGGACCTGCTCCTCGTCAGGAGTACTGGGACGCCTGGCACCTTTGACGCGAATAAAGTCGAAAAAATGCTCGGCCCAGTTGTGTATTACGCCATGCGTCAGCATGAAGTTGATGCTCTAAGAGATAGGAAGGAACTTGCGTGGACTGCGTACGTGGCAAAAACAGGCTCAGGGGTCTTCCGTGTTCCACGACCGTCAGTCTCCAGCAAACGGCTATTGCAGAACGTGGGATCGAGTGAGACTGTGGAAGAAACCGCTGTCGAGATGGTTGAGCCACTCAAGAAATCCGAGCTAAGTCAGCCTGGCAAGAAATCAGCAGTCGAGCCGAATAAGAAATCACTAGTGGAAGAGAAAATAGCCATTCAACCTAGACCACGACGAGGTAAATGGGGTCGGCGGTTCATCATGGCCACCGGGGTCTTGGCGATGCTATACTTGGCCTATTACTACATCTGGCCGCTTATCCCGAGATAGAATCTATTGCCTTCGATCCTTCGCCACAAAAATAGAACCGGTTACTCTTGCCATAGGACAGTTTAGCTTCGGTCAAGTCCGAACAGTCCACTCATGCGACGCGAGGGTCGGTCGCTAAGACCCCCTATTTTCTAGAACACCCGCTGTCTGGCAGCGATAATAGGGGAGATAGGCGATTCAGGGCATAATTCACGCTTGGATGGTTCGGCGAAAAAAGCGATTAGCCCAGCGAATCCAGCGGCGGTCTTGAGCTACCCTCCCTGATTCGAGATCAGGGCTGAAAACGTGCGATTTCTAACTCTCCCAACACCCGGAGGTTGGAAAAACCCAGCGGGGTTGTTCCTTTGATGGTATCCGGAGATTTCAGAGAAGCCTAAATGCGGGAGAAGCGAAGTATCGCTTGATCGAGAAAACCGAAACGTATTGGCGTGGAAATGGGGCTGGCGAACTAGATCGAACAAAGTGGGGAAGCATGCCATCCCAGATAACCCGTCTAACTCTTGCGTCTCTGACACTCACTCTGGTTCTAGTTCTCCAGGTTTCCGCGGTTCTGGGGGCAAGTCCATCTCCTGATTTCTCCATAAGCGTCTCCCCCTCCTCTCTCACCATTCCCGTAACCAGTTCAGGTCTCGTCCAGATAACCCTCACCAGCCTAAACTCGTTCTCAAGCAAGGTCAACCTGACAGCCTCTAGCTCGCCAACATCTGACCCCACGCTCATCCTCGGCGCGTCCAATCTCACCCTGCCAGCTCGCGGGACAGCGAACACATGGCTCAACATCACAATACAATCCAGCGTAGACTACGCCGTCACAGTGGTTGGCACAAGTGGCGTCCTAACTCATTCCGCCACGGTCAACGTTGCATGGGGCTCACCCCATACCGACTTCATAGTCACAACCAACAGGGCACAGCTGATAACACCACGTAGTCTGGCAGATGCTGACCAGATAACCGTCACAAGTCTGCACCTCTTCGCCGGAACAATCAACATGGCCGGAACAGTTAACCCAGTTATCGCTAATGCGCCGACAGTCTCCTATTCTCCAACGAGCTTTACGGTCAGCAACTGGGGATCCGCAACGACGACCCTGACCGTTCAGACGACCGCGACCACGCCTCTGCAGAATTATACAATAACCCTAAGCGCGACAGGACAGACCTACGCCGGGCCGACGACCCACAGCATCACACTCAACCTAAGCGTCGTCAACTCCGGATTCGAAATCTCCGCAAACCCCTCAACGTTCAACACAGGAACCACCGATACAGACGGCACTATAATCAGAGTGGCAAGCGTCAACGGATTCGCTGGGAACGTGACTCTCTCAGCGAGTGTCAATCCGAAGGCACCCGGAGTCTACATTCCGGTAACCGTCAGAATGTTTCCAAACAATCTCACTCTCTCTCCTAACGGCGTTCAGGATTCCCTCCTGATCGCCACCGTCTCGGGATCCGTCGCGGATAGCTACGACATCACGGTCGTGGTCAACGACGGGCCCTTGGTTCGAAGCCTGGTCCTCACCTTCTGGGTCAACACCGTGCAATACAGAGGATACCGAACCCTCAACTTTCTCAGTGCCACAACTGGAACCACGGAGAACCTGTTGATCAATCTCACAAATCAGACATCATACCTGGGCCCTGTGACACTTCACGCAACAGTATCACCGAGCGTTCCAAATGGTCCGGTGATAAGTTTCCAGCCATCTAGTTTGAGTCTGACCTCGATCGGATGGAATACTACAAAAATGGTCGTAACTACACAATCCAATACCCCGTTGGGCGTCTACATTGTTGTATTGAGCGAGTCGAGTGGAACGATTAACCTCAACCCGATAGCTGTCATACTTACCTTGGAGGTTCCAGTCCAGTTCGACATGACTGTAAGCCCGGCGTCGTTCGTCCTCGTTGCTGGGAACGGGATC
>VBBR01000074.1:14077-19431 GCA_005881615.1 Candidatus Bathyarchaeota archaeon
TCCGACTGCGTTCACAGTGGTCCTCTGGAGGAATCCGTCACTATACTACATTGAGAATGATCCCTTGGACATTTCTAACGGTTCCACGGCCGTTCTCTCGATCGTCGTGCAAGCCAACCCCAGTGCCGGAGCGGGCAACTATACCGTAACGATAGCCGGCGCCAGCGGCAGCATCATCCAAGCGACGACGATCAGAGTGGAAGTAGTCTCTCTCAGCTCAAGCTTTCTCGAATGCCAGGTCTTCAGAGCCGGTATTCCTTACCCCAGCTCAACTATCAATCTGGATTACAACTTTACGGACATAGGCCAATTATCGATGACTGTTCTAGAGGTGCAGCTTCAAGCCTTCAGCCGGACAAGCCTTCCAATCTCAACCCACGTAACTCTGACAGGAGGGCAGAGCAAGATCATCACGACGACACTGGAGATTCCGGGCACCGCTCGTCTCGGACCACAGATTCTCTCCTTCTACGTACAGTGGGAGTTCTACAATCCCAGCAATTCACAATGGGAAATCGCTAATCCCCTAGTCTTCAATGGAAACCTCACAATTCTAGCGCCCCCAGCACCTCAACCACCTACACCGTCAACCCCGCACTCCACGGGACCATCCTCGGGAATCACAAACCTTGCGCAGACATTACAGGACCTTGTGTCCCAACTTGCGGGTGGGCAGAGCATCATGCCATTATTCAACGGATCACTCGACGAGGCGACTGTGCTAGTGATAGCCGTGGCGATTTACTGGGGCTTACTCTTACTGGCAATTCTATTACTCGTGAAACAAAGAAATCGAATCAGAACTCCGAAAGACTTTGAAAGAACAAACACTTGGACCGCGGGCCTTCGCAACAACTCAGGCGTCTTAGCGATACTATACTTGGTCTACTACTACGTCTGGACCCTCATCCCGAAGTAGGAAATTGGGACAAACCGCTCCTGCGTCGCGAGACGCTTGAAACATAAACCCCTTTTTTCTAGAAAATGCGCTGTCTGGGAGGGGTATTGGGTGAGGTAGGCTGATAGGGCCCGGTCCTCAACTTCAAGACTCACTTACTTTCGCAAGGCATTTGCAGAAACACGACCCGTGGACTTAGCTCTCGCTCTGGGCCAAGATGAATTTCATGACAGAGGACGAATACTCCGGTGAGTCAATTATGGTGCCGTGGGATGTTCCTCTTATTTCCATGAAAATGGCGTTGGGAATCGCCTCGCGAAGGATGTCGACTATCCTCTTGAGGAGCCTAGGGCCAGTTTCGCTTTTCAATAATAATGTCGGCATGTTTAGCCGGCTCACATCTTGAATGGAAATGGAATCGAAGCCTGCTTCAAGCTCAGCACGGAAGGCCCTAAAGTTGGCTGCGAGAAGATCCCTCACTTCTGTTGGTAAGGAATCAAACGCGTCCTCGGATCCTTCGAGGAAGCCAATTATGATCCTTGCGCCTTCCTCGAATCTTCCAGTCCCGAAACAAGCTCTAGCGGGCTCCAACACATCCTTCTCGAACTGGAGAAGTTCCGCCTTATCGCGTTCGTTGTTCCCAAGCAAGGGGAGCATTGGTGGTTCGTCGATTGACAGGGAATTGACCTTCTCCGGGTAGTCGATAGCGCAACGGGTGGCGACGAACGCTCCGTAGGACTCGCCGACGAGATGAACTGGTGTCTTTGATATGAGAGTGATGAGCGAGGCAAGGTCGGCGGAGTGCTCTGGGATACCCGACCTCCCGCCGAGAGATGACTTGTTGGGGTAGGCGCCGCGGCGACTGTATGAAATCACCCTGAATCTGTTCGAAAGGACATCTTGCAAATGATCCCATTGTCTGTAGTCTCCGAGGCCCCCGTGGACAAGTATCACCGGGTCTCCGATTCCCTTCTGAGTGTAGTGCAATTCCGTACCAGAGAGTTCCACCCTCGACAGACTTGTTCCGGAAACCATTGGCCTCATTGACAGGAGTATTTTGACTCGAAATAGGTTTTGCCGAGATCGCGAGTCACCGTTGTCGCGTTCACTTTCCGATTTAGATGATTCACTGTCTGGTACTGATAATAGACGAGTCAGGCTGAACAGGGCGTAATACTGGCTTAGATGGGAAAGCGAAACTTGCCGCTTTTTTGGCGTATCACGAAGGGTCTTTCGCGCTAACGATCAGGTGGCATCCCAGATTCGCGTTCAGGGTTGATAATGGTCGATTTCATGCCAAGGCGATTTGGCGGCCACGAAGGGTGGGAGGCGGGAAAATCAGCCACCCTCGGGGGTCACATTTTGGTTAGCAGACAAAGAAAAGTTACAGAAAGAGTTGCGTGAGAAGGGTCCATTGACTCGACTTCTTCTGTTTTTCCTACGAACGATACCACTAACTGGGGAGTTGCAGAGGCACAACGTGAACAGAACTTTGCATCGGCCTGTAGAGGGTTCCCACAGTACGGGTGGTTTCATCTTCGGGCCGCGCTCGATGAACTGGTTTAATTTATGTGGGCTTTCTTTCTTGGGATGCGCGTTGCTGATTAAGGCCCGATGTTCGTCTTAGCAAGAGTAGCAATTCGGCTTGGAGTGTCATTTGTAGTGGTGTGAGGCTTCTATTTGGAGGACCATCATGAGTTCTTGGATTTTCGGGGGCACGTTGTCTTTTCCGTTCCAGTTTTCGTAGGCGTCGAGGACTTGTCGTACGAACCATGTTGTTATTCTGATGTAGTCGTCCATTTCCGTAGCAACCAGGAGTGCAGATAGGACTCTTTAGAGGGTAAGTTCGCTGAAAGTAATCTTCGCTAGGGCCACGGACGTTCCTGGGCAATTCTTATCTCAATGACAGCTGCATGATACAGGCACGATGCAATCTATCACTAGTAAAGTGAACCCCATTCCTCAAGGCTACGGAACCGTTACACCATACTTGATCGTGGACGGAGTATCGAAACTGATCGATTTCCTGAAAGAGACTTTCCACGCTGAAGAGAGGGCACGTATCAACGACAAGGAAGACCACGTAGGTCATGCCGAGATCAAGATCGGCAACTCCATTGTCATGATGGCTGATTCAACCGCTCAGTACCGTCCCATACCAAGCCAATTGTACGTCTACGTTGACAATGTGGACGACACATACGAACGAGCCATGAAAGCAGGCGGAACTTCTGAGCAGGAACCTACAACCCAGTTCTATGGCGACCGTACCGCCGCAGTAAAGGATCCTACCGGAAACGTCTGGTGGATTGCAGCCCATGTCGAAGACATATCTCCCCAAGAAATGGACAAGCGCATGAAGGATCGAGCCTTCACAGCAAACGTCTAGGCCAACAACAGAGAAAGCAATCGCAGAATTGTCTGAGCCGGCAACAATCTCCGTGAATACTCACCTTTGACGCAGGTTCGCTGAACGTAAATCTCGCCAGAACCACAAGTCACGTGGCGCTTTGAATCTGGTCAGGTTCGTGCTGAGCCATTGAACTTCCCAGAAGTCTTTCTCGGTAGTATCAAATGTCAGATTCAATACAGTTCGGAGGGCTTGTTGCTAACTGAACTCTGATCTTTCGCACGGGTGACCTTTGCGGTCAAGGTGAGTGAGCTGATCATCAAGAGTGCGGAGAGCAGGAATGGTGCGCCTGGAAGATTTACGGGTGCTTGGCTGCTGATGAAGAATGCGAATATTAGAGTGAAGAGCGTGGGTCCGATGACGCCGGTGAGTCCCAATAGGCTGCCGTTGATGCCTTGGAGTTGCCCTTGTTCAGACGGGCCCACCCGCCGGGTCATTAGGCCCTGCAACGCGGGTTGGACGAGTCCGATTGGGGCGTAGAAGATTATTGCGATCATGAATAGGAGGCTGTTCGGTGCGAGGCCCCAGGTTACGAATCCCAGTGTGCCTGAGATTATTCCGATGAGCAGGGCGGTTCGTTCGCCGAACCGGGTGACGACCCGCCGGACGAGGAGTCCTTGAACAATGATGTTGGATGCACCGACTAGGGCGAGTGCTGCTCCGACTGTTGCGTACCCCCAGCCGTATCTGTAGGCAGCGTAGAGTACGTAGATGCTGGGTAAGACCTGGAACGCGAGGAAGTTAAGGAAGTTGATTGTAACAAAGCCTGCGAGCCCCTTTCGGCCCCGGATCATGGATAGAGACCCGATAGGGTTGGCCCTTCGAAGCGAGACCGGACGTCTATGCTCGAGAGGAAGAGACTCCGGTAGCACAATCAGTCCGTAAGCTGCGCTGGCGAGCGAGAGTGTTGCGGCGCCCCAGAATGGGAATCGTGGGCCTATTCCCGCCAATAGTCCGCCGACGAGCGGTCCGATGATGAATCCTACGCCAAAGATCGAGCCTATCATCCCGTAAGCGCCAGCCCGTTTTTCACCGGGGGTAGTATCGGCCACGTAGGCGAAGCTTACGGTGAAGCTTGCACTTGTGATGCCACTGACCACTCGTCCGATGAAGAGCCAGGTTAGGTTGGGCGCAAGGGCCATTATGATGTAGTCTATGCCGAGCCCGAATGCTGAGAGGATGAGGACGGGTCGTCGACCATAGCGGTCGGATAATGCGCCTAGCAAGGGAGCGAATAGGAATTGCATCAGCGCCCAGGTTGTGCCGAAGAGGCCGAAGACTTCGGCGCCTTGAGCTGTGTTTCCTCCTACGAAGCCGACTACCAGACCCGGGAGTACGGGAATTATGATCCCGAATCCAATGGTATCAAAGAGGACCGTGGCGAATATGAAGAAAAGGGCGGCCTTGCTGGCTTGAGCCCTGGGTGCCGTTTCCGCCGGGAGAGGTTCTTGGATTTGATCGGTCAAATTGCGGGCACGATGTTGAAATGAAGTTTGAACCAAGACTCGTACTTATTCTCGAAGTCGACCCAGTAGTTCAACTCATGACGAATAATACTCTCGGCTGCAAGAAAGCAGTTCATCCAGGGAAGTTCGCCGAAAGTATTCTCGCCAGGGCCAAGGACCATCACCTAAAGGGCCAAATAGTTCAACCGACTGACTTTTCTGAAACCTCTTATGTCCACTCTACAGGATGACGCCGCTGTTGCCTCGACTCGACAAGCATACCCTCCAGACCCTGGGATTCGCGCTCATCATCGTGGGATTCTTGCTGCTGCTCATCACTTTACTGTACACTTCCGTCACAAATTGTCCAGCCAACGGCTGTCCCAATAGTGCATCACCTTGGATGGGCGTCTTCGTGTTCTTCTCTGGTATCACTCTCGTCATTATCGGAATCATTTTGCTTGTCATCGCTCGAAGCGTGAAGCCAAAGCAGGCCTAGCTCAACGGGACAGAGGTTCGCTGATTCGTCTCGCAATCGTCTCGCCTTGTTAACTTGAATGAGACTGGATTATCCCTGAAAAAATCTGGCGATTTATTTTTC
>VBBR01000075.1 GCA_005881615.1 Candidatus Bathyarchaeota archaeon
TGCCCACGATCCCCACCGTGAGCGATATCGAAGGCTAGCACCTGGTCCTTTAGACGTATGACGCTGCGGGTAGCGTCTCTAGAATGGGTCTTCGACTTCCGGTCTTTCATGCGTCCCGACCCGGTTTCTCTTTTCGCCACATGATGGGATGCTTGGCTAGCCGGTGACGGTGCTTTCGTTCTGATCATTGCTTTCGAGATGATCTCGATATTTCGGCGAAGACTACGCCTTAGCCTCTCTGCAATCTCCCTGTTCAGATATTGTATGCTGCGGAGTTCCCTGCGGCTGGCGGTCTGTCTGAGGAACTTGTAGACTCTGTTTCGGACAAAGCCTCGCATAGCCTTCTCAAACAGTCTCCACTGCGCACTGTCTCTCTCGAAATCGTTGCCACCAGGCAAACGTCGGAGGAAGTCGGCGTTAACCCATCCCTGAATACGGCTCAGCCCATGAATACGGTACTGATCGAGACCGAAGAACTGATGTTGTAGACAGGTGATGTGTTTCTGCTGGACACTCATCCCCGCTTCAGAGATTCCAGCGCGAGTCTTCGAGATAGGAAGAATCAAGACCTCGCCAATAATCTTTCCATATTCTGTGGCAATATTGACGGGTAGGAGAGTTGCCCCGCGGAGTTCTTCCGGCTTCACTGGCTCGCCATTCACGGAGACTTCGAAGGGTCCATATCCGCGTAAAGCTAGAACGTTCGCTCTTGCAAGGAGGGCTCTTCGGACTTCCGCAGGATCAGTTTTCTTCGTCAGCGATCGGATTCTGATTCTCAGGCCGTCATGCTCAAGCGGTGCTTGGATTACTCGTAAGGGTTTCCAGGTGGACTGGTCGGTCGGGGCCCAGTGACGATCGATAAGGCTCTCGGTTAGCATGATGGTCCGGTCGAAACGTCCTTTGTGGACTTGCAGCTCCAGCTCACGACCTAGATTTAGCCAGGCGAGGCTGCCCATCCCATACGACTCACGGATCGGACGCTTGTATTTCGGAGAGAAACCTTCTCCAGTTGTCTTTCCCTTGGTAAGAAATTCACGCAGACCATCGAGGTCCATTCCATGGCCCCATTCCTCGTATTCGATCTGGGAGCCTGAATCTGAGATCTTAATCTCGACCCTTGTAGCTTCTCCCCACATCCAAGAGTTGACAACAAGCTCGACGAAAAACTGTGCCGCATCCGTGTACTGTCGTCCAAGCGTCTTGATGATGCTCTTGTGAGTAGCGACCTGCAAATCCTCGTCCATCATCGAGTGTACTGCTCTCGTTGAATGCACTAGTCGTCTCGTCGCCAAGGGTCTAGTCGTTTGTCGTATGGAAAGTCGGCCGGATAATGGACTAGTGTAACCCCCCTCAACAAAGAACGGGAAATAATCGAACGGTTTCTATCTAGCGCGATCCGGCTTTCCTAGTAACTTCCTTCGCAGGCTCAGGGGTATCTGGGAAGAGGTCTTTCGGCATTCCGGATAGAACGTCAGACAATGAATCACGGCCCATTTGTCCTTGGCCTCCGGTCTGGAAGGGCCGGACCCTATTGAACAGATCATCGATCTTGTTTGCCATCTTCATCTTCTCGTTGATCCTCCCGTCAAGCTCTTGACCGTCGGCCTCCAGCTGCTGCACTCTAGGCGCGAGTCCTTCTATTCCCTTTGAAACCTCAAGCATTCCATTGACCGTGGCTAGTGACGACCTTAGACTGGTGATCTCTTTCTGCATCGCTTCTCGATAGCTACGGAGCCTTTCGAGAATAGGCTGGTAGAGGCGGAGAAAATCGACCATGAGACCCTCGAATTGTCGAATAGCGAGGGTGAATTTCTCTTCTCTCTTTTTCTCAGCAAACTGTTTCGCTGTGCCTAGGAGTTTCTCTCGGAGAGCAACCCTCTCGATAACATCATCCAATACTTCTCGTACATTGTACGATTCATCAAACACGGTCTCCCGCATTAGCGTTCGATATTCCGTACAAAGAGCCTGAGAATTAAGAGACACGTCACCCAGGGAGGTTTGATGCGGTACCCAACGGAAAGGACATAGGCATAAGAGTCCGATGGCTTCAGAGCAATTCCTTAAATTGTCTAGACCAGTCGATTTGGATTATTCAGCCTGGATATCTTCTGGTCGCTGTTGCAAGCGGTTGCTGGAATTTTCTTCTAACGGAAGCGGCTGTATTCCGAATAGTATATAGCAATGCTCAGAGGCGATCGAATATCCTCCATGAGACCCTTCCTCACGGCCGTTCTGCTTGTCTCGGTAATGATTCTCAGCCTCTCAGCGATTCATTCTGCGATACCCGTTCACGCCGTGCGGGCACCGACGGTCTCAATCAATCCTTCCAGTCGGCCTTTAGCTTCGGCTGGAAGCACCGTCACATATGATGTGAACGTTTCCAACATTGACCCCAGTAACCCCGTGGCCGGGTGGACCATCTACGTCGAATCGAACAGCAGTGTTCTCAACCCCGTAAGCATAACACTGGGCACTTTTCTTTCGGGAGCAATAGAGCAGGTCCTTTGCATCAATGGTTTTGCTGTGGTCGGTCCCGGTTGTAATATCGATGATGGAGTAGGCATTGTTCATTCTGAGGTTTACACAACCGGCAGTGGGAATTTCGGCAATGGGACTCTTTTCACAATAAGCTTCAGTTCAAAGGTTAGTCCAACATGCACGGCATGCTATAGTCTCGTTTCCTTCCCCTCATTCCCAGTCGGGGACGTGGGTGTAAGCCCGGTTCTTTATGACCTGGCTGGACTTGCGATGTTGGAGTCTCCCCCAGTTGGGGGTAGCTATGGTAATATCCCTGTTCTTCCCATCGCTGAATTTACCTGGAAGCCACTTGCGCCATCGGACGGGGATACTGTAACTTTCAATGGAACTTCTAGCCACGACCCTCAGGGTCATAATATCGTAGATTATGCGTGGACCTTTCAACAAGCCAACATTCCGCCGTTCTACTCCCTTCCACCAACCCCCAGCGACAACCACAGGATTTGTACACCACTCCCTGATTTCAGCCCTTTCAATGTCTCGTCCACCTGTACGGGAAGTGGCGATTTCGGATCAAGGAGTCTACTATTCGCGGGCAACTGGACTGTGACGTTGGTCGTGAGAAATGATCAAGGGGTCTTATCTCGTTCCACTACTCACTTTGTCTACGTCGCTCCAAAGCGCGTGGTTGATCTGGCAATATCCAACTTCACGGCTTCCCCGATCAACAATATCGTCCCTGGTACCATCATCACGTTCAAAGTGATCGTCCAAAATCTGGGAACAATACCCGCGACCGGCTTCAATGTCTCGCTATCCGTGCCCGGGAACGTCTATTTGGTTCGCGACAATAACTTTCTTTCCCCGGGATCTGGACAGTCTTTCATGTTCACGTGGAATACTACAGGGATTCAACCCGGTTCCTACATGATACATGCACGAGTTCCCCCTTTGGTTAACGAGACCAACACTGCAAACAACGATGCCTATCTCACTGTAATGGTTACTGGCGGAGACTTCGGCATTAGAGCAAGCCCGACATTCGTTACTCTCCCCTACGCCGGCGTCGGCTCTAGTACAATCATCATGACGAGCCTTAATGGATTCTCAGGAACCGTAGCTTTGCGGGCCATGACGATAGGAGTTGTTTATCCAATTCCGGTAAATCTGTTAACCCTAAGCCCCGGACAGGTCACTCTTCCATCGTTTTCTTCAGCCAATGCTACACTAACCTTCTCCAATCTCGGCCAGGCCCTGCCACCCGGTTTCTATTCTGTGAACGTAAACGGGACAAGCGGCTCCGCCTCACATTCCACCATTGTAACGTTCGACGTCCTTCCGCCCCCTCCGGACTTTCAACTGCTGCTTTCCATTTCACCGGGCAGCAACATGGTCGTAGCCGGTGGAACTACAACCATCGGAGTTCAGCTCACTAGCTTCTCCTACCCCTACTTCAATGGCAACGTTACGCTCACAGACCAAGTCTCTCCGATCGTGAGCAATGGGCCAACACTCCTGTTCAGTCCGAAACAGATCAGTCTTACCTATCCGGGATCGGAAAATCCCTTCTCGCAGCTAAGCATCTCGACCACAGCGTTGACCCCGCCTGGAAACTATACTATCACAATAATTGGAACGAGCGGAACGCTTGTCCACACAGCACAATTTCATCTAGTTGTCCTACCGCCTCCTTTTCTAGCCCTTAACCCCTCGAGCGGGTCAGTCGGAACCAAGGTTACAGTTCACGGTTCAGGCTTCCTCAACCCATCTCAAGGACCCTATTCCTACCCAGTCCAACTAGAGATGACCTTCGATGACCAACTAGTAGGCCTCTTCTACCTCCAAGGCAGCTCGTTCAACTTCACCTTCGATGTTCCCCATGCCCAAGAGGGGATCGTCCACCAGATCCATGCGAAGGAACTCTATCCTTCAAACCTAGACGTTCAGGCCGGCTTCCTCGTTCTACCCGAACCTATTGCTTTGAGTGTCAGTGTTAGCGTTGGAACAATCTACTTCCCCGGCGATACCGCGACGATTTTTGCCATGACAAGTCTCGCGGGGCAATCCACAACGGTCTCCAGTTTGCAAGTGCTACTGATTAGGCCAAACGGATCCAATATCACGCTAAACGCGGTTCTTATCTCGCCCGGTGTCTACAAGGCATCATACGCGGTTCCAGCCACAGGCTCGATTGGAACCTATGGCATGATAGTCAAAGCCTACCAAGTAGGCTCAGTTAACGGATCGGCTCTCGCAAGCTTCGAGGTCGAGCCAACCTGGCTACAGTCCAACGGCCGGAACGTCATTGCAGCAACCAGCCTCGTGGGGGCAGCCGGCGCATTAGGAGTTGTAGCGCTTGCCTGGAGAAACGGATACTTTACCAGGCGAAAAGACGAGTTTCTGATTCCCTAACAACCTAGGCCGTCCGTCCAGTTATTTAGTTCGCAGTAGCTCTAGCCAGAATCCCCGAGCCATTCTAGCCATTCACCATGCGCATTGCACCTGGCCAAGACCTTCTCTGTATTTTCTCCATTGTTTAGTGATGCGATGCTGAGGAGAGGGGTTTCGGAGTTTTTTGGCCACTCCAAGCTGATGTGAAACAGGTGTCTCTTCTCGGACGCTTTCGCTAGCATCAGCTCCAGTCTCTCTCTTGGTTTCCTGCTTGCGAGGGAGAGTGTAAACGAGTGAAAGATGCACAGCTGGGGGTCACCTTGGACTCGATCGATGAGGCTAGGCAGAAGCTCCAAGGCATCTCCGCGAACGATTTGTGGAGTGTCATGTCTTGCCATCTGGATGGCGAGTTCGAATTGATTGGCCCTTTTCTGGTGCTCAGGCCACACCAAAGCCCGAAGCCATTGAACATTTTCGGGGTCGTTAAGGTCAACGGGATTAAGGTCTATTCCGAGCCGTGAGGCGATTTCCGGAAAACGGTTCGGAACTGGAGGACGTTTTTCTCCCCGTAGCAGACACTCGACCTGTACAGGTGAGTTCGGGTTCCCGCACTGCAAGGTTTTGTTGTATTGATAGTGGTAGCGGTCCCAGAGCAATGTTAGACCAGCGCTAGAGCCAATCTCGATGAGAGCAAGCGGCCGATTTTTCGTCTTGCGGACTACGAGTTCGAAGGCCGGGACGAGGATTGCGCAGCGTCCCACTTCGTTCGTCTGAACAAAGCGGGTGGTGATTATCCGGTCTATCTCGTTCTTGTGTTCGAGAACGAAGTTGCGAAAATAGGGATAGGCGAAGTCGTAGTGCTTCGAGTCATTGTTGAGACTGGGGTAGAACGCGGCGAGCTGATGATGTTCACCTTTGAGTAGAAGAAAATGGACCGCAGAGAAGAACAGGTTCGGTAGCGCATCTTTTTTCCAGGCCTTAGCGGCTATCGCTAGGAGTTCAGGATCCTCAGCAACCCTCATTGCAAGGCTGAGGTAGAGCGGAGAGCGACCAGGGTAGACGGTTCTAGCATAGTAGCGAAAGCTTTCCGCTGCACTGTCAACAGGTGATACCGATGGCTCTGGATTATCCATAGGAGTTGCGGTTCGAGATGCCCTTTGGATTATCAGGATTTCCAGGGCTACTTTTCCAGCGGGATTTCAGTCTGTGCGCCCTTAGTGTAATATCTATGGTTGGAGATTAGAAGGTTTATATAGAAAGTAATACCCATTACGCTGTTGCAATAAGATGATATCTATGCAAAACACAAACTATCCCGCCTACGTCTTCGCGACTGTTAATCACGGCATGACGAAGAACGTGGTCGAGGAGCTAAAGAACAACCCCAACATCGACCTCATCGCACCAGTCACCGGACGCTTCGACCTCGCACTCCGACTAAAGCAGACCACTCCAGAGCAAATCGTACAACTCGTCAGCCAGATCCGCCAAGTAAAAGGCATCCAGACAACCCAGACACTCTTCGGTTTCAACGGCATCAACGGCGCCCACTTCCAGAACCAGATGCCACTCGGCATCAGCCTCTTCAACGTAACCACCCCATTCCAGACATTCGTCAACCAGCTCAAGAGCTTCCCAGGCCTCATCGAGGCATGGACAACCCCAGGCCAGTTCGACATCGTAGCACTCTGGCAGGCAAGGACTTCTGACGAGATCGTCAAGTCCGCCTTCGAGAAGTTCCCTACTCTACAAGGCATCGCTCGCAGCGAGACACTTCTCGCCCCTACGCCACTCTTCAAGCAATAAGATACCAGTTAGCTCTAAGACCAACCCCCTTTTTCTTCCATATCCGGCAGAGCGCAGTCCGCAAGACGAACCATACATTCGATTACGTTATCTTACCAAGAATCTTTCATCCGCTTTTGAGCAATATTTTGAGGCCCGAGAACCTGTTACTCATCTAACGGGTGAAGCGTTTCATCTGGCCACTCACAATTCTCGAGCCTAGTCGTAGATGTGGTTTTCCCAGCAGGCCGGTCAAGACCTCTTTGTGGTCCGCGGGTTGTCCGGGAAACCGTTCGATGATACGTTTCATTTCGATGAAGAGCTTCTCGTAGTACTCCCGTCGATGCGTGTTTTGGTCCACTAGCTGCCAGTCTAGTTGCGTGTAGACAGTTTCTCTTCTATCTCCGTTTCCATCATGTATGACCGCTTCCGCCTCGAACATGAAGTCTTGATTCCTTCCACGGAGGGCGAGGTAGAGGGCGAAGGGAATTCGAGAAGGTGGTGAAAAAGCGATGTAGCCGCTCTCATGACGGTCGAACCTCCGGCGAAGGTTTGCTCTGTGGCCTCCACTGCAAGATGAGAAGGTTCTGTAGCCCTTGCGGTTAAGTGACGAAACGATCTCTCGAATGGCCGGGTCAACGCGTGAAGCGTTCCTTCCAGCCTCCAGATTCTTCCAGTTTGACGCATCGAGTTCTCCCAGTCTCCTGGAATGGGCTCGTGGCAAGAATTCTCTGGACAATGGCTAGACTCCAGTCAAGTTTCTCGATTATTTTTGCTCGAAACGGTTTCGTAGACGAGTCTGTGGAACCAGTGGGGTCCTGTTTCTTCGTTTGGAGCAAACCGTCCTCGGGGCGCGAATCCGGACTTTGCTCCGGCACTTACAAGGCTGATCGCTTCAATGTCTTCAGCGTCTACTTGCTCGTTGAGCCAGGTGTTGTTTCGATGCCGGAATTTGTCTTCGTCTAGGGCGTAATGGTACCATAGAAAGAGCGTTTTGTCAGGCTTCCCGGGGATCGGCATGTACACATTGACCGATACGCCCCATGGATAGAAGTTCAGTGTTGTGTTGGGGAAGATAAACCACCACAAGGCAAACACTCTCTTCGAGGGATCCTTCGGGTCTCGAAACCGGTCGGCCAAGAGTCGGTGCGCGAACCCGTTCTCCTCGTCCCTTGCATACGCCCACTGCAGAGCGCTGAACTTGTACAGCTCAGTCCTGTACGAGGACAGGTCGATAGCGTCGGCCAGTCCGCCTGGTCCCTTGTGGACGAATCTGATGTGGAAGTTGTCCATGTAGTTCCAAGCATGCTGTTTCCAGTTTCCCTCAACCTCTCGAACTTCACTATCAACACGCTGTCTTCTCAGCGACTCGAGCCTGATTCCATGTATAGATTGTTGAAGCTTCTCCACGAACTCGCGGAAGGATGCCAGCGGTTCGCCGGTAGAAACGAAGATCCATGGTCCCCACTCTTCAACGTGAAGATTTCGGAGGTTGTCCGATTTCCTTGGAAACCCTTCCATCTTCTCGAACCCTGCTTGCGCGACGAACCTGCCTTCGTTGTCAAACTGGCGTCCGTGTTGCGGACAGATTATCGCCCCTCCTTCACTCGACGGACCAACGAGAGGATGCCAAGCGTGAGTGCAGACATTAGGAAAGCAGTTCAAGCTACCTTCTTGGCCTCGTTGGAGAAAGAAGGGCTGTCCCAGAAGGTTGAATGGGACTCGAGAGCCTGTTTTCTGTAGGGAATCTTTGAGAGCGGCAGGACCATTCTGGGAATTGCTTTCTCGCGGTGCCAGTTGCCAGGTCTGAGCAAAGATAGTTCCAAGTTCTAGTTCGAGAAATTCCAGGTCCACAAACGCTGAAGCAGGTAAGGATTCGGCTCGACCAATATTTGGGTCTACGAAGAAGTCTTTCATCGAGAGAATTTTCTTCATGGGGCTCAGATTCTCTCTCCGGTTTCTGCCTAGAATGTCAACTCTTCGGACGTGAGTCTGGAGCGGGCGTGAGAACAAGGGCTTAAGGGAGTCGCATGTGCGCGGTCTGTCTCCCAATGTCGCCGGCAACCTGCACTGTCGAGGTCGTCGTAGAGAACAAGCCTTTGGCTCGGGACCCTGAGGGGGAGACGATCCACCGCAATCTGATCCTGAAGGGAGGCTACTCACAGGTGACCAATGTTCGGGCTGGCAAGCTCTTGCGGATGAATGTAGAAGCTCGTTCTCCCGAAGACGCCAAACAACTGGTGCGTAAACTATGTGATGATCTCCGAATTTACAACCCAGCATCCCACATCTGTCAGGTCAGAGTCCTAAGCTAGCGAAGGACTCTCTCAACGTCGTCACTGAGCATCTACCTACACTGTTCTCCTCGTTTGACACAAATCTGTCAAAAAAGGGCTTAATAGGTAACGAAATTCACTACTTTGGGAAACCAGGATAATGGTAAAGGTCGCTGTCATCCAGTTCCCTGGAAGCAACTGCGACCTAGACGCGCTAGAGATTCTCCAGAAAACCATCAAGGTCTCAACAGACCTCGTATGGCACAAGAACCTGAAACTGGATGAGTATGACGCCTATGTTCTGCCTGGAGGCTTCTCCTACGGTGACTACCTTCGCGCCGGCGCAATAGCAGCGACCAGCTCAAGTCTAGAAACTATCAGAGAGGCAACAGACAAGGGCAAGCCAGTGCTTGGAATATGTAACGGCTTCCAGATTCTAGTCGAAGCTGGGATCCTGCCTGGCGCGGTTCTCCGAAACAGCGGCCTGCGATTCGTCTGTAAGTGGACACGCCTCCGAATAGAATCCACAGGAACACCCTTCACAAAACTGGCGAGCAAGGGACAGATACTCCGAATTCCTATCGCCCACAACGAAGGCCGGTACTATCTCGACAAGGACCAGCTCGCTGAACTCGAGAGGAGCGAGCAAATTGTTCTGCGATATGTAGACGAGAATGATGTCCCTAACGAAGATTCAAACCCTAACGGTTCCTTGGACAACATAGCCGGAATATGCAACAAGAGAGGAAACGTGATGGGACTCATGCCCCACCCTGAACGCGCGTCCCTCCCAGTTCTGTCTCCAGAGAATTATCCAGAGGGAAGGATCATTTTTGATTCAATGGTTGAGTCACTCGGAGGATCTACTGGAGGAAAATAGTTGGCTCAGCAAACTCCGGAGAAGTCGAGGTCGTGGGTTGGCGTCATAATATTCGCGCTAGGGATTGGAGTGGTATGGGCATCTATACCGCCGACTATCGTGTTGGACTCATTTTCCGCTTTTTCGGCGGGCCATTGGTTGCGACAGGACTCTACGTGCTAGTATCTGGAGGGAAGAGATAGGGTCTTGATGCAAAAGACCCGTTCTGTCGGCCGGCTAATACTGGGCATATTCTCCATCGCCCTAGGCATCGTATCTCTAGTCGCCTTCTTCTCCATTACCTACATCGCTGGCGTCGGTTTTCTCGGTGGCTTCTACGGTTTCATACTGATCGTGTTAGGCGTAGGCTTAATCCTTCCGAAAAAGGAACACGACACCGCGGAGATTCGATAACATTTGGCAGAAGCATCTGGGGCGAAGAAGAGAACAGGTCCGCGCGCAACTGCTCTAGTGGCTGGACTCATCGCCGGAGTTGTCGCGGGGTTCATCGCCTATCTCGTCGCAGGACCTGTCGGTTTCATCGTGGCTTTCATCATGGGGGCAATCACAGGGTCGCGTGCAACGCTCCTGTTTAGTCGAGCTGGAGAACAGACGTAATGACCAGATCTGTCATCGAGGAGCCTCAAAGTTTGATCATGGTCGAGGTTCAGAAGCCCAATCTCACAGATGAGGAGATCCGATACGCGGTCAAGAAGCTCCAGCGCGAACCTAACGAGGTCGAGTGGGCGATGCTCGAAGCGCAATGGTCCGAACACTGCAGCTACAAATCCAGCAAACCGCTCCTCAAACAACTCCCCAGCAAAGGACCAAGAGTCATAGTCGGACCTGGTTTCGACGCCGGCGTTATCGACATCGGCGACGGCTGGGTTGTAACCCTTCACATCGAGTCACACAACCATCCTAGCGCTATCGACCCCTACGGTGGAGCGGCTACGGGCGTTGGCGGCGTCGTCCGTGACATCCTCAGCCTCGGGACACGTCCCATCGCTCTCCTTGACCCGTTAAGGTTCGGTTCAATAGAGAGCCCTCACACCCGCTGGCTCTTCGACAACGTCGTCAGAGGGATAGCCGATTACGGCAACTGCATAGGCGTCCCGACCGTCGGAGGAGAGGTAGAGTTCGACCCTTCCTTCGAAAGAAACTGCCTCGTCGACGTGGTGTGTGTCGGCCTTGGACGAAAAGACAAACTTGTCCTAGGCGAGGCTCGTAACCCAGGCGACCTCGTCTACCTTGTTGGAGGAAACACGGGACGAGACGGTATCCGTGGGGCAGGCTTCGCCAGCAAAGCACTAACTGACAAATCCGACACTGAACGTTCCGCCGTCCAAGTCCCAGATCCCTTCACCAAGAAGCTCATCATCGAAGCGATACTAGAGGCGGTCGATGCGAATATCATCCAAGGAATGAAAGATCTAGGCGGCGGCGGCCTAACATGTGGACTCTCAGAGATCGCGGCGAAGGCTGGGACTGGGATAGAAATCGATCTCAACAGGATCCAGACCCGCGAACCCAACATGCTACCTGCAGAGATCATGATATCAGAATCACAAGAAAGAATGATTCTACTAATCCGAGAGGAAGACGAAAGAAAACTGGTCAATATTCTCGAAAAATGGGAGCTAGGCTTCGCGAAAATCGGACACGTCACCGAGGGCGGCCTCCTAATCATCCGGCAGGGAAACGAGGTTGTTGCCAAGGCACCAGCCAAGTTCGTCGCCGAGGCCCCACTCGCGCCCAGGTCCGCAATGCGGCCTAGATATCTCGACGTTCTCGCAAAAGTGCCTGAACCACCTTTGCCTGAAGACCTCGATCAGACTCTAATCGAACTAATCTCCAGCCCCGACATCGCCAGCAAGGAATGGATCTATCGCCAATACGATCACGAGGTCGGTATCAGAACCATCATAAGACCAGGACAAGCCGACTCTGCGCTTCTACGCCTGCCCAACAAGAGCTCTCTTGCTCTCACAACTGACGGCAACAGCAAGCATTGCTACGTCGACCCCTACTGGGGAACCGTCGGAGTTGTATCGGAATCATTCTGCAATCTAGTCGCTGGGGGCGCGGAACCTGTTGCGCTTGTCGATCATCTGCAATTCGGAGACCCTGGAAATCCTGAGGTCTACTGGACGTTCAAGGAAGCCATCCGAGCTATCTCCAATTACCTCAAAGCTCTCAGCGTGCCTTGTATCGGCGGCAAGGTTAGCTTCTACAACGAAGACTCGACAAGTCGCAGGGCGATCAAACCCTCGCCAGTTATCGCCGCCCTAGGTCTAGTAGACCCCAAGACTCCCCGGATCGCCCAGGCTCTCAGAAAAGAAGGGAACGATTTGGTAGTTATCGGAAATACCTCTGATGAAATGGGCGGGAGCGAGTACTACGAACACATACACAAGCTCACAGGCGGCCGGGTCCCAAGGGTTAACTTGAAAAAAGAGAGAACGCTCTTGCGATCTTTGTTGAGGTCCCTGAGAAGCGGCCGCGTAGAGAGTATTCACGATATTTCGAAAGGTGGATTGGCTATTGCCCTGACAGAGATGTCGGTTCAAGGCCGAAAAGGCGTAACTGTCAACCTCGATAAGGTACCAAACAAGACAAGCAGAATAGACAACTCGCTGTTCTCAGAGTCAAGATCACGATTTATCATCGAAACAAAACCCAGAGACATAACTAGAATAGTCAACTCGTTCAAACGACTCGGAATACCTGCTGCAAAAGTCGGATCCGTAACAGACAACGGGATCGAGTTCCTATCGAAGGGACGATCGATCATCGCTATCCCGATATCCGAGGTTTCAAGGGCCTGGTCCGAGACGATTCCCCGGGCAATGGAGGCGACGCTGTGAAAGAGCACTGTGGCGTCCTAGCCATATACTCGATGGAGAACAGGCCCGTCGTCGAGCGCATCGTCAAAGGACTCGCAGCACTCCAGCATCGGGGCCAAGAGTCATGGGGAATAGCAGTTCCCGGCGAGCCTATCCTCAAAGGCCTGGGCTTGATTGGCCAGGGTGCGGAAGCTAATGCGAAGAAGATTCTCAGCTTCACCAGTAATCGTGGAATAGGACATGTGCGCTACTCGACTCGCGGGCGGACCACACTAGAGAACGCGCATCCGCTCGACATCCGTGGTGAGTTCGCCATCGCCCAGAACGGAACTATCGCAAACACGGAGGATCTTGAGCCCGTCGTTGAGAAAGAATTTCCCATCTTAGGTTCTACGACGGACACGAAGCTTGCTGGATACCGTCTCCTGCAACACTACCGTGCGGAACACGACTGGACCCGGGCGTTTCACAAGCTGAGCAAAGAGCTGAGCGGCTCCTACAGCTTCGTAATAATAACCCATGATGGCGAGGTTCTGGCGGCCAGGGACGAAGCAGGCTACAGACCCCTCTGTCTGGGATACGACCCCAACACGGACACTCACATAGTGGCGAGCGAGAGCTGCGCCCTCACAGCTCTCCAAGCAGACTTTGTCAGAGATATTCAACCTGGCGAGCTTGTCAGTTTGTCCAAAGACGGACTCAAAATAACAAGATTCGCGGACGCGCCACGCCACTACCACTGCCCCTTCGAGTACACCTACTTCGGTCACCCTAGCAGCAAGATCGATGACCACTACGTCTACGACGCACGACGAAAGCTCGGCAGGGTCCTCGCCAGAAAATACCCGTTCAAAGCCGACGTAGTCATTCCCGTTCCCGACTCCGCTAGACCCGCAGCACTTGGCTACTCTGAAGAGAGCGGTATCCCAATGGAGGAGGGATTGATGAAAGACCGCTACCGCAGAAAGGGAAGCCTCCGCAGCTTCATCGAGCCAACAGCCAAGAGCCGCGAAGAAATCGTCCGCGAGATCATCACAATCAAACCCGTCGTCGACGGCAAAGATGTCATCGTGGTCGACGACAGCATCGTCCGCGGAACCAGTAGCAGAAACATCGTCCAATCCCTCCGAGACGCAGGAGCAAAGAAAGTCTACATGGTCATCACCTTCCCACCCATCCGCCATCCCTGCTACATGGGCATCGATTTCCCGACAAGAGAAGAATTGCTCGCGAACAAAGCAGACGGCCAGACTCTCAACATCACCGAGCTCAACAAGAAAGTCGCACGTGAAATCGGCGTCGACGGCCTCGGCTACAACGACATCAACGGTCTAAGCGAAGGAATAGGCCTCGGCAAGGACGAGATGTGTTTCGCCTGCGTCACTGGTGAGTATCTGGGTCTAAAGAAGGATCCTGTGCTTCGGACCCGGGAAGAAATGAAGGCCTAGCTCCAGCAATGCCGGGCCTGATAGGATTCTACACCTTCGGTGAAGGACGAGAAAACTGGGACGCGTCCCACTTCATCCGATACGGGCTTAGCGCGCTCCAAGGACGAGGACAAGAATCCATCAGCCTATCAACTATCGGTCCCGGAAGAACGTTGCACACTCTAGGGGGAAAGGGGGGAGTCGAAGAATTTTTCCAGAAAAACAGGACAAGCATTCCAAAAGGCTTCATCGGAATCGGACAAACATCCTCCTACGCTGATGACTATCTCGTCCACGTTAAAGCACCCTACGAGCTGGTTCTAGCACTCGACGGAAAAACAGACCTCCACGAAGACCGAGGCGAAGCCACCAAACTCTTCGCCCGACAACTCTCCCAACTCCTCCACAGCGAAAAGGAACCACTCAAAGCAACCTCGATGCTCATCAACAAGATCGGAGGCGGATACTCCTTCGTCGCCCTCACCCACAAACAAGAATTCATTACAGGGAGAAACCCGCTCGGTGTAAAGCCACTAGACACCGGCAGCGTAGGCTTCGACATTGCAGCCGTCGCGTCCGAGACATGCGCCCTCGACGTGATGGGCATTGACCATACGGGACCTGTTGAGACAGGAG
>VBBR01000076.1:0-12937 GCA_005881615.1 Candidatus Bathyarchaeota archaeon
TCTTCATCAAGTCTTACGGGAGTGAATAGGTGAGCAGGGAAAAGAGTCGAACTGAACCTTTGTGCCATGAACCACGGTAACGTGCAACGATCCAGAGCTCTCTTAGCGATAATAGCGGATCCTGACTTGCCGCGGGTCAGGCCGATACTTAGGATTTCTACCGACTTAGCTAAGTTCTCGTCAGAAGAAGAATGATTGGTTCGAGGCAGATCATGACTTGACTGGTTCAGAGACAAAACACCCCCAATATATCGGGGTGTGATAATTTGGCTTTCCGATAATATCGAGTCTAGAAAATATTCTGTTTTGGAACATTCCCTATAAGGCCATTCGGGCGGCTGAGTTGATCAGCTGAACCATATAATGCACCAAGCAAAATTGTGTGCGTTCTCCCTCGTCTTAGTTCTAGCCTTCAGTATCCTCGGCGTGGCCTCTCTAAAGTCGGTGGCAGCTCCCGCACCAGCATTTGGATTTGCGAACTATGAGGTGGCCCGGTCCTCGGATCTGGCGCATGCCGGGGTAACCTGCTCGAACACTGGGACCAACTGCTGGAACTGGAACGGTGAGCCCAACATCGCAACAGCTCCTGATGGGACGATTTATGCGACCTCGGAGAACACGGCGTTCAACCATCCGAGTGAGTGCAACGACCCGACAGGCGGGACAATCTCCCAGACCCTGTATATATGTGGAGGAACGGGTGCGTGGAAGTCCACTGACAGAGGAAACCACTTCTCCACCCTAACCTCGCCCAACACCAACTTCCAAAGCGGTTATGGGATAACTCTGTGGGGAGGCGATACACACGTCGCCGTAGCCCCTGCTAAGAACCTCAATGGTCAGTACAATGTCTATGTCGTGAGTCTCGAAGCAGCTGTCGTCGGACTCGTCGGTGTCGGAGAGTCAACAAGCCAGGACGGTGGACAGACGTGGTCCAACAATCCTTTCGCTATCCAATTCACCAACCCAATCGCTAATCCTCTCGTCGAGGATAGACCATGGGTCGCAGCCTACGGATCAACAGAGGTATGCATCTCGGTCCATGAGGGCGCTGTGATCGGTGATGTGTGGTGCAGCTATGACTCGGGACTAACGTTCACGCAGGTAGGTTCAGCCTTCGACGCCCTCCACTCTTGGCTGGTAGCCGAAACAAGTATTCCAGGGGCTATTCATATCGACCCGAACACAGGATACATTTACGTCCCGTTCTCCGGATTAGCCAGTGCAACAGAAGCTGCTAATCCCGTAGAGGTAGCGTGCGGTGGGCTTACCGGGATTAATTGTCCCTACAAACTCCACACCGTATACATGGCAGTCTCCACCAACGGCGGTCTGACATTCACCGACTATACCGTCTACGTGAACCCCAACAACCAGGTAAACTATGGAAGCAATTTCCTGGCAATGGCAGTCGACAGGGCTGGAAACCTGTACGAGGCATACTCGGACGGGGTCTCCCTCTTCTACAGCTACTCAACAGATACAGGCCAGACATGGCATGGACCCTATCAGGTGAACCAGGCCCCGTCTAGCTGGGCCATCGAACCCTGGCTGACCGCGGGAGACCCGGGCAAAATAGACATCGTCTGGTACGGCACCAACAACTGCGGCGCCGCAATCACCGACGCAGATAACTGCCAGCAGAGCGCAACTTGGAGTGTCTTCTTCGCCCAGAACCGTAACGTCTTCGCCTCTCCCACTGGATTCACACAACAACAAGTCACAGAAATGATCCACATGGGACCCGTTTGCCTCAACGGCGGCGGCTGCCAATCGTATCGAGGCCTCTTCGATGATTTTGGAGTTACGGCCGATCCGACTACAGGTATGGCGACGGTTGTCTATGATAACGACATGTACACACCGTCGAACAGCAATAATCTTCCCAACCCCGACTGCACAAGCCAGTACACTTCGTCGAGCGATCCGGCTCAACAGAACTGCGTACACACAGTCATCGCGCACCAGACGTCGGGGACAGGTGTCTTCAGGAAGCACTCATTCCGGATCACGGGAGAGTCCTTGACCCAGGAGAGCGACTTGGCGCATGCTGACTATAATGTCCAGGGACAAAACGACGGCGAGGCCCCGATCACGGCCCTGTCAGTTTCTCTTGCGGGCGTCTCCTTGCCGCTGACCTTCAGCTCAGCGCTGCCACTTCAGCCAGGCGCTACGATCTCGGGTCAATCGGTGATTAGTCTTCAGACTGTCCTGCTTGTGCTCGGAACGGCATACCCGGTGGACGTAACAGCCACTTTCGTCGACGGGACTACCATCACACAGCCAACAACCGTAGCCTACACGATAGCTTAGACCTGGGCGGCGGAAGCCAGCACTAGATTGTCTAACGTCGGCGCTTGCCCTAGTTGGGGTCGGAGTTTTCATCGGCTATCTTGTATTTTTCAGAAAGAAGAAACACTCTACAAGCCAACCGGTGGTCGCGCCAGTATCACCGGGACCCGTATAGTCCAGAATAACAGGACTATTTCGTGACAGGTTTCTCAATGCTAGTCATTAAATCCCCTCGCTATACACCCTACTGTCGAGCACGATGAGCGATTGGAACACGGGGGTTATTGCAGAGTTCCGCAAGAACCATGGAAAGGTAGGCGGCCAGTTCGAGGGCGCACCCTTGTTACTTATCAATCACAAAGGGGCCCGCACCGGCAAATCCCGGACTAACCCGGTGATGTACTTCAAAGACGGCCACCGGTATGTTGTCTTCGCTTCGAAAGGAGGGGCTCCCACCAATCCGGACTGGTACCACAATCTCAAAGCCCACCCAGATGTCAAGATCGAGGTCGGAAACGAGACCATTGAGGTTCGCGCCGAGGAAATTACCGGTAAAGAACGAGACAGAATCTACGCACAACAAGCCTCTCTCTACCCGCAGTTCGCACAGTACCAACGCAAGACCAAGAGAACCATCCCAATAATAGCATTCACACCAAAGACCAAGCGATAACAGCCCTAAACCCGATAATCCAACGGGGCGGGTTCATTCTCTTCCACTGCGGCAAAGACGGTGAGCTGCTAGATGCCAGGCCTTTACGACTGTCTAATTGGAGCCAGGCAAGGCTGATCCAGCCAGTTCTTTCATGAACTCATCCCAATTTATTTCTACACGCCATCCTGAGCCGGATCTGTAATAGAGAGAGTCATTGTCCGTGCAGAACGAAGAACGACAACATCGACACGCTCGGCCTCGACTAGAGACGTTGTCCGATCTGATCTATGGACTCTCCCTGTCGATCGGAGCCATCAGCCTTGTGATAACAAACAGCACTCAATCAAATGCAGTCGATATCGATAGGAACATTCTAGAGTTTCTCTTCGTTTTTCTGATTCTGATTACGAGCTGGATAATCTACACCAGCGATATGTCGGTCTTGCCTATCGAAACCCGTCTTGTGACCTTGCTGAATGTTATTCTCTTGATTCTTGTCGCGATTATTCCCTACCTATTCGATCAAGCAGTGTCCCTGATCAATACACCAGATGTGCAAAACTATGCATCGATCCTGTTCACGTTCGACTATTCAGGCTCTCTGTTCATAATGGCCGGATTTGCGCATTTGATCGCGCAGGAAGAGGAACAACTCGTCCACAACGATCAAATGATACGGTTTCAAAGAATCCGAAACAGGCTAGCAATCCTGACTTTCATAGTTCTCTTCTCCACCGCAGTACCTTGGGACTGGCTCATCCTTGGCGTACACGTCAGACTCTTGATTGGGCTTGTGCCAATCGCCTCATTCTGGTTTAACCGAATGAGACAGGCACCCTTCGGAATTCCCCACAAACCCAAACCCGCCTAGAACTCCTCACCGGCGAAACAGGTATTCAGAAGCCATCTGAATTCTGCCTCAAGAAAAAATGAGGACGCTCACATCAACTCAGGAAGAATTCCAAGGTCCGCCTAGCTTAGCCGCATCTAGCTTTTGTTGGATCGAGGGGGTGTCGCTATCTTCGAACTCGATGCCTCCGAAACCTTAGCGTGAAGCGCTTTCCAAGAAACATAGACCAACAGGAAAGCTAGCGGAAGCACCGATAGCATGAGAACAGTTGTTCTCAATGTTGGAGCCGAGGGAGGCAATAATCCCAGGACATCGGGCACGGTGGTCCCAATGCTTAGAACCATCATAATAATCGCAGGAACATAACCGCCTAGTCTCCGGTAGTAGATGAGGATGAATCCACTTAGTCCCGTGGCGAAGACATAGAAGTACCAAAGAGACCCGAAGAGACCATAGAACTGGTTTAGAGGATACTGTCTGTCCTCTCCGATTCCCGGAATCAAGAGAATCGCCTGAATGAAAACTACTAGCAGAATCACCATTGCGTAAACCCGATCCTTGGCTGAGCTGACTGGACTCCGATCGCCGTTCTCAATTTTCGGTTTCAATCGTCCGAGCCAACGAACCCATTCTTCCGCCTCCAAGCGGTCCCTTGACGCGAACACTCCAATACTCGTGAAGAAGAGCGGAAAACCCAGGATAAAGAAGAGCACACCCACGCCTGTTTCTGCTACAGTAATCACGTCAGCTGCATTGGATCCTACGAGAATGCCCGCTAGGAAGATCAGCCATAAGCCGAAACCTGAGGATAGAGGTGCTAGGAGGAGCAGAACGGTCGGGATCTCAAACCTCTTCGGTATCATCTTTCACTTGACTATGAGTGAACGGGCAAAAATAAGGGCCTAGTCGCGACTATAGCGAAAGTATGGGGAAGTGTGACCAGGAAAGGGCTGAGGCGGGTAGAGCACATTGCTCAAAGGCGAATTCGGTTCTGCATCCTTCCAGCACTCTTTGGAAGCCATCTAGATTAGGAAACGTATCTTTTCTCGTAGGCTAAAATGATCTGTGAGGCCGCAGGAGGCTTCTAGGGCGGTAAGCATTAGCGTCTTGCTTCTACCGGTTCTCTGAAGGACCCGCTTCCCCAGCCAATAATAGAACCTGCTCTCGGTCGTAGTGAACTGGGCAGTTCTTTCGGCTTGATTTTGCACGAACTCGGTTTGCTTCCGTCTCTCTTTCTCGTAACCTCTGAGGGCGTCCGCGGTGAAATCATTCAGTTCAAAGCATCTCTCAATCGTATTCGCCAGAGATAGGGCATCTTGCAAAGACAAGTTCGCTCCTTGGGCCCACGAAGGGTCGAGAGCGTGAACAGCGTCTCCTAGCAGCGCAGCCTGGTCCGCAACCCAGCTCTTCACATCAACCCTTCTAGCGGAGCCGCCGGCGACATCTTCCCAAGACCGAAGGTTGCTGAGGGAGTCGGAAACGTCAGGTTCAATCTCTGCGAGTTGTTTCTTGAACGACTCTATTCCTCGCGACTTGAAATCAGCGACAGTTCTGTTGGGAAGGTAATAGAAGATGTATGTCGAGTCTCGTGTTGGAAAGAAGCCCGCCATCTTCCCTCGAGCGACATACTGCCTTGCTTCGAGCTGAAGTGAGGCGACGGGTCCTGTGAGCAGGAAGAGAAAATGGTCGGGGTATTCTTTGACGCGGGCAGGTATTTCAAGCGCCTGCCTTACTTTTGACTTTTCACCATCAGCCCCGACAATAATTCTTCCGGAGAACATAACGGGAGAACCGTTTCTCTCTACCCTTACCAGAACTCGTTCAGACCGGTTCGGTAGGATGTCTCGAAAGGGCGTTGATTCGCAGATTATCCCGCCCCGGCTGGAAAACGCCTCTCGAAGGATAAGCTCGAGATCGCTAGGGACTACTGTCAGCAAGTGGTTGTGAGGGTGATCGAGAATGGAGTAGTCAAGTGTCGCGAGTGGCTTCTTACCTATCTCATGCCAGGCTATCTTGGTGGTCTTGGACCCTATTCTGGCAACTCGATCTAGAAGACCCAGGTTTCTTAATGCCGCCAATCCATTGGGCTGGAGCGTTAGTCCTCTCTTGGACCGTGTTACCCCGGGCCTGGCCTCCAAAAGGCAAACCTTTCGCCCATTGGACACGAGGGCGCAGCCCAGCGCGAGACCTCCTATTCCCGCACCCACAATCAGAACATCGTAGTCCTCTACCAATTCCCGAACCCCCTGCTACTTTTACTCGGACTATGGGTAAATAGCTAGTCAGGGAGTTCTCTCCTTTACCTCGTCGAAAGTTGGAACGGTCAGCCTACGACGACCGCTAACTAGCTGGGCTGGGTTCAGGCTTCTACGAATGAGCAGCTAGGTCAAGGACGTCTCGAAACTTAGTGGGGAAGTTGTACTTGCGGGGGCGCCGACGGAGCGGGCATTTCCCCGTGGACAATTCGTTCTCTTGCGAGATAGTAAGCGTAGCCGTACATTAATGCCGGAATGATTGAAATTACGCTCACGTTTGGTACATTGTTCAACACGAAGAATGTAAGGCTACTTGTCGAGATAGTCGAAGCATATCCGCACCAGAGAAGTATTCGTCCGCTACTCGTCTGCAGCGCGTAGGTGAAGAGGACCTCCGCAAAACCGAAGATGGCTATTCCGATAAGTAGGGCAACAAGAAACCCGCCGAAGAAGGATGCTGGTACCAGAGGGCCGCCAGGCGGGAAAAGCAGGAGTTCTGAAAGCAGAGTGAAAATCGCTGCCGCTACAACGACTGCTACGGCTATTACGAAAATAATGATTGACAATAGGACGTTTCGAGCGTGGTCTGGTCCAAAGGTATGGCGTCCCAAGATCACTAGTATTGCCCCGGATAGTTCGAGGAAAACGCCGACCGCTCCAACAGTTGGGATCCAACTGATGACGAGCCCGATTACGAGTAGCATTAGGCCGTTTTTTGTCCTGTCTATTGCGGTGGCACGCGCGGTTTCATAGTACGAGGCTACATATCCGTAGTAGGCGCTGGGAGCAGTCGTCACAGGCACCGAGGGCATCAGCGAAGGTGTGACAGTTTGTGCCGGGGGAACGGGTGCGAGGAGATTGCCGCACATGGAGCAGTATCGTGCTGTTGCAGGATTATTGGTTCCACATTTCGGACACGCTATCCCTGACAGGGACATGCCACCGGTAAGTCACTTGATGGCGACGAGAAAAAAGGATTACTGGATTATTGATAGATAACCTATCTGGCTTTTTTGGAATCCTGGAGGGGTATTGTTTTGAATTCCCCCGGTCGTTTGATTGGTCTCGGATCATTGTCTACAGGGATTCCTCTCTCCGGGAAAAAACTGGGTGCTCACATCTACCATATAGTCGGGGGTCGGAAGATGTGAGACCTGTTGGGGATTTTTCTTCAACCGGGTTTGACGATCCGCCTAGAGACTGGTCGGTGCCAGTGCTAGCTGTGAATTCGTGTTGCCTGTGACGGTTGTTGCTGCCTGTTGGATCAAGTCGCTTACCGCTGGGGCGTGGGATATCATTGAGAGGTGGGATGCTCTAACCTGTACGATGGTGGAGCCGGCGCGTTGGGCCATGAAGAGCTGGGCCCATAATGGGATCGCCTGGTCAATTGTTCCGACAAGATACCAAGACGGGATTGTCTTCCATGCAGGAACCCCAGACTTTTCTGGGAGAGCGCTGAGGGAAAATGCGCGCTGTGTGGACGCGAGGACTGCTCCTTGGCTGGGCGGGAGATCGTTGGCGAAGCACGAGGGGAAGAGGCTTGGCTTGACGTAGGTGTCAATGCCACCGCTTGACAGTGGGACGAAGTTGAAGACTTGTGTCGGGTCTCCTGCGAGGCAGGAGGGTGATAGGCCGGGCGGGGGCGGGATGCTGGATAATTGTCCCAGGGATTCTCCCTGGTCAGGCGCGAACGCGTCTATGAAGACAAGTGCCTTGACGTTCGGGTTGCCGGTTGCCGCGTTTGTAATGACGGCGCCTCCATATGAGTGTCCGACAAGCACGATGGGTCCTGTGATGCTGTGGAGAAAGTCGGCGATGTAGGCGGAGTCGGAGGCTAGACCGCGTAAGGGGTTGGCGGGGGCGTAGACCGTGTATCCTTGGTCTTGGAGGAGGGCGATGACGCGGCTCCAGCTTGAGCCGTCAGCCCACGCACCGTGCACGAGAACGATGGAGGGTTTGGTGGTGGATACGGTATCGGATTTCGCAGCTATAACATTCGCTGGAATGAGAATCAGGGCGAGGATTGCTAACGGAATGACCTTTTTCATAATCTATCAATTCACCTCTCTTGCTGATGGGTCGCCTCTCGAACGTGGATAATTGATAAACTAGCAAGTGAGCGAGAAGATATTCGGAGAAAGATAATACTAGAAAATGAATGCTCCAGATTCCAGAGGCATCCTCTCATAGGTTGAGTCCGAAAGCCTGTTAGACTTTTGACTGCGGTCCAACAAGCGGTAGGTTATGACCATCGTGAGCAAGAATGGAGACAAGAGAATTCGTGTCGGCATCATCGGCGCCAATCCGGATCGCGGATGGGCGGCTGAGGGGCACATCCCTGCTTTGAAGTCGCTCTCGGATGACTTCGAGATCACGGCGCTGTCCACCAGCCGACGCGAATCTGCCGACGCCGCCAGCAAGCTCTTTGGTGTGCCTGTCGCGTTCGACAATCACCAAGACCTCGTGAACAGGGCTGACGTGGACGTCGTCGCCATCACCGTGAAAGTGCCGTATCACCTCGAACTTGCGATGGCGGCGCTCGACGCGGGCAAGGCCGTCTATTGCGAATGGCCGCTCGGCAACGGCTTGAAAGAGGCTGAGACCCTGGCCGCGCTGGCGAAGAAAAAAGACGTCCTCGCCGTGGCAGGACTGCAGGCCCGCTCTGCGCCATCGGTGGCTTACGTGCATGATCTGATCAAGCAAGGATACCTCGGTGAGGTGCTCTCCACCTCGTTGATCGGTTCAGGAATGGGCTGGGGGCCGACGGTGGAACCGTTCAACGCCTACCTCAACGACAAGAAAAACGGCGCGACGATGCTCTCGATCGCGCTCGGCCACGCGGCGGATGCACTGTGTCACTGCCTCGGCGAGGTCCGAGAGCTCTCGGCCACCATGACCATGCGCCGAGAGTCCTTCACGATTACAGGGACGGGCGAAAGGAAACCCATGAACGCAGACGATCAGGTGTTGGTTAGCGGACTGCTCGAGGGCGGGGCCGCGTTCTCGATCCACTATCGCGGTGGCGTTTCGCGCGGCACGAACCTGCTCTGGGAGATCAACGGCACCGAGGGCGATCTCCAGCTCACCGCTGCCGGCGGCCAGGCCCAAATCTTTGAGATGACTGTGCGGGGCGGCAAGGGCGCGCGGTCCTCGCTCGAGGTGCTGCCCGTACCAGAGAAGTATCGGTGGTCGCCGCCGCAAGGCCCTTCCACCAACGTCGCCCAAGCGTACGCGCGTTTCGCCCACGATTATAGAGAGGGAACACACTTGTGCCCTACGTTCGACGACGCGGTCACGCGCCATCGCATGCTGGACGCGATCGAGACGGCCGCGGCAACTGGTCAGCGTCAAACGCTCGGTTGATCCGGTGAGTTCGTTTTGAAAGCTAACCTGGTGACTCCAGTGCTTTCCGACATGGTAACTCAACTCCCTATGTGGTCATAAATAGCGGATCTCATTTTTGCGGGATTCATGATGAAGCTCTAGGAGGTGAATTGATGCAGAGAGACCCGGTATGTGGAATGATGGTGGATGAGAAGAAGACGAAGCTAACTTCGAAACATGGGGACAAGACCTTCTATTTCTGTTCGGCATCGTGCAAGACCACTTTCGACAAGGACTCCCATCGATACGGACACGCATGATTTCGCGCAAAAGCGCGTCTAGTGCGGGGATGGAATCCTGATCGGGGTTGTCGCCAGCGTCCCCTACCGGACCGTCTCGTAGTGCAACATCAGTTCGCCATTCTTGAGGGTCTTGACCGAGAGGAGTTTCAGGGTCTGCTGTTTGAACATCGGACCCCAGTAATGGTTCCCGTGTCCGAGGATGACCGGCCATACTGCGATTCTGTAGTCATCGGCAAGGCCGCCCTGGATGAACTCGTGGACTAGCGAGGGGCCTGCGTCCACGATGATGTCCTTTCCCGGTTCTCTTTTCAGGCGTGCGACGATTCGCGTGAGGCGTCCTTTCATGATCCTAGTGTTCTGCCATTCGGTCTTCTTGAGGTAATGAGAGAGGACGATCTTCTGAGTACGGTCTAGGAAGCGTGAGAACTCGAACATGTACTCTGGATCGGATTTCTTCCTTGCTGCTTCGGAGTGGACGGCCACGTGGCCTTCGTATGACCGTCGACCGTACAGGATCGTGTCCACCGAATCATACCTGTTGATCCACATGTCAGTGAATCCCTCACTGGGTTCCTTCCGCGGAACGTCGGAGCCAGGATACTTGGGAAACTCGCCGTACCCGTCGAGCGTCATGTACATGTTCACTGTGATCTTTCGAGCCAAGCTCGATCACTGTCGGCGCGTTGCTGTTTCTAGCTAGATAAAGCCGACCGACCCCGTTCTTTCGAAAAGATGAGAAGAACCTCGTTACCGTGCATTAGGGTCAAAGGAGTCGGGGTCGAGGGTGACAGAGAGCCTTTGTCACCAATCTCCAGTATGAGAGATGGAAGGACGATGATAGGGGAGCGGGATTGTGTGTGGTGTGGAAAGCCAGGCACTCGAATCATTCAGAGTGAGGAATCGACCTTCGCGACGTTCTGGGTCTGCGAGGACGATTATCCGAAGAGGGACGAACTCAAGAAGCTGCGAAGGGTCCGTTCGCATTGAGGAAAGTATTCTTTTCGCGATAGGCTGACTCAAAAGTTATGCTTGTCCACCAGAAGACTCTGGGCGAAGGGTCTATGGTAACGGGAGCCTTCGAGCGCGCTTGATGGACAGCGTGGGAATGCCCAGTTACAAGACGATTGAATACGTCAAGCTCGTGAGCCAGAGAAGCATGGAAAATGAACACCAAGGTAATTGCAATACTCGTAAGCGCAATCGCGGTAGGGGCAATCGTCTTGGCAACTGGAGCACTCAGCACTCCGCCAACCTCCCCGTCCACTCCTGCGAAGGCAGCGATTTACACAGAAAAGATAAACTCAACTTCCAACGCATTCCAAAACTCTACGCAAGTAAATGTCGACCTGTTTAACAATGGCAACGGAACTGCAATCCTAACAGCTTACTACGTCACAGACTCAGGCGGTAACGAATACGCGCTCACAAACTGGAGCGGTCCGTCCATAGCCCCGAATAGCATTATGACAACGACATTCAGTATCGGTTCGAGTTGTGCACAGTGCACTCTCCATGGTTCAGCCTTCACCTTCACGAGCGGATACGAATACACGATAAATGTCGTCACGGGACGCGGTAACATTTTCACGTTTACGGTAGCCGAGCCTTCTGGTCACCACTACTCGGTCGTCCTTCAAGTTGGATTTGGGAGCGTTGCTCAGTAGGCCAGACCGCATGGGATGCTCGACCTCGCGGTATGGTAGCCCCGGGGAGACCATAGATCATGACGACGAATGTATACCATTGATTCCCCAACTTTCCCCCTTCTTTTTCTAGGCATCGGAAACACGTGAGATTTCCCGAGGATACTGATTGCACCGTTGGGTGGCGGCACGGTAGAGGTGTTGCAGGGCTTTCCATTGAAGTAATGTTTCAGCAACGTCTTGGTTATGAAATAGACTATCACGAAACCAATGCTGTAACCAACGATTGCTCCAAGTACCCCGACTCAGTCTGCTTTGCTCAAGATTGGTGTCGCCCAACCTTCTATAAACGAGCAATGACATGGACGGACATAAGACCGGCTCTGAAGAACATATGAGTCCGACTTGCGAGGGTGTTGCTCCTGGTTGGCCTGGTATTCCGCCCCGCTGGACCTCCAGCGCCAAAGAGGGCATAGGCACCTCGGCTAGTTACCAGAGCAGAGTCTGGTTCACAATATCACATGGAATAATCAACGAGGTCTACTATCCCCGAATAGACCAAGCGAACACTAGGGACATGGAATTACTCGTGGCTGATGGCGACCGGTACTTCTCTGAAGAAAAACGCGACACCCTCAGAAAAATTTCGCCGCTAGAACAGGGGGTGCCCGGCTACAAGCTTGTCAACTCTTGCAAGAAGGGCCGATTTCGAATGACTAAAATCGTCATCACGGATCCAGAACGAGACGTGCTCCTTCAGAAGGTCCACTTCGACCCTCTCAAGGGCAAACTTGAAGATTACGGAGTCTATGCTCTTCTCTCTCCGCACATTGGCAACCGGGGGTATGGAAACAATGGATGGGTCGGGAACTACAAGGGAACACCAATGCTCTATGCCCAGAGAGAAGACACATCACTAGCGCTGGCTTGCTCCACGCCCTTCAAACGCATGAGCTGCGGGTACGTAGGGGTGAGCGATGGCTGGCAAGATATCAACACGAACAAGAAGATGACATGGTCATATGCCAATGCCCCGAATGGAAACATCGCGCTGACAGCTGAACTCGACCTTTCGACCAACGATGGCGGCATAGCAGCCCTCGCCTTTGGACGAACACCTGACCAGGCAGGACAAAAGGCCCGAGGTGCACTCCTAGGAGACTTCGACAAAGCGCAACGAGCATTCGTTGAGGGCTGGACGGAATCCCGGTCCCTGAGCATGGACCTAGGCAAAACGTACGAGACTGGCTTCAACCTCTACCGCGTCAGCAGCACAGTCCTACGGACCCACGAGGAAAAATCCTATCCCGGCGCAATCATCGCCAGCTTATCCATACCTTGGGGATTCAACAAAGGAGACGACGATATCGGGGGTTACCATCTCGTCTGGCCCCGAGACCTAGCTCAGGCAGCTGGCGGACTAATCGCCTCCGGAGACGTCGAACACGCCAAAGGAACGCTCCTCTACCTCATGTCCACCCAAGAAGAAGACGGTCACTGGCTACAGAACATGTGGCTAGATGGAACTCCTTACTGGGGAGGAATACAAATGGATGAGACAGCTTTTCCCATACTCATTGCAGATCATCTCACGCGCATCAACGCCCTCACCGGCC
>VBBR01000076.1:12956-16643 GCA_005881615.1 Candidatus Bathyarchaeota archaeon
ATCTGGCCCACGATCCACCGAGCTGCGGGTTACCTCGCACGCAACGGGCCCGTAACACAAGAAGACAGATGGGAAGAAGACGGTGGGTACTCGCCATTCACACTCGCCGTGGAGATAGCCGGGTTGCTCGCCGCGGGCGATTTTGCCGAGGAGAAGGGCGATCATGGCCTGGCCACATATCTCAAGGAGACTGCTGATACCTGGAATGAAAACATAGAAAGATGGACATATGTCACAGGAACAGAGCTAGCGAAGAAAGTCGGGGTCAAAGGCTACTACGTTAGGATCGCACCTGAGAACACCGATGATTCAGAGATCCGAGCTTCGGCTTTTGTGGGCGTAAAGAATCGGGGCCTGGGAAAAGACCTTCTACCGATAGAGCAGATGGTAAGCGTTGACGCACTTGCCCTAGTCCGATTCGGATTGAGGTCTCCTGCAGACCCGAAAATACTCGACACGGTCAAAGTAATAGATGCAATTTTGAAAAAAGATACGAAGACCGGCCCAGTCTGGCACAGGTACAACCTCGACGGTTATGGAGAACATGATGACGGCTCGCCCTTCGATGGCACAGGCGTTGGAAGAGGATGGCCGCTGCTAGCAGGCGAACGAGCGCACTATGAACTCGCTCTGGGAAACGTCGAAGAAGCCCAACGGCTCCTGCATGTCATTGAAGCCCAAGCTAGCCCTGGAGGACTAATCCCGGAACAGGTCTGGGACGCAGAAGACATCCCGAAGAGAGGCCTCCGCAACGGCCAACCCTCAGGGTCGGCTATGCCTCTGGTCTGGGCCCACGCGGAGTATATCAAACTCGTCCGGTCAATACACGAACGAAAGGTCTTCGACATGCCACCTCAGCCAGTAGCCCGGTACCAGACAAGCAAGACAACGTCCAGATTCGCCGCTTGGAGGTTCAACCAGAAATGCCGAACAATTCCTTTCGGAAAAATTCTAAGGATTGAGGTTCTAGCCCCTGCCACGGTGCACTGGAGCAATGACGACTGGCGGACCACAACCAACAGCAAGACAACTGACAGATTCGCCGCTTGGAGGTTCAACCAGAAATGCCGAACAATTCCTTTCGGAAAAATTCTAAGGATTGAGGTTCTAGCCCCTGCCACGGTGCACTGGAGCAATGACGACTGGCGGACCACAACCAACAGCAAGACAACTGACACGGGACTAGGTATACATTATGTGGATTTGCCCACCAGTGGACCATCGCCCGCCTCAAACATCCTCTTCACCTTCTTCTGGCCCGACGCTAACAAGTGGGAGGGAACAAACTTCCAAGTAACCGTAGAAGCAGAGTCCCGAGTAACTGTTCAAACCGAAACGTAAGACTTAGCCGTCATTGCTAGCACAGGGCAGAGGAGCCTCCCAACCATGGACCCGGTCATCGAACACGAACTGCTGACGCCATACGACATCCACCTCTTCAAAGAAGGAAGACACTTCCAACTCCATGAGAAACTAGGCTCCCACCCTATCCAGCTCAACGGGGAAGAAGGCACACATTTCGCGGTGTGGGCTCCAAATGCCAAACAGGTCCACGTGATTGGAGATTTCAACCAGTGGCGGAACGACAGTCACCCCCTGAAACCTAGAAGCGACGGCTCCGGAATCTGGGAAGGGTTCATACCAGGACTCGCGAGAGGCGCCCTCTACAAGTACCATATCGAGTCCAGAACCCATGCCGGATATTCCATGGATAAGGGGGACCCGTTCGCCCTACTCTGGGAAATCCCACCTCGAACAGCATCAGTCGTCTGGGAGCTCAAACACTCTTGGGATGACAAGAAATGGATGAAAGACCGATCGAAGAAGAATTCTCTAAACTCACCCTTCGCCATATACGAGATCCATCTCGGATCCTGGAAGCGAGTCCCGGAAGATAACCAGCGATGGCTAACCTACAGAGAGTTGGCGAGGGACCTGCCGGGCTACCTGGAAGAGATGGAGTACACTCATGTGGAATTTATGCCTGTGATGGAGCATCCCTACAATCGGTCTTGGGGGTACCAGACTCTGGGCTATTTCGCGCCCACGAGCCGGTTCGGCATACCCGAAGACTTCATGCACCTTATCGACGAGCTTCACAAAAAAGGATTCGGAGTAATCCTAGACTGGGTCCCCTCTCACTTTCCATCAGACGCCTACGGACTTGCTTACTATGATGGCTCACACCTTTTCGAGTATTCTGACCCCCAGCAGAGACACCATCCTGATTGGAAGAGCTTCATCTTTGATTTTGGAAAGAATGAAGTCCGATCTTTCCTAGCGAGCAGTGCGGTCTTCTGGCTAAACAAATACCACGCCGATGGACTCAGAGTCGATGGAGTAGCCTCAATGCTCTACTTGGACTACTCCCGAAAGAAGGGTGAGTGGGCGCCTAACATGTTTGGAGGCAAGGAGAATCTGGAAGCACTATCATTCATCAAGGAATTCAACCAGGCAGTATACCGCGCTCAGCCTGATGTCCAAATGATCGCGGAAGAATCAACCGCGTGGCCCATGGTATCACGCCCAACTTACGTGGGCGGCCTGGGCTTCGGTATGAAGTGGAACATGGGCTGGATGCATGACTCGTTGGAGTACTTCGCAAATGACCCCGTTTACAGAAAGCACCATCATGACCAGCTTACCTTCAGTCTCTGGTACGCGTTCTCGGAAAACTTCATCCTCCCATTATCCCATGACGAAGTCGTCTACGGGAAGCGTTCTCTACTCGACAAGATGCCAGGTGATACCTGGCAGAAGTTCGCTAACCTCAGACTCCTCTACGGCTACATGTACGGTCATCCTGGGAAGAAACTCCTCTTTATGGGCGGAGATTTCGGACAGCGGAACGAATGGGACTTTGAGAAGGGCCTCGACTGGGATTTACTAGAACAGGAACCGCATAGGAGGCTTCAACGATGGGTAAGAGACCTCAACAAGACCTACCGAACTGAAGAGGCGCTTCACCAGCTGGACTTCGAGAGAAGTGGCTTCGAATGGGTGGACACCAAAGACTGGGAAAAGAGCATAATCAGCTTCGTCCGGAAGGAAAAGACCCGGCAAAGTCAAGTCCTAGTTGTGCTGAATTTCACCCCGCTGCCCCGAATGAATTATCGATTGGGGGTTAGTGGAAGTGAATATTGGAAGGAAATTCTGAACAGTGATGCCGTCGAATATGGTGGTAGCGGTCAGGGTAATCTTGGTGGAGTAAGCACTGACGCTCACGCATTTCACGGCAAAGAACATTCAATTCGGATTACTCTACCGCCTCTGGGAGCCCTGTTTTTCAAGAATGAAGTGTGAAGCGTAGCTTGGATAATACTCAGTTTCTCGCCGACATTCCCCTTTTTGAATCAACCGTTGGCTTCGCGGATAGTTGTTTCGCCTTTGCGTAGCGGGCAAGTGCGAGGAGACCCGCGTTCTTCCATCTGAACTTCTCTTCAACTCTGCTCCTGCCGTTCTCTCTGATCATCGATCCGAACCGTGGGTTCTTGCCGACCATTTCTCTGATAGGCTTGGAAGGAATCTCTTCCATCGAATAGTTCATGTCTACTTCCCCACGCTGTGATGATTCGTCGATCTTCATCGTTATGATCATAGAAATCAGGACAGAGGAGAGAGATCTGGCGTCTTCGGCCGGAGTCAAGATTCCTGTTCCCCTATCGCCGTATTTTTGGATATCAAGAA
>VBBR01000010.1 GCA_005881615.1 Candidatus Bathyarchaeota archaeon
GAACAAGTCTGTTAGGAGAGGCTTTCCTACCAGGACCCCGTACTCCTACAGACAGCAGCTTGTCTCCTGTTACGGCTTCAAGATAGAGGATGGTGGATTAGAGATTCCGGTATCGAGAGGGAAACGTCTCATCTTACCCTTAACCAGGCACGTGTTAGAGGTCATATCCAGACCAGGAGTCAAGGTTCGCTCTTTCACCCTCACCCGGAACAGACTGAGCCTCTGCATCGCTCGAGACCCTGCCGTGATAGAATGCGCCTCCACTGTAGGCGTGGACCGTAACCTTCGTAATCTCACGGTTGGAAACGATGACCAGACCAGCCGCTATGACCTCTCGAAGTCTGTGAGAATAGCTGGTACTACTACTCGTATCGTCTCGTCTTTCAGACGAAACGACGATAGGATAAGAACGAGAATAGCGTCGAAGTACGGGCGACGAAGGACCTCGAGGACTAGTCACCTGCTCCACAACGCCACAAAGACGATTGTTGCAGTGGCGGTCCAGCGGAGAACAGCAATAGTTCTCGAGAACATCGAGGGCATCCGATCCCTCTACCGGAAGGGTAACTGTCAGGGTAGAAAGTATCGTGGCCGGATGAACGGGTGGAGTTTCGGAGAGGCGCAGCGACAGATAGAGTACAAGGCCCGATGGGCTGGCCTGCCGGTTATCCGTTTGTCTAGGCGCGAGACCAGAGGTTCCAGTGTGTCTTGTCCGAGATGCGGGGAGAGACTCCAATCAGACAAACACCGAGACATGGTTGCAGCGATAAACCTGGCTCGGCGGGGACGGGTGAGGTTCGCACGTTCCCGGCCTCCCATCCTTCTAGAGGCGCAAGGCAGGGCAGTTGAAGCAGTGAAGGGGAACCCGACGACGACGGTAATCCCTGGAGTCGATGCCCCGAAGCTAACTCATCAGACGAAGAGTTAACAGAACCCGGGAACGACCCAGAAGATTTTCAGACGCGATTCGTGATAGGGAACGACCATCTTCCCAAGAATGGGACTATGTTGACGGTTTTGTAGTTGACTTCTGCCTCTTGGCCCTCCTCTCCAGGTATGTATAACCAAAGATGAAACCCCAAGCTATGCCGAGACCAACCACGATCACGTTCTCCATTGCAGGAAGGAAGTACAAATGGTTGAAGACGATGAGCCATAGCGTTCCCAACAATCCAAAATAGATGTAATTATGCTGGTGTCCCACCGCTCTTTCAGTATAACGCCAAACTTGAACGGGCAGGCCTACTGGAAACTTCGCGATTGGTGCTAGGAGCAAGAATATCCAGCTAACCGGTGTCAGAATTATCAACCAGTTAATGCTCGCGTTCCAGGGGGCCCGAAGTAATTGGAAAGTTCCTATCAAGATGTAGGCGAGGAAAATGGCGAGTCCAAGGAATTCGTTCGCGTACCATAGAAAGACAATGTCGATCAAAGCCAACACTGTTATCCAGAGTCGGCCACTGTATCTCACAGCACGCACGATTGGCACGTTGATGACGTACCAGATCAAACCGTAGGGAACGTAGGAGAAATCGGGGTCATACCTGAGAATCTTGCGCAGGTTGGAGAGTCCTGGCAGAATGTAGAACGTTATGTCTTTGTGTACTGGCCGTTTGAGAATCCAAGCTAGTCGAAAAACTGTCAGAAGGACGATTGCGCCGATGATTTCCATGCTCATGCTGCTATAGGGCTCCTTCAGAGTTTGAGAGCTGGCTTCTAGGAGTCCTTCAAACTATTTCTTCCAACTAATGGTCAATTGACTAACCATGAAAGGTTTAGCGACTCCGGGGGGAACTGTGTGGACCGAATGAGCTCTTGAAACGATGGCACGTTTCGACTCGGTTGCAAGACTATCCTTTCTAGCTACTCGTCATGTCTTTTCTCCAGTCCCTTTGTCAGGAAAGTAGTATGTTTCCCAAACCCTTCCCCATCGCGCGCGGTAAACACTTGCGAAGTCAGGATGCATTTCGAGGATCACTAGGATGATTGCGTAGAAGAATCTTCTCAACCCAGTCGTTTTGCGAAATTTTTCCCTAACCCTAGTAAATCTCCAGCCGAGGTAGTACATTCGGAATTGCCTACGCTCGAAATCATTATTGCATGAGTTCTTTCCGACCATGTTTGAATTCGCGACTCGTAGACCAAACTTGCTCGTCAATGCATGCAGAATGTGTTCATCATGTACTTCCATCACACATGAGGGCAGTGTGTCAGCTCCTAGTAACCGGACTTCGCATCCTTCGCAATCCATTTTCATAAAGTCAAAATCTAGATTTAGCATTTCAGTGTCAAACGATCTTGCCTGAACCTCTGCGTTCCACTTGTTGGAACAGAGGTTTTCGCTAATTACTCTGGCAAGGTCCGGGTTTGGCTCGACGCAAATTACGCGCTCTACTCCGTGGATGAAATAGAACAGTGCTGTCTCTCCACATCCTGCTCCTATGTCGAGAACGGTGGCGCCTTTTAGGCTGAAGGGAGGAAGATGGTATTTCTTCCACTCGGCCCACTCACCGAAGATGATATGGAAGTACTCGGGGTGAAGCTTGATTGTGTATCTGCCGATTTTCAAGTGGTAGTACTGTGAACTAGACCTGACCAGCCTCCAGTTCCAAGTGACGAAAATTCTCTTTAGGAACTGGTGTGGGAGCATTGCACGGTTGGCGACCAGGAAGAAGGGTTTGCCCCTTCTTGTTAAGCCGATCCTTGTTGGCAGAATCATCAGTCGATCAACTGGAGAACTCGTTGGCTTTCTTGTCTCAGAAGCGTATTGTAGAAAACACTAGTTACTGCCCAGCTCCTCCCTAACGCCATTACCAGCAATATCTACAATTTTCTGATCGAACTTTTCCTGGCTCAACGGTTTTGCTTTCTCCGATATTTCCAGAGGGTCAGTAGGTTCCTGCATTACCTTACGAATGGTTGGAACCAGATCATCAATCGAGCTAAAAGTGGTCCCTATGCCGAGAGCCTCTATTGTCTCCTCGGGACCAGTGTTCTTGGAAACTATGGGATAACAGCCCGCCGATATCGCTGCAACAACGCTCAACATCATCGCATTTTCTGCGCCGGTATAGAGGTACACCTTACTCTCTTCAAGGAGGTGGGGTGCTTGTCCCAGTGAGGTCTTTTGGTAGACTACATTCTGCGGGATTCTCTTCGCGATATCCCGTGCGTAGTCCTCCAAGCCTGGTTTTGTTCTTGCCAATAATATGAAACGATATTCAGGTAGTCTTCTTGCAGCTTCAAGAAATATTTCAACACGCTTCTCCGGAATCAATCTAGTTACCTGAATCGCCTGCTCCTTCTTCTGTCTAGGGCGAAACTGAGTGCTAGGCTGGAAGATTAGAGAAGAATTCCTGTGCCCATTGCTTCTCAAGCGCGCCAGAATACTCGGAGAAAGAGCAAAGTACCAGTCAGGACTTGGGAGCTTAACCCGAAGGATATTCCTAAGAAAATCGTTCAATCCTTTTTTCAGGGTAATGTAGCCGTGAGGTAGTTTCTGTCTAGGAAAGGAGCTCGAAAGGTAGCTCGCGGAGTACTGGAAGAGGTCTGTACCGTGGTATATGAAATGATACAGGCGTGAGGGAACATGGAAAGGAGAAGACTGAGTGCAGAACGTAACATCTGGGGCGAGTTCGTAAAAGTACGACTCCGTCTTTCTGATATCCTTGAAATCTTTGATAACTGCTATTCCGGGAATAGATCTGTGCTTAGTATTGGACGGTATATGGCGACATCGGCTTAAGACTTGACCCATTCCGGGATAAATCTCTTCAGCCTTCGCAGGGTCATTGGCGTCAGAGTAGAGCGCTACTGCATAGTCGGCCTGGAGGAGGGCTTGACAAACCTGTAGACAAAGCAATTCTCCCCCCGTGTAGATAGATAGGACAGGGTGAATTACCAGAGCCTGCTTCGTTTAGAGAACTCCCCTACTGTTTAAGCCGGTCGGAGCATCATATCTATTCAGTGGGACATAGCCTTGCCCGTGTGAATTCGAGTCCCCTCGAACCTAGCCCCGAGCGAGGCTGATACGAACTCGCTCTGCTAAAGCTTGACTCCACAATTCTTGCAGAAAATGGCTTCAGACGGATTGTGAGTCTTACAATCTCTGCATCGATTCCGGACGTCAGATTTCGCCCTAGGAATAGTGAACGTCTTACTCGCTCCTGAGTAGAGGTTAAACTTGTCTCCTCGTTCGCATCGGAATCTTGAAACTCGATATTGTTGAAATCTGCACTCTCGCTCCGGCGGACTGGACACTTCAACACCGCGTTTTGGACAGCTTATGCTCATAGATTGCCCGAACTTTCTTGACGGTCAAATCAGATATTTAAGATGAGACACTTAGGTTGTCGGGATAGCCTTCACGGTCAGACTTCTTAGTCCCACGATTCTATTTTTGATAGAATTCTCCAGCTCAGTAACGACTGTATGCATTTGTCGGACTGTCATGTCGCCGTCAACTGCAACCTCAAGGATGCCAACGATGAACGGGCCTGCTCTTCTTAGCCGGAGTTCCTTGATACTTCTTACCTGGCTATTCGAATGGATGAGGGATTCGATCTGTTTAGTGAGTTCCGGATCATGAAATGCGTCCAATAGGACCAGAGAAGACTCTTTCAACGCAACGTATGCGACAGTCAAGATATAGAAAGCAATGAGCATGCCTCCAATTGCGTCGGCCCCTCCGTGGAATCCGAGAGTGGTGAACAGAACGCTGACAAATGCCACGAACGATGAAGACGCGTCTTTTATCGAGTTCTTAGCATCTATATTCAAAGAGAGAATATTGTACTTCAATGCAATGCGTCTCATTTGCAACGCGCGGTAGAGTGATACTAGCCCGGTAACTAGAAGGACCGCGAGAGCTATGTATGGAAGGTTGAGCGGCTTCGGATTCAGCAATGCCCTGTAAGACCTGATAAAAATGAAAGAGGCTGCCACGACTAGGGTGAGTGCGGCCAGCAGAGCGGTCAAGCTCTCTACCTTGTAATACCCAAACGGAAACCTCTTGCTCGGCCTCCGCCGAGCAAAATGCAAACCTGTCCAGACGAAGAAAGATACGGAAGCGTCAGACAATGAGTCGATGCCGTCGGCGAACAGGGCAACGCTCCCGGTTACCATGCTGAAGATGACTTCGACGATCCCGAGGGCCAAGAGGGTCCATACTGATCGCTGGGCGATTCGTTCGCCCGCGGCGAATCCCGTAGAGTCGTCTTGCAAGTCGTTCCTTACTCTCTAACCTAGATGTCAAGGAGTCAGGTTGATGGAAGGAGGCTTAGACTCCCTGAGAGTCTTTCTTTGGTCGCATGGCGGATTTAAGACAAGTCTAGAAGTCAATTGTAGCACTCGGTGTCAGGGCAGTGGCGCCGGGGGTGGGATTTGAACCCACGAGGGCCTAAGGCCCATCGGATCTCTGCAACCAACAATCTGGCTTAGCAATCCGACGCCCTACCAGGCTAGGCGACCCCGGCTTACTAAGCTCAGACAAAATGTTCGTCTAAATAACTGTTAATGGAAAAACGATCGGATAGCGACCTGTCAGTAAAGTTCCCTTCTCCTCGCAGTCAGATTAATGGTCATTTCCGCAATGTCCTCTCCGTACTCAGAGATGCGTTTCAAGCTCTCAAGCGCCAGCCTTACGGCGACAACCGTCTTCTGGTTGAGACGGAAATCGAAGAGCTTGTCCATCACGCCTTCAGCGTCCTTCTCAATTCTCTGGGCAGATATGATCGAGGTGTTAGCGGTGTTTCCGTCTACTTTCGTCAAGGATTTTAGAGCATCTTCGAGGACCGAGCTGGTCAAGTCGCTTACTTTAGACAAGTCGTCGACAAGTCGCCGTGGCAGGGGGACCTCGATCTCTGAGGCCATTCTTGCTATGGTTGTCGCGTGATCGGCTATTCTCTCAAGGCTCTTAGAAACAACTCGATAAACCAGGCAATCTCGAGGATCCGATAGCCCGATCTCCTGAATCAGGCTCCGGTTTAGTACAGCCATCGTTAGTTGTCGTATTAAGAATAGATAGAATCGGTCAACCTCCTCATCTCTCTTAATGATCTCGTCGGAGAGTGCGGTATCTCTGTTCTTCAGCGACTCCACGGCATCGCGTAGCATGAGTTTGGATATGAGACTCATTCTCGAGATTACCTTTGGTGCGGGGAAATCACCGTAGGTCGAAAGGCATTGAATTATTAGCTCGTCTTTAGACTCTTCGATAATCTCGGATCCAACGAACATTCTTCTGGCGGCCTCCCTGAGGTAAGTGCGGAGGTCTGGCCTTGACGCTGTTGGAAATCGTATCCTTATGAGATCATATCCGGCTAAGTACTGGGCTACAACAGTTCTCAAGATCTGCTCCCTATCCTGGTCCTTGGAAGGTGCGAGCACCACCTCTGCGCCTTTGTTCTGATTAGCCGGGATCTTTTCGTGGGGCACGAGAGTAAGCGAGGAATCTGACCTAGGAAGTACTGCCACAACGTCTCCCACCTTGAGCCCTTGCTCTTTCACCCAGTCCTTAGGAAGTGAGACGGTATAGCTCGCGCCCCCTGTCATTTGGAGCCTTCGAAGCTCGACCTGTTTCATTTGCAGGACATCTCTCCATTGGTCTATGTATATCTATCCCAACTATATACTCGGTGAGTATTCTACTTATTGACGGATTTCCTTTCTGTGAGCCGATCATGAGCACGAAGCAGGTCGGATTCACCGCTCCCTGTCTTAACTCTTCAATCAGGCTTCTCGATGCTGTCGATGACGGTGACGCCTATGATGCAGAAGTCAAACAAACCTTCAGATGAATGCTCGAAAGGAGAGGATCAGTTCTTCGAGCCGTACATTAGCGTAAATACGTCATTTCCTTGTCTTGTGAGCACTTCCTCGTCCAATGTTGAGCGAGTGAGTACTGTGATCTACTGACATACATAGGCGCTCCGTATTATCAGTGGGACGACTAATTACTCAGTCGCTTCAGTAGTTTCGACGAGCCTAATGTCAAGTAAGGATGTCGTGATCAGAAGCACTGGGATTAGCAAGTCAATTTTCATAATCAGTCTGGTGATCGTTGCGGCCGCTAGTGGAGTTGCCGGCTACTTCGTACCTGTACTCCTTAAACAGTCTTCATCGGTGATTACTATTAACGGTGCTGGGTCCAGTTTTGTGTTTCCCTTAATGTCTGCAATAAACGCAAATTACACTGCAAGCAACCCCAACGTTCAGGTCAACTATCAGTCAGCCGGAAGCGGAGCGGGCATAACTGATTTCAGCACTAGGATTGTCGACTTTGGCGCTACGGATGCACCATTGACCGGAGGATCATTGGGTCAGAGGGCTAATATTACAAGGGACACAGGTACCCCGCTGACTATTCCCGAATCCATCGGTGCTGTTGCTATAGCATTCAACGTGAAGGGGGTAGCCACCGGTTTGAAGCTCAACGCAACCGTGGCAGCAATGATCTTCCAAGGGAACATCACACAATGGAACGACCCCATCATTGCCAACATGAATTCAGGCGTCACTCTTCCGAGCTCTACAATAACAGTCGTCCACAGGTCAGACAGTTCTGGCACCAGTTTCATATTCAGCAGCTGGCTTAACTCTTCAAACGCCCATTATCCATGGAAACTAAAAGTAAGCAAGACGCCCAATTGGGCAGGCAGCACACAGGCGACGTACCTTTCCCTCCCTCAAAATGTGGGAGTCGCTGGTGGCGTACAGCAGAACCCGAATACTATTGGATATGTAGAGCTGAACTATGTTCTCTCAACAACGCCTCAAATGTACTACGCATCAGTTCTGAATGGAGCCGGGAGCGCTTATGTCCTTCCCTCATTGACAACGTCCACAAACGCAGTCAACAACTCGACTGCGAGCTTACCGACAGGCGATGGTGACTGGTCCAAAGTCACCCTTCTGAACGCTCCCGGTGGGTCTTCCTATTCGATTGTAAGCTTCACCTACGTCCTTGTTTTCAAGGAGCTTTCAGTTGTTCCTGGTATGACTCAGGCGAAAGCCCAAGCGTTCGTCAACTATCTCTGGTTCCTAGTACATAGTGGACAAGATCAGGCGACAAAACTATCTTTCGTCGCCCTCCCATTCGCGGTCGTAACCATCGACGAGGCTACCATCAGAACGATAACCTACAACAGTGCGACTCTGCATAGCTAGTGAGGCTATCCACACGTAGATCAACAGGCTATCGATTCTTACACTGTCCAGCCATGGCTGTATCAGAGGAGGCGCGGCCGAAACAAGGCAAGACGCCAGCCCGAGCGCGATTGGCATCTCTCCGCTTTCCTCGACGGTTTTCTTGTGACGACGTTTTTGAAGCCTCGTCGATAATCTTTGCTGGCGTCATCGTTCTCATAATCGTCGTAACATCAGTTTTTCTCGTTCGAGGTTCAGTTCCAGTTCTTGAGAGTTTTGGCACTGGTTTTTTCACTGGCAAGAACTGGATTGCAGCAGCAGGGAGTGAGTCTTACAGCGCCCTCCCCTTCGTATTAGGCACGCTCGTCACATCGGCAATCGCTGTTGCTGTTGGAGTACCGCTGAGTATGGGTATTGCAATTTTCTTGGCAGAGATGGCGCCTTGGTCTGTGAGAAACCCTCTATCCAGAGTCATTGAACTCTTAGCAGCAGTCCCAAGCATAGTCTACGGGTTATGGGGACTTTTCGTGTTTCGTCTGTGGATTAGAGATTACCTAGAAACGCCAATCTCAAACTATGTGGGTTCGTTTCCGGTTTTTCAGGGCACCCCACTAGGTCTGGACTTTCTCACGGCGGGTCTGATTCTTGCCATTATGATCATTCCTACGGTTTCCTCCATATCCAATGATGTAATGATGGCCGTCCCCGCGTCTCAGAGAGAAGCAGCCTACAGCATCGGGGCAACGAGATGGGAGGTTGTTCGAACAGGCGTCCTCGGGTACGCTCGCTCAGGAATCTTCGGAGCCACAATTCTAGGGTTGGGGAGAGCCGTGGGAGAGACCATGGCAGTGACGATGATCATTGGAAACATCCCAGCGCTTCCCGCCTCCTTCTTCCAACATGGTGCAACAATGGCTTCGGTCATAGCCAACGAGTTTAGCGAAGCAGACCCCGGGTCCCTTCACCTATCAGCCCTAATCGGCATTGGACTCACGCTCTTCCTTTTTGCGCTCGAGATCAATGTTTTCGCTCAACTAATGGTCTGGAGAGTGTTGAAGGTTAGAGGGGGATCCGTAGAGTAGCCTTGTCGAACCGATCTTTCAGAAAGTTCAAGGATCGGCTTGCCTATGGTCTTGGAGTTCTTTGCGTCGTACTTGCCATGTTTCCGTTGGCGAGTATTCTCTTTGAAGTTGTCAGGAATGGTCTGCCTGCGATTAGCGTCGGGCTTCTTACGCGCCCGACTGGAAACATAACGGACCCAAGCAGCGGAATTGGGAATGCCATTGAGGGGACATTAATTCTCATCGGAATGACATGCTTGATTGCTGTTCCAATAGGCTTGTTCGCGGGAATCTACCTGGCAGAATTTGGCGATAACAAGTTCGGCAGAACGATAAGATTTTTGAACGATGTCCTCGCCGAGTTCCCCTCCATTGTCATAGGGATCTTAGCATTTTCGATTGTAGTCGTCGCGATTGGACATTTCTCGGCGATGGCTGGTGCAGTCGCCCTGTCGATCATAATGCTCCCAATCGTGACTCGGACTGCGGAGGAATCCATCAAGCTGGTTCCGAGTTCCATTCGAGACGCTGCCATGGCACTAGGGATAAGGAGATGGAGAACCAGCCTAAGCATAGTCTTAGTCACGGCGAAGGATGGTATACTTACAGGAATTATGCTCTCAATTGCGAGGATCGCGGGGGAGACAGCTCCTCTGCTCCTGACGGTGTTGGGAAGCGGGTTCTTTTTCTCAGGGGTCGATCAGCCTATTGATGCTCTTCCGCTGAGAATATTTACGGATTACAAGAACTCCAACTACCCTTCTGCACTCGCCCAGGGTTGGGGAGCAGCTCTTGTTCTGGTGGTGCTTGTTCTTAGTTTGAACCTTGGCGTTAGGTTCCTAACAAGAGGCCGGTCCACTTTTGCGAGGGCAAGGGCATGACCTTGTCATTACAACTGGAAGAGCTAAAACCTGCAAGTAGTGAAGCCTCCGCAATCAGAAGTACAATGGAGAAGTTCAAGATCCAGACGGAGAAATTGAACGCTTGGTTTGCAAATAACCACGTGCTCAAAGACCTATCCATCAATGTCAAGGAAAACGAAGTGACTGCGATAATTGGGCCTTCTGGGTGTGGGAAGTCTACCTTCATTCGGTGCTTGAATCGCATGCACGAACTTGTCCCGGGAGCTAGATCTTCCGGTGCAGTTTTGCTCGACAACACCAACGTTTACGCGAGGGGAACTGATCCGGTCACGGTTCGACGTAAAGTTGGGATGGTTTTTCAAAAGCCCAACCCATTTCCAACAATGTCAGTATACGATAACGTTGCTGCGGGGCTCAAACTGAACGGCGTCAGAGACCATCAGAAGCTGGACCGGGCAGTTAAGCGGAGCCTAGAACTGGCATTTTTGTGGGACGAGGTTAAAACTGATCTGGACAAATCCGGAGTCAGCCTGTCAGGAGGACAGCAACAAAGACTCTGCATAGCGAGAGCTCTGGCGGTTGAGCCGGAAGTAATCTTGATGGACGAACCATGCTCCGCGCTGGACCCCATTGCCACTGCAAAAATAGAGGAATTGATCGCGAGCCTAAAGTCTCAATATACGGTAGTCATTGTGACACATAACATGCAGCAAGCCGCTAGGGTCTCCGACAGCACCGCTTTCCTATATCTAGGAAAGCTGATAGAGTATGGAGGGACGACGCAACTGTTCGAGAACCCGAAAGAAGAGTTAACAGAGCGTTATCTCACGGGCAAGTTCGGGTAGAGTCGCTTTCGCATGGCACGGCTGATGGATATTGGCCTCGAGAAATTGCGAAACATGGTCTTGGATATGGCGAAACTGTCAGAGGACACGGTGTCAACTTCAATCGACGCTTACGTCAAGGGAAAAGACCTTCGGGATCGAGTCTATGGATGGTCGGAAGAACTTCGGATTCTTCAGGATGAGGTCAGTGAACTCGCTATCGAACTGATCGCTCGATACCAGCCAGTGGCGACAGATCTAAGATTCATAAAATCTTGCATGGAAGTCGCGTATGGCTTCTCAAGGTTTGGAAGATACGCCCACGACATCTCAGACGTAGAGGGAATCTTCGGGGACCTTTCAATGTGCGACAAGACTGCCATAGTCCAGGCCGGTGATCAAGCGAAGAATATGATTCGTGTCAGCATCAAAGCATTCACCGAGCGGAACATACAGATGGCAGGCAGGTTGAAAACAATGGACGATGTCGTTGATAGCGCCTACTTGGACTTCGTCAAGAAATCCGCGAAGAATCCAGGTGGAGACCTTAGATGTACCGTCTCAGCCACTCTCATCTTGAGATACTTAGAAAGAATAGCAGACCATGCAACCTACGTAGGAGAGACTGTCCTATACATCGTGTCAGGCGAGAGAGCAGCGAGAAAGTAGGCAAAAGGTTCCACAAAGGAAACATATGATCTGGAGAGTGCCCAGGTCAATAACCCAGACATACCCTCGGTCAATCATCATCGAACACGTCGAGCGTCGTCCTTCACAGCGTCACCTTCGCGGGTGCCGTCAACGTGACGACTTTCTCCTCCTCTAGACCTACTCCAAGTTAGCCTCAGCCAGAGTCAGGTCCGATTGGCTCCGAATGGAGGCGCTACTGTGATCCTGACGGCTAAGGCCGATAGTACTCTCACCTCTTCAATCTACAGAGTGAGAGTTACAGCCGCATCTGGAACTACAATCCTTCGTTCAAGAATAGTCGATGTGCGCGTCCCGGCAAATGCTGACTTCGCCCTTGGAGCAAGCCCCGGAGAACTGAGGACAAGCGCGACCGATTCAAACTCGACTACGATTATTGCGAAGAGCGAAAATGGCTTCACTTGTGAAGAAGGGAAACGGTTACCGAAAATCACCCAAGGACTCGGTGAAGCTCCGTGCCCTCATTCAGCGGTTGCCTCGTGACTCTTTGCGGAAGATGAGGCAGTATTGGTGGCTGCGGTTCCCTACCCAGGCGTTGTAGATTCCGAGAGGAAGTAGTCGCTTGTCGTCGTGCAGCCAGACTTTCTCATCCTTCAGGACCCATGTCCCCGCCAAGCTTGTCGCCGTTTCAAACGCAAGCGGGTAGAGGCAACCTTCTGAGAAAACGTTGTTAGTCACGACTACAAGGTATCCCCCAACCTTCGTAACCGCATACACTTCGTCAAAGATCCGTTTCTGAGCATCCAGAAACTCTTTGTAATTGCTAATGTTTCCAATGTCCTCCGGATCGTCGCTGTAGTTTGTGTCCAGCCCCTTTTGCTTGCGCTCGCGTTGTCGGAGGCTAGAACGCTTCAGCTGATTCCAGTAGGGAGGCGAGGTAATGCAGAAATCGACTTCGTGGACCTCGTTATCTTCTAAGATTTTGCGCAAGCTTCGAGAATCTCCTTGCAGTACAAGTTGCCGAGTGCCGTCGAATACCGGAGCCGCCTCAAGCCTCGACTTAGCCATTGACGCATATCGGCCGTTGATCTCAACTCCGACCGCATTACGCCCCGCTGTTCTCGCCGCGAGAAGCGTACTTCCGGATCCTAGGAAAGGGTCGAGGACCCACATGTTTCGTTTAGTGAAGAACTCAACGAACTCGCGAACAAGAGTTTCAGGAAAGCCTGCGGGATGAATGAGCTTCGTCCGATCTCGAGGTGGAGGGCTGTGTTTGAACCAAGATTTTGTGAACTTGATCCATTCTTTTCCCGAGAGATCGTTTAGCCGGTTTATCGGTCGATGTTTCTTGGGAGGTTCGTCTTTTGACGACAAGAGTTTTATCTTCGTCCATGATGTCAGAAACTAGGTTTATTAACGGGTTTCCGGTTGGCGTACTTTTCACCTGTGGTAGGTCGGACTCTAAGCCGTCCCCCGCTCCCGAGGTAGCCACTAATAATTGGTAAAGAAGCAAGACAAGGAGAAGGAACTCTCTTACGACGTATTCAAGCACGAACTTGTCCCCAAACACATCCTCCTCAAGCCTGAGGAAGCGAAGGACGTCCTAGGCCGCTTTCACATCAAACCGTTCCAGCTGCCATACATCAAGTCTAGCGACCCCGCCGCTAGAACAGTTGGTGCGAAACCAGGTGATATCATCAAGGTCATCCGGAGGAGCGCGACCGCGGGAGAATCCGACTTTTACAGATATGTCGTGGAAGATTTTTGAAAAATATTGTTTTGAGGATTACTGAATGGCAGTAACAACCCAACAACTCTGGAACCTATCTAAAGAGTTCATCAAGGACAGCGGACTCGTTCGCCAACACATCGACTCCTACGACGATTTTGTCGATAGAGGACTTCAAGCAATTGTTGATGAGGTTGGGGAACTACCAATAGAAATCGGAGACTATCCATTAAGGATCAAACTTGGCAAGATAGAGATCGGAGCACCCCGAGTAATAGAAGTAGACGGTACGGAGAGATCGATCTATCCCGCTGAGGCAAGAATTCGGAATCTGACTTATGCAGCACCCCTCCACATGGAAATGATCCCGGTGATCGGGGAACGTGAGGGGCAGCCCGAAATGGTCTACATCGGGGACCTGCCTGTAATGCTCAAATCAAAAATCTGCTTACTCTCCAAACTTTCACCTGATGATCTCATAGGTGTGGGAGAAGATCCGCTTGATCCCGGAGGATATTTCATAGTAAACGGGTCAGAACGAGTTATCGTTGCACTCGAAGACCTGGCCGCTAATCGCATACTCGTAGATGTCGAACACACTGGCGTTAATCCGACCTACAAGGCCAAGATATTTTCCACAACAGTCGGTTTCCGAGCCCGAATTGAGGTCGCTCTAAAAGGCGATGGAGGAATCTATGTGACAATGCCTGGGATCCCAAGCGATATTCCTATGATGATCCTCATGAGGGCACTTGGCTTCGAAGAAGATGCTAAGATTGCCGAGCTCGTCAGCACGGATCCAGACATACAGGACGAACTCGAAGTATCCTACGAAAAGTCACTAGAAGCTAACAACGTCCATGACGCGCTTCTCTATCTCGGTAACCGTCTAGCTCCCGGACAAGTCGACGAGTACAGACTCAAGAAAGCCGAGTCTGTGTTGGACCGGAATTTCCTACCGCACTTGGGTAGACTACCTTCCGAGCGAAGAGAAAAGGGCCTCTTCTTGACAGAAATCGCTGCTCGAATAATAGAGGTAAAGCATGAAAGGAGAAGCCCCGATGACAAAGACCATTACGCAAACAAACGACTGAAACTGGCCGGCTCTCTCCTGGCAGAGCTCTTCCGAATATCCTTCAGAAACCTCACACGCGATCTCAAGTACCAACTTGAGAGGATAACAATCAGACGACACATAGAATTCTCAATCGCTAATGCTATCAGGCCGGGCATAATCACCGAAAGAGTTCAGCATGCAATAGCAACTGGGAACTGGGTAAGGGGAAGAATCGGAGTAACACAGCTATTGGATCGCACAAACTTCGTTAGCACCCTAAGCCACCTCAGAAGGCTACAGTCACCGCTCAGCCGCAGCCAACCTAACCTCGAAGCTAGAGATCTTCACCCAACGCATTATGGACGACTCTGTCCTGACGAGACGCCCGAAGGATCGAACTGCGGGCTTGTCAAGAACCTAGCCCTTTCCAGCAGCATCTCAGTTGGAGTCGAACCACGAGAAATGGTCGACAAACTACGCAGAATGGGCGTAGTCTTGATTGAAGAATCTGACAAGAAACTCAGAGCCACAGGCGGTAAGGCCATAGTCGACGGAATATTGGCGGGATATTCCAAAGATCCCGAGGCCCTAGCGGGAGAGCTCAGAGAGCTCCGGCGTGAAGGAAAACTGAGCTCTGAAGTGAACGTCTCATTCCACCCTCCAGAAGCGCAAGGCGGGCGCCCAGATCTGCATGTCAACTGTGACGCGGGAAGAGTCCGACGCCCAGTGATCATAGTTGAGGGCGGCAGACCGCGGCTGACCGAGGATCATCTCATCCAACTCGAACAAGGACGAATCACCTGGCAGGACCTCGTTAGGTCAGGCGTAGTAGAGATGCTTGATGCAGACGAAGAGGAAAATGCGCTTATTGCGATGTACGAACACGACCTTAGAAAAGATCACACCCACGTCGAAATCGCTCCCTATGTAATGCTCGGAATCGCTGCGAGCATGATTCCGTTCCCAGAGCACAACCAGTCTCCAAGAAACGCGTATGAATCTGCCATGGCAAAGCAGGCCCTCGGCGTTTTCTCCACCAACTTCTTCACTAGGGTGGACTCTCGTTCACATCTCTTGCACTATGCACAGACCCCGATAGTCCAGACGAAGCCGATGGAAATCTTCAACGCTCTTGAGCGCCCTTCCGGACAAAACGTCGTCGTAGCCATTCTCTCCTTCCAAGGCTACAACATGGAGGACGCGATTATCATCAACAAATCCTCAGTTGACAGAGGACTCTTCCGCTCCACATTTTACCGAATATACGAGGCTGAAAGCAGACAGTACCTCGGAGGACTACGCGACAAGTTCGAGATCCCAGAAGCAGGAATCCGAGGATACCGAGGCGACCGCTACTACCGACTCATAGAGGAGGACGGAATCATCTCCCCTGAAGCAGAAGCCACCGGCAACACCGTCCTCGTAGGAAGAACAAGCCCGCCGAGATTCATGGAAGAATACCGCGAGTTCGAAGCAAAGGGCCCGACGAAACGCGACTCTTCAGTAACGATGAGACCCTCGGAACAGGGTACCATCGATCAAGTCTTCGTAACCGAATCCATCGAAGGAAGTAAACTCGTCAAAGTCAAAGTAAGAGACCTCCGTGTTCCCGAACTTGGCGATAAGTTCGCATCACGCCACGGACAAAAGGGAGTGATCGGACTCCTCGTACCACAAGAAGACATGCCCTTCACGGTTGACGGAGTTGTCCCTGACGTTATCATCAATCCACATGCTATCCCATCCAGAATGACGATCGGACAGTTCGTAGAAACACTGGGGGGGAAACTTGCATCGCAAATGGGAGAGGTCATGGATGGTACTGCCTTCGAAAACATAGGACCACAAGCCATTGGCGACATGTTGGCCAAGCTCGGCTTCGCGAAGAGCGGGCGAGAACCCCTATACAACGGGATCACCGGGGAACGGCTTGCTGCAGACCTATTCATTGGAGTTGTCTACTACCAGAAACTCCACCACATGGTAGCTGACAAGATGCACGCTCGGGCCAGAGGTCAAGTTCAGATGCTCACCCGACAACCCACTGAAGGGAGAGCCAGAGGAGGAGGATTACGATTCGGAGAAATGGAAAGAGACTGCCTTATTGGGCACGGAGCATCAGCCCTACTCCGCGACAGGCTGCTAGAAGAATCTGACAAGTACATAGCCTATGTCTGCGAGACATGCGGCACTATCGCATACCACGACATCAAACAGAACAAGTACATCTGCAGGATCGACGCTGAGAAAGCCGTCATTTCTCCAGTGGCAATATCCTACGCATTCAAACTTTTGGTTCAAGAACTCATGGCGCTTGGAATCGCGCCTCGACTGAACCTAGAGGAGAGAGCATAACCATGGCACTCGCCACAATGGAAGAAGCTCACAAGATCATCCAGAGCATACGGTTCACTCTATTATCCCCATCAGAACTTCGAAAACTGTCAGCAGTAGAAGTTCAAGCTGCCGATACTTACGATGAAGACGGAGTACCCATCGTATCTGGGCTAATGGACGGCAGACTCGGAACTCTAGAACCTCGTCAGAAATGCAAGACCTGCGGTAACACTGCCTCAGCGTGTCCAGGACACTTTGGGCACATAGAACTCGCCGAGCCGGTTATTCACGTGAGCTTCGCTAAGCTCATTCACCGGCTTCTCTCAATTACCTGCAGAAACTGCGGGAGAATACTTCTGAGCGAGGAGAAGATCGAGAAATTCAAAGTACGCCACGCGGACCTCAAACAACGACTCAACACTGTTCCAGACGCTTTTCTCGATGAGATCATCAAAGACGCCAAGAAGGCCCAGCAGTGTCCTCATTGCGGACAGAAACAGTACCCGATCGAACATGGTAAACCTACAACCTTCCACGAGATCGTGGCAGAGGGAGGTGCCGTACGCTTAACACCAAGCACGGTTCGGGAAAGGCTTGAGAGAATTCCTGACGACGACCTGATCCTTCTAGGAATGGATCCTAAGGCGGCAAGGCCAGAGTGGGCTGTCCTCCAAGTAATGCCTGTCCCACCTGTCTCGGTCAGACCCTCCATTACTCTCGAATCCGGCATCAGGTCGGAAGACGATCTGACCCACAAACTCGTCGACATCATAAGGATCAACCAGAAACTACGCGAGGCGCTTGAATCCGGAGTTCCCATCAACATCATTCAAGAACTACACGAACTGTTACAATACCACGTAACAACATACTTCGACAACGAAGTCTCAGGTCTACCCCCTGCAAGACACCGATCAGGACGGGCATTGAAGACACTTGTCCAACGATTGAAAGGAAAAGAGGGAAGATTCAGAGGCAATCTGTCAGGCAAGAGAGTTGACTTCTCAGCCAGAACAGTCGTATCCCCTGACCCGAACCTTGACATCAACGAAGTAGGAGTACCCCTCGACGTCGCTAGCCGACTAACCATTCCGGAAAAGGCCACCGATTACAATCTCGACGAGATGAAGAAGCTCATCGCCAACGGCCCCGACACCTACCCTGGATCATTGTACATCGTTCGTCCCGATGGCCGAAGAGTCAGACTAGAATTCGTCACCGACAGGAAGGTTGTCGCCGAAGCTCTGCAGCCAGGCTTCATAGTCGAGCGACATCTCCGAGACGGTGATATTGTGCTATTCAACCGGCAACCGAGTCTACACAGAATGTCCATAATGGCACACCGCGTCCGGGTCCTCCCGTACAAAACCTTCAGGCTCAACCCAACCGTCTGTCCCCCCTACAATGCGGACTTTGACGGTGACGAGATGAACCTACATGTCCCACAAGGAGAAGAGGCCCGCACCGAGGCTCGTCTCCTCATGCAGGTGCAAGACCAGATTCTCTCCCCCAGATACGGCGGACCAATCATAGGAGCCATACGAGACTCTCTGACAGCCGCCTTCCTACTCACACAGAAATCAACGCTTCTAAACCGCGCAGATGTGTCGAAGCTACTGGCGGCTGCCGGGTTCGAGGGACCTATGCCAGAACCAGCAGTGACGAAACCCGAGGAGAAATGGACCGGGAAACAGCTTTTCAGCATTGTCATGCCGAAAGGGTTCAACTTCGTGTCGAAATCCAACCTGTCCGCCTACTACAAGTGCGCGGACTGCGACAAAGGAGTTCTACACGACTGCCCGTATGACGCGTTCATCGTCGTCAAAGACGGCGTTCTCGAGCAAGGCGTTATCGACAAGGCCTCAATCGGTGCTGAAAAATCAGAGAGCCTGTTCCACCGCATAGTCAAAGACTATGGTGCAGAGGAAGCGAGGACATTCCTCAACGCAGTGACAAAACTTCTCGATCGGTACATGGTGCTTCGGGGCTTCACATACGCGTTCGACGAGCTCGAAATCCCTCCCGCCACCAAGGAGAAGATCGCGAAAGCGATTGCCAAGGCGGAAGAGAAAGTCAACGAATACATCGACAGCTATCGAAAAGAAACCTTGGAACGGTTGCCAGGGCAGTCATTGGAAGAATCATTGGAGCTCTACATTATGAACGAGCTGTCGAGAGCTCGAGACGTAGCAGGCGAATTCGCCGACCAGTACTTCCAGATGGACAACAGCGGCGTAATCATGAGCAGGGCAGGAGCCCGAGGATCAACCCTCAACATATCACAGATGACCGCAAGCGTCGGCCAACAATCGATCCGAGGAAAAAGAATCCTCAGAGGATACCGTGGCAGAGCCTTATCATTCTTCAAACCCGGAGACGCAGGAGCAGCAGCCCGAGGCTTCGTCTACAACTCCTACCGGGACGGACTTGAACCCATCGAATTCTTCTTCCACGCCATGGGAGGAAGAGAAGGTCTCGTAGATACAGCCGTCAGAACCCAACAGAGCGGATACATGCAACGACGACTAATCAACGCCCTAGAGCATCTCAGAGTCGAGTACGATTCGACCGTCAGAGATTCCCGAGGCAACATAATCCAGGTCCGCTACGGAGAAGACGGCGTCGACACGGCCAAGAGCGACCATGGCAAGGCCGTCAACATTGATCGACTCATAGAACGCATTCGGCTTACGATGAAGAAAGGAGTTGCCGCGACCAAGGAATACGTTGAGGACGAAGTAGACAAGGCGAACGACACTCTATCGCCGTTAATACTCAACAAGCTGCGCCAGAGCCTAGTAAACGCGAAGCTGCCTAAGATCGCTGTTGACGAGACTGTCTTGGAGGCGATCGAGAACTACAAGCGCGCTCTGGTGGAACCCGGCGAGGCTGCAGGAATAGTCTCCGCCCAGTCCATCGGCGAACCAGGCACTCAGATGACACTTCGAACATTTCACTTCGCAGGAGTGAAGGAGCAAAACGTCACCCTTGGACTCCCCAGACTGATCGAGATCGTGGACGCACGCAAGATACCTTCGACTCCAAACATGACCGTATACTTGGACGCGAAGCACCGCGCTAGCAGAGAGAAGGCTCAGGAAGTCGCCACCTTGCTCACCCACGCTACGTTAGGAGACATCGCAAGCTCGTTCGAGTCTGATGTCACACGGATGAGGATTGATGTAAAACTCAACCCGCAGGCGATGAAAGAAAGAGAGATCACGGTTCAAGACGTACGGGAGGCGGTGAAACCGCCGAACACCGAAGTCAAAGTCGAAGGATACCATGTAGAGATCAAATCGAAAGAGCTTGAGATCCCCCAGTTCAGAAGACTAGCGAGCAAGCTCCTGGTCCATCACGTCAAAGGCTTGCCAGCCGTCCGACGAGCCCTAGTTATCGAGGAAAAAGGCGAATGGATAGTCAGAACAGAAGGATCCAGCCTCGCGTTAGCCTTCGAAGTCCCCGGCGTTGACACAAGCCGGACAGTCAGCAACAACATAAACGAAACAGCTGTCGTCCTTGGGATCGAGGCAGCCCGCAACGTAGTAATCAAAGAAGCATTGGGAGTACTGGAGGAACAGGGTCTAGACGTGGACGTTCGGCACGTGATGCTTGTAGCTGACATGATGACCTCGTCAGGCGAAGTCCTCCAAGTCGGACGTCACGGCGTCAGCGGAGAGAAAGCGAGCACCCTCGCCAAAGCAGCCTTCGAGATCACAATCCCCACAATCGTGGACGCAGCAGTCAAAGGCATCGTTGACACTCTAAGAGGCGTCGCGGAGAACGTGATCGTTGGTCAACAAGTGCCGATGGGCACTGGACTCATCGAGGTCTCGATGTCCATGTCCCGGAAAGGGAGCAAATAGAACAAGTTGGACGTTAACAAGCAGATTCGCATGGCGGTTAAGACCGGCAAGGTCGAGTTCGGAAGCAAAGTTGCTCTCTCCAGCGCCTCCCTCGGAAAGGCCAAGTTGTTGATACTTGCAAGCAATTGTCCCGTGGACTTTCGCGAGAATATCGTATACGATGCGGAGCAGTCAGAAGTTCCTGTCTACGTCTTTCAAGGCAGCAGCCTCGACCTAGGCGCTCTCTGCGAGAAACCCTTCCCCGTCGCATCAATGGTGGTTAGAGAACCTGGCGACTCTGAGGTCTTGAAGCTGGCTGAGAAAAACAATGAGTAATATCGCTTATCTTGCTGGGGTTTTGAATGGAGATGATGGTATTTATTCGTGATTGGAGCCACACACTAATGAATGTAAGAAATATTTTTCATCATCTCATTTGGAGGGTTCAGAACTAGTGATGCTTCAGCCCAAGATCAAGCTGACCAGTGAGGAAATGAAGTACATGGCGCTCTTCGAGAGCACCACAGGCGCGACCACACAAGACTGCGTGATCGATGAGAAACTTGGACGGATCATTTTCGTAGCAAAGCCAGGCGACATGGGACTCGCTATCGGAAAGGGCGGGAAGAACATCAACCAGTTACGCCGCATGACAAGCCGCCAGATCGAAGTCGTCGAGTACGCCGAGACCCCTGAAGGCCTAATCAGGAACAGCCTATCGCCAGCGAGGATCAAGGAGATCCGAGTAACAGAAAGGCCCGACAAGAAAATCGTCGTAGTCGAGGTCGACCCACAGGACAAGGCGATCGCTATAGGAAAGAACGGCCGAACTATTGACAAGACACGCTTACTTGTGAAGAGATACTTCGACATCGACCACGTAGTCGTACAGTAAACCAGCTCTTTCCGCAAAACTGAAACGCCTGTAGCGTGGGTCCATTTCTGAAGAAAGAAAGGGGGCCCTTGAGAAAAACAGATGCGATTGTGGAAATCGCCCACTTTCAGCCCTGTTCTCGGATAAGAATCTTAAGCATGGCGGTCGTGTTCTGATTCCTGAAGGAGTTATTCTAAGCGCTAGAAATAAATCCGTGAGCCGGCATGGATAGTAGTTGAGTGTTCTTTGCGGCAGTATCGTCTCTTGTTGATCGGCGTTGTACTCGCTCTGGTTTTGGGGTTAATCCCCGTCTACTTCGGCAGGACTCAGAAGTGGACCTCCCCGTTTACGACGGGTGGTGGCGAGCCGAACGGGATCAATCTCAACATTGGCGAGAACGCGAGCTCAATCACTCCAGATCAAACAATCTCAGTCACCATTATCGCGAAGAACATGCTAACACACAGCAGCGATCTGCCGAATATTGCCCGATGGGGCGCAGATGATATGTCCACGGGCGTGTGCGAGATGCTGTATCCTACCGGCATTGTAGTGTACAATGATCAGGGAACGGTCGTGAATATAATCAATAATTTTGCAGGCTACTTCTGTCCTATCATTGTCGATCCGTTCAGGACCAGCTTTCACTTTGGACCTTTAGAAAACATAACGAAGAGTGTCTCGTTCAGAGGCTATTGGACCGCGGGCAGAACAATCGTGCCCGGCGGATACTACGAGGGAGTGTTCCACCCGTTTTCGCCTGGTACTTACACGGTGGTTGTTGGGGACATCTGGGGACACCTAGCAGTGACGCACTTCACTGTTATCCCCCGTTAGAAGGCATTTGTCTTGATCGAGTACCTCGGACAGCACTCTCCCTGCCAAACGGACGGTCATGCGGGAAAGGCATTGAACGACGATCCGGCGGGGCAGGTGAAGTTCACCTATCCTCGCGTGGAGCCCACGCTCCGGTCACTCGGCTCCCCCCGCCTCCGTACCTGCTGCTTAAGGCGGAGACAAGATACGCTGGATTCCGAGGAATACACAAATGACCATTCCGAAAAGTACTGCATTAAATGACTCGGAGACCAAATCTGTCAGCCAAACGCCCATTATCAGCCTTGATCCCGAATCTGGGGCTATGTTTTTCCTCCGCCGAGAAATCGTTCGTGAATGGTCGATGAAACGGGCAATTTTCGCCTTGCCATCTAAGCCAGGATTGTACCCTGAATCAGGAAACTCGCCCAGAACCATTAACAGACAGACAGTGTTTTGGAAAAAGGGGGTATCGCGGAGCGGTTTTGCGTAGCATGAGTGTCTCCGTGGACCCTTGTAACATGAAGCCGATGCCAATCGTCAATCTAAAAAGCAACCCACCGAGCCAGCTGTCTTCCTAGTAACGGTGAATGAATGGCCAAGGCGTCGAGAGGGCTGTTCGCAGCCCAAAAGCTCCGGAAGAGACGTAAAGAGTTCAGGTGGGCCTACGCACCGTACAAACGACGAATGCTTGGACTGGACTACAAGTCCGACCCGCTCCAAGGAGCACCGCAAGGAAAAGCCATCGTCCTAGAGAAGGTCGGCGTGGAATGCCGACAGCCCAACAGCGCTGTCCGTAAATGCATTGCTCCGAACAGTCAGATTCTACTCGAGGATGGCACACATCTAACGATGGAAGACTTGTCCCGTTCGTGGCATGCTAGCCAGGTCATGACCCTGGACTTGAAAGGTCAACACACTGAGGCTTCGGGACTTGTTGACTATTTCAAGCTGAGCCAAGAAGAAGCTGCCCAAGTTGGAGCCTTCGAAATTGTTACGTCGGAGACGGGTCGGCGAATCGTTGCCAGCGGCGACCACCCCTTCTACACGTCAAAGGGCATTGTGGAAGCACGACAGCTTAACGCGGGAGACACACTCATCGTGCTTCCGTCGGAACCAGTGAAAAAGGAATATCGCGACGATACTATCATAACCGAGGACGATATTCGGCAGAATGCTCCTGTCTCGTCAAAACTTGACCGAATCATCGACCAGCTTAGAGAGCATCGTATCCTGCCCTTAACCTATGCTAGTGCCCGAATAGGACCGATTGCACGACTCCTCGGCCATCTATATGGGGACGGAAGTCTCAGCTATGCCGAAGGTGGTAATGGATTTAGTGCCAAGCTCGTCGCGACGGGGTCTCCTGAGGATCTTAGAGTTATCAGCGCCGATATCGAGTCGCTGGGTTTCCATGTTTCCCCTGTTTATGTGGGAAACGCTACAAGCGTAATCACCATGACCGACGGGACCCAGCAGATAATTTCCGGGTCGTATAATTCCGCATCCTGTACATCCATAGCTCTTTTCACGCTTCTGAAGGCTCTGGGTGCACCAGTTGGTAGAAAATCCGACTCTTCATACACGGTTCCAGCCTGGGTCCTTGCGAGTCCATTGTCGGTCAAGAGGGAGTTTCTCGCGTCTTATTTTGGAAGCGAGCTGGAGAAGCCGAGAGTCAGTTCAAGTCACGGGACCTTCATGCCACCCTCGTTCGCAATATGCAAGGCAGAAGGAAGGATTGAAGGTGCTCAGCGCCTTCTGGGCGGAATTCAGCAGCTACTCCTTGAGTTTGGAGTGAGAATAGCCTCGGCAAGAGTCCAGCCTTTTATTGTTCGCACCAAGGGAGAGAGGTCATTCAAGCTGACTGCCTACATCGCATCTGGTATTACGAACCTTCTGCATCTCTACGGGAAAATCGGGTACAAGTACAATAGAAAACGGGAACGCCTCGCGCGGCACGCCTACGAATACTTGCTTGCTCGGCATCATCGTATTCTGCAGACAATTGCTGCGCATTCTCTGGCCAAGACGTTGAGGGAAGAAGGCCTAACAATAAGGGAGGTCCATAGAAAGGTCGTCCAGTCTGGATACCCTGTAACTTTTGGAGCGGTAAGCCGCTGGCTTTCTGTGGGGGTTCGCCACCCGGAGAAGCTTGGCACTACGACACGTAGGGCGACTTCCTTCCAAGAGTTTGTAGCCCGTAACAAAGATTTACCTGAAGGTTTGGTATGGGAGACAGTTTCGCGAGTCGAGGCAAGAGACTCGAAGGATTTGCGGGACATTACTACACGTAGCACCTGTCACAATTTCTTTGCCAACGGTTTCCTCACCTCCAACTGCGTGCGAGCCCAGATTATCAAGAACGGAAAGACCGTGACCGCGTTCCTACCAGGCGATGGAGCATTGAACTTCATAGACGAACACGATGAGGTTGAGATCGAGGGAATTGGAGGCGCTGAAGGGAAAGCCTATGGTGACCTTCCAGGGACACGCTATCGTGTCTTTACTGTCAACGGTGTAAGCCTTGACGCCTTATTGAAGGGCAAGAAAGAGAAGCCTCGTCGTTAGTTCAATTGATACTGAAAGGTTACAGCCCGGTCTTTGTTTCGATACATGTGTCCGTGTAGGTTCGGTACCAGTTTACTTATCTTTTTGAGTAAGAAATGTCCAAACGGCTTTAGTAACCAATGCTAATAGGTTGAGAATTCCCGGAGACATGAAAACAAGAAATGGCACTCGTTTGGGGAACGGTATGCACAGACTGCCAAATTCTCGCAGTAGAGAACTGCCCCCACTGCAGTCGAGACCTGTGCGAAAAGCACAGCGCACAGCACGAATGCGACCGGCTCAAAGCCCGAAGTTTCGAAGTAGCCGGCTAACTAAGTATCGCACGCTCATTGACCCGAATTAGGATTCTTCGTCCTGGAGAATAGCTCGCGCCATTTTACTCAATGAGTCGCAGTTGCTACTGTCGGCTTACCTGACGAGCTGTATTTCTTCCTGAAATCCTTCAACCCCATCTCCTCTCCGAACACCACAACCTGACTCTCCGATCGTCGCTGGTAGAAGGGAAGCTTAACGATCTCCGCTCGGACCCTCCGGTCCCGTATTCCCACACTAAACGTCTCCCCGACAGCCGCCAGCGAGGGAGGGACATAGCCCATTCCAATCCCGACACTGAGCGTTGGAGAAAATGTTCCGCTCGAAACCTTTCCAACGGCCTCAGCATCAACAAAAATGTCCTGACCTTGTCGTGGGATTCCTTTCTCCCTCATCTTAAAACCAACTCTCACGCGCCTTGGCCCTTTTTCCTTCAAGTCTATGATCCCATTCTTGCCCACAAAATCCGGTTTTTCCACACGGACAACCCAGTTCAGCTTCGCTTCAACGGGAGAGGTGTTCTCGTCAATATCGTTCCCATAGAGACACATACCGGCCTCAAGTCTCAAAACATCTCTCGCACCAAGCCCAACAGGACAGATCCCCAACTCCCTACCACCAGACAACAGCTTCTCCCAGATCTTCACGGCGTTTGACGGCTCCTTCACACTCGTGTTCCAGACGTAGATCTCGAAACCATCCTCGCCAGTGTACCCGCTACGCGTCAAGAGACACGGGCTCCCTGCAACCTTCACCTCCCCGGTCCCATACTTTTCTACCTCTTCAAGCTTGACACCGGATACATTCCAGAGCACCGTACCTGCCCTCGGACCTTGAACCGCGAACATAGCAACATTGTCAGAAACATCGGAAAGGTTCACATCGCTTCGCGGCCTGTTCTTTAGAAGCCAGTTCCAGTTCTTGTCACGGTTTCCCGCGTTATAGACAACCAGATACCGGATGCTACCGATTCTGAAGATAGTCAGGTCATCCATTATTCCCCCCCTAGGATTACAAAGGAGAGAATACTGACCTCTTCCAACCGCGAGCTTGGACACGTCGTTTGTCGTGAGCTGATTGAGAAATGACCCGGCGCCTTTTCCTTCGGCCAGAACCCGTCCCATGTGCGAGACATCGAATATTCCACAGTTGTTCCTGACGCCGTGGCATTCCGGGATTATGCCTTCGAACCAGACAGACAGGTCGAAACCGGCATACTCGACAATGTTGCCGTGCTTCCTGTGGTACTCATAGACATGGGTTCTTCTCGTCATGACCGACGACTCGCTGGCTAGTTCGGTGCTGGTAGAAAAAATAATGTGAAGCAGCTACGGACCAGGAAGAGGCGTCTGAGGAATAATCTTCAGGTTCTCAGTGTCAAACCCGAGCTTCTTACCGCACTTGGGACAATAGCCTCCATTCCGCTGAATGATCTCGCCAGGAGTCTCCAGCTCAAGCCCGGTGTAGAGGAGTTCGCCGCACTTGGAGCATAAGATTCTCTGCGGACACAAATCGGTGCGGAAGCCTCGTGAGGCTTCATGACCTGACGCGCTATAAAAACGGTTTCAGAGTAGCGCATCCACGTGGGAAAAGCAGGGCTTATTATCGGCGATGTCCATTCTCCGGCTTGACGACGTGGACCAGGGATGGGTTTCAGAACAGGATTCTTCAAACTGAAGAGATCGCTCAACAACCTTGCATTCAGAATGAGCTTTGTGAAACTCGCGCCTGGATCAAGCAGACCGCTACTGCCTGTGGCCTCATTCGTGATCCTTGCTTTCACCGTCTTTGTTCTCGCAGGCGGACTGTTCATTCTCGTGGGCGCTGGTACCTCTGTAAGCCTCTTGAACGTACAGCAAGGTCTCGGCTTCGTCTATCCCCACGACATTAACAACCAGACTCCCGCCGAAGGCGTGTTCATCGCTTTGCTCTATGCGTTTGGAGTCGTCGGACTCTACATGATGTTCATGAGCACACGGAACGCCTACAGGCCCAAACGCGCATACAGCTTCCTAGGCTTTGGCATGCTTCTGAGCTTCGTCTTCATGGCCACAGCCTACTTCGTACTCTACCAGAAACTGATGTAGGCTCTTCTCGAAGCACGCGATTTCATACTCGTTCTCTGGACGAGCTTACTAGAAGGCCCTGTAAGCCGAACTATTTGTTTGAATAAGAACCAGGTTGATTCTCAGAACATTCACGTAAGGAGAACCGAAGATCCAGAAAGTACCCTCCTCATTCTCGTTTACAATCTGTTGAAGCATATCCACTGAAATACCTGTGGCCGAGTTTATCCTTGGAATCTGGGAATACGCGTCCTGGACAGTGATGTCGGGATCAACCCCCGAGGCAGAATCGATTCGCGGATGGAAGAAGATGGGCAGGCTGAAATTCTGCGCGATAAGACTCGAGCCTACGTTCCTACCGTGAAACTGTACTAAACTTCCGTTCGCCTGAGATGGAAAGAATACTTGGGCGATCCCCGTTATCACAAGAGGAAACACTAGCCCACAGAGAACCAGCGAGATTACTGCCAACCTTGCAGCAGGACCATAGATTTGCCGGAGTTCTCGCTTGAAGTTCAACATGTTTTCTTTCCTAGAGCAACGATATTGCGACGTCTATCAGCTTGATTCCGACGAATGGAATGATGACTCCGCCGAACCCATAGATCATCGTGTTCTTCAGGAAAAGGGTCATTGTTCCAGAAGGCTTGAACGTCACCCCTCTCATCGCCAAGGGAATGAGCAGCGGAATGATGATCGCGTTGAAGATAAGGGCAGAGAGAACGGCAGTGTTC
>VBBR01000077.1 GCA_005881615.1 Candidatus Bathyarchaeota archaeon
TATCTGCAGCCCTACGATGAGACTCACTTGATTGGTTTCGGAAAATCTTCGACCAACGTTACCTGGGAGAACGCTGCACTGTTCCAGGGTCTCAAGCTAAGCCTCTTCGACGTCACGGATCCGAGTAACCCTATTGATGCGAGCGACTACTTGGTCGGAGATCGGGGCAGTGACTCTCCAGCTTTGACGGATCACAAGTCGGTGCTTTTCGACAGGTCCCTTAACCTGCTGGTGATACCTCTGACGATTGCGCAGGCTCAACCGGACGCAACTTGCACATGGTGCTATAATCCTCTTGTCTGGCAGGGAGCCTACGTGTTCAACGTTACAGTTCAGAACGGTATCGTCTTCCGCGGCGGAATAACACACCTCGCAACGGGCCAGCTTCCGAGCTGGTATAACAGCAGCTTCTTCGTTACTCGTGCTCTCTATATCGGCAGTGTACTCTACACAATCAGCAACAACACGGTCAAGATGAACAGCCTCTCCGACCTCACAGAACTCAACTCTGTAAGCCTAGCCTAAGAACTTCGCAGCTCTCAACTACCCTGTCTTGTGTCGCTGGAAACATTTTTTTTCAAATCCTAGCCAGGGGTCCGTTTGCTGTCTGATCCGTTTCTCGGCGAGATTACCGGTTTTTCACGCAGAACAGCCGAATCAATCATTTCCAACTAGCGCAGTGACGGGATCATACAACCGTGAACTGGGCATCATATGGGACCCCCATCCCAGATTACGGATCTAGGCTTATTCTGGGCACTTCCACGAGATGAATCTCCCAACGAGCACTCACGCGTCGCGAGGAATTTGTGACCTCCCCCCACTTTTTTCCGAGGGGTCCTGCCAGATGGAACGTTTCCATGGGACGATTCGAGTTCCGGGCGAAGAATTCGCTTGGATGCCTGATCCCAATGCGCGATTTTAGTAGCTTGTAAGCGTGAAAGATCCGCGATCAAGAATCACCTTCCCCGATTTCCGATCCGGGCTTATTCTGAACGAGGAATGCCACAGAAGTGGCGGATTTTGTGGCCCGAGTCGTAAACCATAGTGGATGGACAAGAGCTAATCCATCTCAAGAACAGCATGGTCTTACAGCTGAAGACTGAGCATAGCTTCATTCCTTCGAGAGAGATACCTTCCAAATCGGCCCAATCGAAAGTTAACGATAGAACGATAGAAGAAAACGCCCCGCAAAGAGATTCGAAGGAAAGCGTCCGAAATATCGAGGGCTATAGTAAGGCCCGTAGTGAACTGTGTGAGTCCGAGAAAATTCATTACCTTCCTATGCATGGGTCAATTGACTGTACTTCCGTTCTCCCCATATTCCCAGGGTAATTACAATTACGAAAAGTGCTACCAGTCCTATCAATCCAACAGAGGATGAGATCCTTTCTCGGAAAACCAGACCTACCATTTCAATCACGAGCAGGACGAGCGCCGGTGGAAGAACCCAGTAGGCACGTCTGCTCCAGCGGTAGTATTCTGGGTGCTTGTTCTTGCGATGTTCTTCCAGGTCTTCTTTGAGACCATTTCTAAGAGGAACAGTCTCACCACAGATGTGGCACTTGTTCATAGTCCACTTGTACCTATGAGTCTTCCAGAAGTCCTTGGGAGAAACGGACATGGGCTCTTGTCCGGGAGTCCATTTTGCTCTTATGTTTGCAACTCTCTTGCGATACCATCTAAGGATGGAAAGCCCGAGCAGTAGCGGAATCGCAACCGGCAAGACCTGAAAGACAGAGATTCCCAACGGCGATACGATTGCCTCAGTGAAAACACCCGCAAGGACGAAGATAGCCACCGCGAAGAAAAGCTTGAGGTTCAGGGCGAAATAGTCCGGGTGATAATTCTGAAGATGGATCTGGTATTCTTGCCACAGAGCCGTTCCCGGAACTCTGCCCTGCCAAGATAATTCAGGTGGCTTCTTCGTCGATACCGGCTCTCCGCAAACCGGGCACTTCAAAGCGGTGGTCCCGAGTTCTGTAGACGAGTCGAAAGGATCAGAAGACAAAGGAATACCGTAGCTATTCTTGATAGTTCCTAATCAGTGTTTACGAAGTATGTCCTACCTCGCCCCTCGACCCGCTCACTCTATCGGGCACAGGGTGGTCTTTCCGCCAGGCGTCCCTAAACGCCTGCATCTTTCCTCGCGTATTGCCCGATCCAAAGAAAGAAGGTGGCGAAAGTGCACGCTACAGCAATGTCCCCGAAATTATGAAACAGGGACCGAAAGTACACCAAATCCAAGATGATAAATGCGGCCAGGGAACCCACAATGAACTTTGGCCACTTCCCCCACCGGCGACTCCACTCTACGTACTCTGGATGCAAGGACTCGATATGCGTTCTATAGAGGGTAGTCTCGACCTCGACGCCACAAATCCTGCATAATGTTCGAAACGGCGGAAACAAGTCCAAGTCCTCTACATTGTAGTTGTCGGTCAGAGCGGTTTGGTCGGAGTCGCTCGCTTTTTCTGGCGTCCAACTGCGATGCGTTGGGCAATTACCGTCCAATACAAAACAACGAAAAGGTAGAGAGATATGTCATGTCCATACACGGGGGGCACGTCCATACGCAAGGGGAGATACACCACGCCTGCAACCCCCAGCAGACTTGCCACTATCAAGTAGAGCATGAAGACGCTGTAGACCCAAAGTAGTCGGTTGACAAGCGTGTTACTCGCCATTGGGTTCCTGAGGATTAGATGGCGTCCGAGAAAAAAGGATTGCTGGGCTAGTACATGGGAAGCTGGACTGACAGATACCAGGCTACGAACAAGACGATAGCCATTATCAGCCCCGCCCCCAAGAGCAGGTAGAGTAACACTCTGCCGCTGTTCATTGTCGAGCACCAGCTTTTCTGGCTGGTTTAGAAATCGGCACTGCTGGAATTTTCGTCCTTCCCATAAACAGAACAACCACAGCAATCGAAAGGAAAACTGCTCCTAGGGAAAAAAATGTTCGAAACTTCTCGTAGGTCACGGACAGACAACCTTCCGCGGAGAGAAGTGCCGGCACGCCGTACCAGACGCTCGCGCGCATCTTGGACTGCTTCGGGCTTTTGGCGGGCGCGGGCTAGTCGAGAGAGAGCGACGTGGACAGCTCGTAGTAGGCGTCGATCTGCGCCTTGAGATCGGCGACCTTCTGCTCGGCAAGGGCGATGGCATCGGCGCCGGCGATGAAGCGGCGTGGCGGTGACTGCTCGCCAGCGACCCTGACGAGCGCTCGCGCGAGCTTAGCCGGATCGCCGGACTGCTGCCCGTTCTGCGCCTCCGACCACTTGAGCTGCTCCGCCGTGCGGTCGGCATAGTCCTCAATGGACCGGTTGGCAAAGGTCATCGACTCCTTCGTGAGGAGCTTGGTGCGGAAGAACCCCGGGTTGACGATGGTGGTGTGGATGCCGAACGGCTCGACCTCGGGTCGCAGCGACTCCATCCAGCCCTCGAGACCGA
>VBBR01000078.1 GCA_005881615.1 Candidatus Bathyarchaeota archaeon
GCGGTAAATGTCGAATAGTAATGGACCGGGACAGGGTAGCGGCTGTAAACTTGGCCCGGCGGGGACGGGTGAGGTTCGCACGTTCCCGGCCTCCCATCCTTCTAGAGGCGCAAGGCAGGGCAGTTGAAGCAGTAAGGGGAATCCGACGCCTACGGTAATCCCCGGAGTCGATGCCCCGAAGCTAACTCCACCAACCAAGGGTTAGCAGAACCACCATAAGTGTCAGAGAATCATAGATTAAGCATGGTAGAACGTGTGACTTCGACCATGGAACAGACCCCGGCGTTGGCAATCCTCGAGGATCTCGTTCCCAATGGGATCAGATTCGGAGCAAGTTATCTGGTTGAGTTCGGTCCAGACTCTCCTTGGTATGAAACCTCGCTCACAATAGCGGCCAGCGCCTTGAGAAACGGAGCGCGAACAGAGTACCATACCTACATGCATCCACCCCACGAAGTTCGAGACTCCCTAACCAAGCTCGGATTGAATGTGAGAGAGCTGGAGCAGAAGGACCATCTCAGAATACTGGACACATACGACGTGATGACAGGGCTGGCGCATCCCGAAACTCCCGAGGGTTTGCGATCGAAGGGACGGGAGGCTTACGAGCATCAGTCCTTCGACCTCAATCACTGGAGCAGCAGAGTAGTCAATATCATCCGAGAGGGAGTTGCTGAGGACGAGAAACGGTGGTTGCACATTGATGACAACACTTCTGTGATGTGTCATTACACGGATGAGAAGCTGATGATCGATATTTGGAGGACGAGGATCATTCCTTACGCGAAGATTCGTGGTCTCGCGATGTTTCATTCGCTGATGATGGGAATCGCGTCTGATTCTTTCTATAAACAGTTCGAATCGCTCTGCGACGGGATAATCGAATTCCGGACCGGTGACGAGGGAGGACAGGTCCAGCACTTTGCAAGAGTGAGAACTCTACGGGGAACCTCCAGTGACAACAGGTGGAGACGGCTTCGACTTCAGAACGACGGCTCTGTTACCATCGACGCGGACAGCAAGCCTAGAGAGCTTGGAATCGGGGGCTGGCTCAAAGGCCCCAAGAAATCAAGACCGACGAATCAGGCTTTCGCCCGGGACGCCCAGAGAAACTTTCGCTGAAGAGTCTTGGGATAGATCCCCTTCCAGTCATACTCGGCTTTGTTCGCCCAGTTCTTGTAGACCCTTGGATCAATGTAGTTTCTGAGAGACGTGTTCAGGTTGTAATCGCGGGTCCGCTTCTGCAGATCAACATCAAGCTTCAGCTTTCGGATGCGTTCCTCCAACCTCATCTTCTGCGTGTCCGTCTTGACCTCTTTTGTTTTCAGCTCGTCGAGTCGTTGTTGTTTCTTGAGGAGACTTCCCTCCCAGGTCTTCGGCGGAGTCCGTTTGTGATTACACCTGATCGCTGCTTCGAGATTCGCGACACGGGCGTGATGAAGCTTGACGTAGGGGGACACCTCGGGCTTGAAGCCGTTGTGTCTTCTCAGATAGGTCTGAACTATCTCTGTGGCATGGTGGGTTCTGAAAACCTTCGCTGTCAGGCCTCTCATCGCTCTGTTGAGGAAACGGTTCACATGCTGAGAAGTTATCCCGTCAAAGACAAGGTCCTCAGGCTTCTTTCCCTGAGAAAATTCCTGGAGATTCTTACGGATAGGGGTGTTCGCTCCGTCGACCTTCAGGATTTTCTGCCAACGGACGCTGTCCTTCCCCAGGAAATCGAACTCGACCCCGTGGGGAAGGAACTTGAGGTGTTCGACTCTGAGAGTTGAAGCGCCTACAGTATCAGCTTCATCCTCGTCCTTCTCGTCACCGACCCTCATGGCTAGATTGTCAATGAGGTAGGAGACAGTCGCGAGCTTGCGCAACTTCAAGTCTGGTGAGAGGAGATTCTTGTCGATGAACTGTCGAACTTCAGGTAGACGGCGTTGCAGTTTTCGAGCCGCATCGTACTTCAGCTTGTCGCGTTCTTGACGAAGATCGGAGATGTCACTTGGCCAAACGTATTTGCGGACGTTACTGAGCTTGTCCACCCAGTGAGCGATCCAGATGGACTCGTGATCGTGAACAATCTCCTTCCAGTTTCCCGGAGGAGATTCGACGTCCTCGGAGAGGTTCAGAACAACATCTTCAGCGTGGATTCTGGGCTTCCAACGTCCCCTCATGGGGTGGCTGCCTCTCCCCATGAAGAGGCTGGGAGGCTCTACCATCCAGTTCGCGATCTCAGTCTTGACCCCATCAATCTCTGCGAAACCATACTTTGCCTTGAGCGACAAACGGAGTTGCCCTCGCTGAGCGGCCATTTTCTTCTTGTAGTCAAGATCCTGCTTCTGAAGCTCCTCCTTAGCCTGATACTCATAGACGGGAGTGAAGTCGATCTCGGAATACTTTGTATTAGCAAAGTTTCCGGGCAGAAGCTTGAGAAAATCAGAGAGAAAGTTCGTTTGGAAAACTGGGTCTTGGATGTAGGGCGTGGTTCGCTTCTTTCCCCACGCATACGCCAACTCCTCTGCTTCAGAGGAGAGATGGACAATACTGCCATGGATTCGGATCGAGAGTCGCCTAGGCTCGTAAGAGGGCGGAAAAGCCACACCATTGTGCTTCAGCTCCTTCCATACCATGACAAACTACTCTATTCTGTTCACTCGTTACCAGCACGAATAGCTGGGGCTCTGGTCTTCCATCCTCAATAACCTTGCAAAGTTGTAAATGAGGATTTTTCTTAAAAGCCCTGCCAAAAATCACAAAAGACCGGGATAGACTAAAGAAGGGCAAACAGGTGAGGTCTAGGCGAGTTTGAGCCGGCCAAAAGGCGCACCACTACTAGGGCCAGTAGGATTCCTTTTTGCAGCTGTAGGTTTCACCATGGCCGTTATTGTAGCAAGATTATTCGTAGCCGTCGAGGCAAGGTGCACTCAGTCTTGTCCCGTTATCAGGGTTCAAGGATTTCATATCCATCACCTCTACTATGGAGTGCTACTGCTGCTAGCCTCGTCAACCATCATGGTTTTTGCGACCGACGTAAGGACGAGATGGGACACCGCCTTGGTTTTCGGGGCCGGGCTCGGTCTTATCGCAGATGAAATCGGCCTCCTAATTCTTCGCGTGCCTTACTGGGCCTTTGCCTCCCTAGCAACACTCGCTATGGTGGGGCTTACATTGTATCTCGGGACCCTCTACAAACTCCGGACAGTTGGACGGAGAGATTTTGGGCTCTTAGACCGATACCAGACTCTGAGCATCTTCGCGGTAGTTCTCGCAATGTTGGGCTTTCTCTACTTCGGCAGACCATTACGGGCAATGTTCACGGACGCGGCACTCATCGCCTGGGTCTCCGCATCCCTGCTGCTACTGACGTTCGGCAGGAAACACATCCAAGAAATCAGGCGCACACCCTTAAACCCCCTCCCGCCTTCTCCCTAGAAGAGCAGGCGCAAAGGCAAACTGCAGGTCACAGAACCACTCGGCCTAGAGGCACGAGAGTATCAAAGAACTATTGCTGAGACTGCAGCCAAAGCCAACACCCTAGTCGTTCTGCCGACCGGTCTCGGCAAGACCATAGTAGCCTTGCTGGTGGCTGTCAAACGTCTCTCAGAACATCAGAATGGCAAGGTAGTTCTACTCGCGCCGACAAAGCCGTTGGTTCTCCAACACGCCGAGTTTTTCAGAGAACACTTTCCCGACAAGAAGGTCATCTCATCAGTGCTAACGGGGGAATCCCCTCCCTCTGTGCGAGTCGCGGATTTCGAGCGATCCCAACTAATCTTTGCGACTCCTGAGGTGATAAGGAACGATGTCTTGAGCGAACGGTACTCACTGAGCGAGGTCTGTCTGATCGTCTTTGACGAAGCCCATAGGTGCGTCCGAGACTATGCCTACTCCGAGGTAGCTGAGAATTACAAGCGCCAGGCGTCGAACCCGTTGATACTCGGGCTAACGGCCTCCCCGAGTGCTCGAAAGGAGCGGGTCCAAGAGATCTGCGACAAGCTTGCAATCACAAACGTAGAGATGAGAACCGAGGAAGATGAAGATGAAGTTCAATACGTTAATGACGTGACGATAAACTGGGAACGCGTCCCACTTCCTCCAGCGTACAAGGATATCAGCAGGATTCTGCGAGGCGCGATGGAAGAGAGGACGGAGAAGCTTAGGGCCATGCATCAGCTGCCAACTGGTGTCAGGGCGAACAAACGGATGCTGCTGGAGCTCGGGGAGAAACTTCGAAAGAGTCTCAGAAGAGGGGGCTCCGGAGCTTTGTACGGAGCGGTCATTCTGCAAGCCCAGGCCATGTCATTGAGTCATGCAATCGATGTGCTGGAGACACAGGGTTTGCACAATCTCACGCGATATCTTGCAAAGCTCGAAACCGCGACCAGCAAATCGGGCAAGAGCCTCTCAAGAGATCCCAAGATTCTCGAAGCTAGAAGGCTCGCATTCTCGATGGAGGAAAGAGAACATCCGAAGCAGAGGAAACTCCGAGAGCTGGTCGAAGCCGAGATGAAGGCGAACAAGGATTCGAAGATCATAGTCTTCACTCAGTACAGAGATACTGTCGAAACGCTGGTCGAGAGACTGAACAAGCTTGATGGTGTCTCTGCCGTCCGCTTTGTCGGTCAGGCAACTCGCGACACAGATGACGTCGGTCTGAGCCAGAACGAGCAGATGAGCATACTAGAAGATTTTCGGCAAGGACGCCACAACCTGCTCGTGACAACTAGCATAGGTGAAGAGGGACTGCACGTCCCTGACGTGGATCACGTCATATTCTATGAGGCTGTCCCGTCAGAGATCCGCCTGATCCAACGTAGAGGCCGTACTGGCAGGACGCGGCAGGGGAAGATGACAGTACTCATGTCGGAAGGAACGATCGACGAGGCTTACTACTGGACGAGCCAGAAGAGGGAGCAACAGATGCATCGTTTCCTCCAGACAGTCAAAAAGCAGGGAGCGAAATCCCCGTCGAAGACCAAACGGACCTTGGACGACTGGTCCAGCTCTCAAAACAACTAGGACGACGTAACACAGAATGGCTTCAAGGCTGGATGACTCATCCAAGCTCTGGTTTGAACGTCTCTACACCCGTGTCGGCCTGCCATTTTGGGCGGGAGTACTAGTTGTAGGATTTCTCCCACCTCTAATCCTGACATTGTGGGGATACTATACTTACGGTGTAAAGACAGACTTCACGGGTGGCGTTTCACTCGGTGTCCCACTGCTCCTTGCGAACGTTATCTACATTTTGTTCTCGTCCAGCTACATTCGCCGTCGGGTCGGAGCGCTTGAGCAATACGCAGTATCGATAGGAGCTGACAAATCGCAAATCCAGACAAGTTATCTCAGCGATTTTCGACCCGTTGTAGCGACATGGGCCTTTCTCTTGGTGACTGGGGTGTTGGTGCTGGAACCCGTTTTCAACCCGGGATATTCCTTGTTTCAAGACTTGTTGAGAGAATTGCTCTACAGTTACATGCGCCTACTTCAGGCGACCTTCCTCTGGATCTTCCTCTCATCAATGATCGCAATCTACAAAATGGGACGACTCCCCTTGCGGCTGAAGGTCTTCACCGATGACAGGACCTTGGGTCTCAAGCCTTTCGCTAATACGTCTCTACTTCTGATAACAATCTATGTCCTAGCAATAGTGCTGACATTTCCGATATTTCTTTATCCAAATTTCGCAGTCGAGCTGAGCCTAACCATCTTCCTGGTTCTAGGGGTATTCTTCTTCCTCGTTCCACTCTTCGGCCTTCACAAGAAAATGCAGGAGGTAAGGACTGAGAAGTCTGCCTTGATAGGACTTCGGCATAACCGTGTAATGGGCGAGTTTGAGGCTGTGGGAGAGGGACCACTGAGCGAAGGACTTGTGAATGAACTCTTGGCGCTTGATGCAATCAAACGGGAGATCCACCAAATGCACGATTGGCCGTTCGACATAGGAACGGTCGCACGCCTGACAGGGATTCTGGGTGCTCCTCTCGTCGCGACTATCTTGGCAGCTTACCTGATACGTCTGTTCGGAGTCTAATCTTCCCATGCCGTTACGAGCGAGAGGAAAGCTACTAAATACCGAGGCAGCAACCTCGCCTGAGACTCGAAATTGATTGAGAAGAGAAGCCCTGGTTGGCTGCGCGTTCTAGAGATACTTGCCGGAGTATTAGTTCTAGCAGTCGCGTTTTTCGTGTTGGCTGACTCTTCATTTGCCCTTACCGTCCTCGCCTATTCCCTTGGAATTGGGCTCTTCATCCTAGGGTTGTCGCGAATCCTTGCCGGCATTTATGGGCGATATTTCGCGCCCTGGTTTCGGGAGATCAATACTGGAGGCGGAATAATTGCCCTCGTCCTCGGAATCGTTGTAATAATCGACCCGCAAATCGCCATCGGCTTTCTCACCCTTCTCGTCGCCTTCGCACTCCTAGTTGTCGGGATCGTGGAAATCGTCGCAGCAGGCTTTGCAAAGCACCCACCTGTTTGGGTACGAGGACTGATTGGCGTAGTCGGGGTTTTGACAGTCATTCTCTCAGTTTTCGTAATCCTTGACTCGTCCCTAGGTCAGCTCAGCTTGGCCCTCATAATGGCGATAGTGTTGGTTGCGGTTGGAGTTCGGGACATTGCCCATGGAGTATCAGGGCATCGTCCGGTCAGAATCGATCCTGGTGTCGTGACCAAAGTCTAGACTTCCTCCGAAATGTGCGGAGGCTGCGCTAGGTCCTTATTCCAAGATTCGATTCCGCGATCTGCGGTCATGCATGCGGAATTCGGATCTTAGAGATTCTTGCTCCTGACAAGGTCAGGAGAAATCCCAAGAGGATAAGGAAAAGCCCCGAGATCATGTACGCGTTAGCAGAGATCGTTGCCCCATTGTAGGCGACCTTCTCGCTAGCGATGTACAAGCTCTCAGCCACGATTCCAAGCACGACGAATATTGCCCCGATGAGAACCATTAGTCTCCTCATTTTTCGCCGACCACAATTCAGGATCGGGCGAAATCACTCTTAAGCCCTGTTTAACCGAAGACCACCTTCCTGGGATATACTTCGACCACCCCGTGAGTATCATGCTATTCGAGGTTCTCATTTTCCGGTTTCAGACTGGAAAGTGTCCAAGTAGTCGGTTCGGATAGGAGGCCCAGTTCTCTTCTGAACCCCAGTCCTGATTCGCTTATTAATTGAATCATCAATATTCATCTTGAAAGCGACAAGGCATTTGGCCCTCTTGCTTTCCCTGGGCGTTGCTTGCCCAGGACATCGTCACGGTGGCTTCTCCATCCACACTGCCTGGTAATAGACAAGACACCATGCACGAGCATTCCTCTCAGGTCAACTATCATCGAGTAAGATTCCTGCAGAAGGAATTGCAAGTCCAAACACGGAGAGTCGCCCGGCTCTCTAGGAAACGTTCAATCGCCCGAGCTGGCCGAGCACTCTTTCGCGAATATTATCAGCGGATGGAAGCGCCTTTGACAGTCGCCCTTTAGAAAGAAGATGGGCAAGCATCTTCCTCATTTTCTCTCCGCAGTAGGGACAATTGGGCGCGGCCGTCGTCGGACCCGTTACCTTCTCCGTCAGACAGTCGTCGCATCTCCAGACCATTTTCCTGCCGCCTAGCTTCCCCCTCTTCGCCACCGGCTTTCCATCCGCCTCCACAATGTCCAAAGCGAAATCGATGCTGGGCGCGTTGCTGACAGAGGTTCCGACCCCAAACCCGTCCGCTCCGGCGATGGATAGATCAACGATCGCCTCATCGTTCAGTCCGCCCGAAACAAAGATCTTCACATGGTTGTATCCTCTAGAGTCTAGCTCCCATCGTACCTCTCGAATTATCTCGGCAAGATTCCCACGCCTTGAGCTGGGCGTATCCAGTCGGACCCCGTAGAGGTCTTTTCCAAGAGCTTCAGCGGCCATGATAGATTCCGTCTTCTCATCATAGTAAGTATCGACCAAAGCAATTCTCGGAACTTTTTTCGGCATGTGTTTGTTGAAACTTTTCCATGCCTTAACCTGATCTCCCATCGAAATTATCAGCGAGTGGGGCATCGTTCCGGCTGGGTCCTTTTCGAGCATCCTCGCGCCGAGGATACTCGATACTTCGTCGAAGCCACCGATGTAGCATGACCGGTCGATCATGGGTGCGAGAGCTGGATGAGCTCTGCGAATTCCAAACGAGAGGAGAGTCTTCTTGCCTGCTGCTCTCCTTACCCGTGCTGCCATTGTTGTTATTCCGGATGCTTGGCAGAGAAATCCGAGTAATGGTGTCTCGTAGAGACAGAAGTCCAGGTATCGGCCCTCGAGCACCATGACTGGCTCTCTTACGCCCTCCACGTCATTGGAGTGGAACAGAGTTCCTTCCGGAAGAGAGTGAACATCGATCGGTATACCTTCTAGGAGGTGGGCCGCTTCTTCGACTCCAGCGAGTATGCCCCATCCCCAGTTCCGTGGAAGAGAGCCTGTCGTTATCTCGGCTGTTACTCTAAGATCGGAAAACCCTTCCTTTGTGAGAATCTCTTTCGTTCGTGTAAAGTAGACATCTGTTGTTTCAGCATTCTTGATCTCGTCGTCGGTTGCTACTTGGAATCTTCTCAAATTAGTCATTGTCGCGGTAGGTTTGATCGAATTATAATGTTAGGGTGAGATGCCTTTCCAGCGATTTCGCGATAGGCCATCTGACAAGTTATAACTAGGCTCAATGACTCTCAATAGCACAGGTCGGTTAGAACGTGAGATCACTGGAAGAGCTCGCGAAGAGTGCCCGCGAGCTAAAAGAACGCGGCATGTCCACGTACGAGATAGCTGACGAGCTGAAGGTTCAGGCAGACACAGTTGTCTGGCTTCTACTACACGGCAAAGATGGAGTCAAGACAAAAGAGACCTACGACGTCTACGTCAACTGGAACCCGATAGGATCAAGCGTCCGGCGTCTAACCTTAGTCGGTCGAGCGATGGCGGACACGGTCCGCGAAGCAATAGAAGCCGGTCTGATGGAAGAGCCTGAAGTTGTTGCTGGAATTGAGAGCGGCGGAATGGCTCTAGGACTGATCGTTGCAAGATCATTGAACAAGCCCATTGCATCCGTGCGACCACAAAGACTCGGCGAGAAGAAAGTCGCGGGCGCAGTAAACCCGAGCTTCTCAAGAGTCGAAGGCAAGAAAGTACTGATCGTCGACACAATCCTCCGCATGGGAGAAACAATCAGGGCGGCGATCGAGACTCTTACAGGAGTAAAAGCAAAACCGGTCGGAGTAGTCGTCCTCGCCAACAAGAGTGGCAAAGAGAGCATCGAAGGCGTCCCTCTGCGCTCTCTAGTAGAGTTATTGCCCGTGGCAAAACAGTGAGCTACACCTCAACCAAACAGAATAGCAAGATGCAGGGAGATCTCTTCTGGGGTCAAAAGCCTGCAATTATATCCTACGGATGCGTCCGGTATACGAGGAGCATAGATAGATGCCGACCAAGTTCATGCAGTCACTCAACCCGACGGTCTACACGGAACTCCGGAAAATCGCAAAGGAGAGAGGCATAACTATGCAGGAACTTATCAGAGCCGTTATCGTCCCGGACTGGATGAGAAAGGATGAGAGCGCGCGTTCGGGTGGATCTCCAAGAAGACCTCGAACGGCACGCAACGCATCCAAGAGAGCTAGAGCTAGAATTACTGCTTAGCGCGCTATGCCCAGGCAACGCTTATTTCTCAGCTAACCAAACATCCCAGATTGAAGGATCCAACATTGTCCGCTCAGGACCGAGCTCCCGCCTATGCGATCTCGCTGCTCGCAGGAATACTGACGTTCATCGGCGGATTAGCAAAGGCCTCAACGAGTGGGATTATCAAATACACAGCTTCAGGAGCCACTTTCAACAACTTCGTGGGAAATAGCGTCCGGTCAACCAATTTCGGCCTTGTCGTATCTAGCGCGAAGATCTCCGCAGTCATCCTTATCCTATCTGGAATACTTGTCTTGGTCAGCGCAGTTGTGATGAGCTTCAGATCCCACCAATACTCCGCATGGGGAACGATCATCCTAGTATTCTCCGTCGTCGGACTTTTCGCAGGCGGAAACTTCCTCACGGGAGTCGGATCAGTCCTTGGGATATTAGGCGGACTCTTGGCAATTACATATAGGACAAATTCGCGTTCCGTGCCTGTGTGATTTCGCCGATCTCGCGGTTTCAGCGAACTCCCTAAGCGCAAGCTTTCTGCAGAGCCGTAGTCTTATCTTTGAGCTGTAATCTGCTAGCTGGAAGGAATTCCGCTTTGAGTCCTGAAACAAAGTTGACCTATGTCACGCTGCTCGCTGACCCGAGCATTCATCCGAAATACGAATCGGCTCTGAAGCAGGTTGAAGCCGATTTTGGGAAACACCATCCGATGTTCATCAACGGCCGAAAAGTTCCCGCTGGAGACGGAGAATTCGATGTTAGAAGCCCTCTAGACACCAAGATACTCCTTGGCTATTTCCAGAAAGGAACATCCCAATACGCCAGGAAAGCAATCGAAGCGGCCAGGGACGCGTTTCAAGAATGGAGCATGAAGCCGTGGAGAGAGCGCGTTGCAATCATCCGGAAAGCAGCGGATCTGATGGAAGATGATCGGTTCCAGCTCGCGGCATTGATCACCTATGAGGTAGGGAAGAACCGGTACGAGGCCGTGGCCGAAGCGAGCGAAGCCATCGACATGCTCGACTACTACGCTGATCTGATGGAACAAAATGATGGATACGTAAAACCCATGCAGCCAGGCGCGCCCGGGGAAGTCTCGAAGAGCGTTCTCCGTCCCTACGGAGTTTGGGCAGTCATTTCACCGTTCAACTTTCCGCTCGCCCTGGCAGCCGGCATGGTCGCATCCGCCCTACTCACCGGCAACACAGTTGTGTTTCACCCCACCAGCGCCGCACCCCTATCAGGGCTAAAGCTCTACGAGACACTTATCAAGGCTCGAGTGCCACCTGGAGCACTAAGCTATCTCACGGGTCCGGGCGAGTCCTTCGGCGACGAGATCACTGGGAACTTGGACGTTGCCGGGATCGCCTTCACTGGCTCAAAGGACGTTGGCATGAAGCTCTATCGCGACTTCGTGAACAAGCAGCCCTATCCGAAACCGTTCATCGCTGAGATGGGCAGCAAGAACCCCGCGCTCATCACCTCAAGCGCCGATCTTGAAAAAGCGGCTGAAGGTGTCGTTCGAGGAGCGTTCGGGTATAGCGGCCAAAAATGCAGTGCCACCTCACGAGTCTACGTCGAGAGAGGGATCAAGAACGATTTTCTCAAGATTCTCAAGGACAAAGTAGACCGTCTCGCAGTCGGGGATCCGAGAGACAAGGACGTTTTCGTCGGACCCGTGATTAACGAAAAGGCGGTGAAGAAATACCAGCGTTATCTCGAGCTCGCGAAAAAGGACGGCGGTAAGATACTGGCTGGAGGCAGCCTGCCTGTAGACAAGAAACTATCCAAGGGCTACTATGTCAAACCAACCGTGGTCACGGGGCTTCCATCCAACGACCGTCTCTTGAAGGAGGAACTCTTCTTGCCTTTCGTCGTCGTTGACGAAGTCAAAACCTTGGACGAGGCTTTGAGGAAAGCAAACGACACGGACTTCGGCTTGACGGCGGGAATATTCAGCAACGACCAGAACGAGGTTGATAACTTCTTCAAGAACATCGACTTTGGGGTCACGTATGCAAACCGAAAAGGAGGCGCAACAACCGGCGCCTGGCCAGGTTCACAATCTTTCGGCGGCTGGAAAGGAAGTGGAGCGACGGGCAAAGGAGTCGGCGGACCATACTATCTGCTAGAGTTCATGCACGAACAAGCCCAGACTGTAGTCAAAGACGCCTAGGCGGCCAAAAGATCCATCTCGCCAAGGAATATCTCTTCTTTTCCTACTGGAAAGACGCCCGAGGCTGCGACAGAGTGTCCATCGCCGAAGCCGCCGATCTTCGAGCATGATTCAGGAAGAATCTTCGAGAGCGGTGGTTTCGTTCCTCTCTCGATCAAGTTCGTGAGGATCTGTGGTGCTCTTCCTGAGACTTTCACCATTGAGGACGGTAATCTTCCCCACCCAGGAATGTCCGGTGGGATATCCATCATTCCGATCAAGTACTTGACCGGGTTTACGACTCGCTGGTAGCGTAGGTACGAACAGAAGCTTCCCACTACTTTTCCTCCCATGCCTTTGTAGTTGTCGTGGGCGTGGAACCATTGGAGGTTCTTTCTCGGTGATAGGCCGTCTTTAGCTATTGTTGAGAGCATCTTCCGGTTGGCTTGTTTTCGTTCCTCCTCGAGGCCCTTGGCCGTCTCAATAGTTTGTCTGCTGAAACCTGTTGTACACGCTTCGATGCCCATCTCAGGACCATTTCTGTAGTATCCAACTGAGCCCAGGACGTTGAGGAGGCTGGAAGCTCGCGTTCTTGTGAGATTCATTCCTTTAGCCTCAATCTTCAGGTCCCCCTTGCCAGAGTCCCGGACAAGTCCTTGATCCTTTGCGTCCTTGATCGCGATCAAGTTGAGTGCTCGTGTCTCGCCGGGTAGTTCCAGCGATCCTATCGTTGCCAAGTGAGCGTAGCTCGACAGTCCTGTGTCAACTGCCTTGCAGAAGAGATAGGCTACTGTTGCAGAAGAGGCGTCTTTCTCGCCTGAAAAACCGTAGAGTTCAGGGTTGAGGTTGTGGAGCATTGGATCCCGGATTGAAGATGTGTCGTGATGGTCCAGAACGAGGATTAGATTTCTAGCGCTATTTGCTTTGACCAACCAATCAATATGTCCAGACCCCAAATCGACGTAGGCTACGACGCGAGGACGCCCTGTTTCGATGTCCTCGACAACTTCCGGGTACAACTTGTCGAGACAGATCAGCCTCGTCTCAAGCCCAAGACTTGACAGGGCCAGTTTGGTCAGTGCAGCCGATGTGAGCCCATCTGCTTCGTCGTGGTGGAGAACAGCAGCTTCTCGAATGCCGGACTCCCGAACAGCAGAAGCTGTAGCCTGTAATCTGTCGAGGAAGCCCTGAAGACCTTCCATAGGTCCTGATCTCAGTTCTTGATGAACCGGGCTATGAAATAGCCTGTCTCATGAAAGTCGGGATTGAACCTCTGTGTGAGATGATCTGGATCAAACCCGGCTTCAGCTAGGAACGGAGTTTGTTCTTGGAGCTCCAGCCCCAATTCCTTCTCAGCAAAACCGACAACGTCTTCGCACTCTTCCTTGCTAATCGTGCAGACACTGTACACAACTGTTCCCCCGTTTTTAGTGATACGTGAAGCCGCAGTCAGAAACTGCTTTTGATAGTCTGCTGAGTTCTCGACATTCCGCATCGTTGTCTCGATTGCAAGTTTCGGGATTACCCCCAGAGCGGTGCATGGAGGGTCCACCAGTACCCTGTCGGCTTTGATGTTGTAATCAAGGTGGACGTATCTCGAGTCGTGCGATATCAACTGGTAGTTAGCGCAGCCCATTCTATTCATCAGTTCCTCTGCGTTCCGAATCTTCTGTTTGTTGCGGTCGAAGCCGATTATCCGAGCCTGATTCCGGGTTATCTGACAGATGTGACTTGTCTTGCCGCCGGGTGCACAGTTGAGGTCGACAATCGTCTCTCCTGGCTTGGGACCTAGAACATGGCTCGTCAGGATTGCTGGCAGCGACTGGAGATGGATTTGTCCATTCGCGTACCACGGGGTTTCCATTATGCTGGGTAGGCCTGTTCTGCTGATTTTGATTTCCACCGCTACTCCCTGTCGGTAGGTCAAGACACTTGTCTCGCTTTGGTGGGAAACGCCAGAGCCGACCGGCGTTCCGGTCTCATCTACCACCGTTACTTTCATGCCAGGCCGCAACCCATGGCATCGCTTCACGCCAGGAGCGTAGAGGTGTGCCCCGAGTTGAACTGCTTCTGCAGCGATTCTGTCCGCTTCCACAATGTTGCCATCAGTTTCTATCTTGGATGGACGAGGATGGAGGAACCCGGCATCCTTGAGTTGCTTGTGCGGCTCGGCGCGCAGACCGTCGGCAATCATCGATTGGATGACGACGTCTCGTTCAGTTTTCAGCGTGTTTATCCGGAAATAGTATCGTGAAGGCATCGCCTGCATTGCAGATAGAACAATGTTGACTCGTGGGCCGTAGATTTCCTGCAGACGGTGATCCAGTTCCGGATCAAGTTGAAACCGTCTCTCGGGAAGTTCGAGAAGCAATGTGTCGTCGCTTTACTGTTAGGGGACTTTCTGGTTTAATTACCCTTGACTTTCGCTCGGGGAGAAGCAAAGGGTCCCCGGGATGGTTAGAGTGGTCTTGGAACTTCGCTGCGTGAAATGCGCGGTTAAGTTTGAGCGGACGTTCGAGGAGAGGAGAAGACAGCTCAACTATTCTGAGGGAGAGATGCTACAGCTTGACGAGAAGGCTTGCCCCAACCATTGCGGCGGAGACTGGTTTTCCATCGAGAGATCACACCCAATTCGCAAGTTCAAGCGTCGATTTTGACCGGAATACTGTTCGTAAGCTCATTTTCTCGTATCTCGAGCCCGATTAGACCGGTTCTCTTCCGTGAGAGTAACTCAAGGCTTAAACCGGGTCTTTCGCACGCTACAATTCGATACCCTATAGAAGACACAGAATTCCGGGATATGGATTGAAAAAGACGGCTAAGAAGAGCCCTCAGCTACTCAACGGTTTTCCCCACATGCCATTCGACGAGTTTCCATTGAAGAGGTCGGAAGACTTGGTGGTGGTTTTGGAGAAGAACATGCCTGAGGGTGCGAAGGTGGAAGTTACACCGATGGAAGACTCACACCACTCTCCTTGCATGCAAGAGATGGTGGCAATAATGGTCCATAACATCGAGGAGGGAAAAGAAGCCGCCTCTGACATTTTCACCATCTACCAGTTCTGCCCATCCTGCCATGTCGGAGTCAGGGTCCTTTAGTACAGATTATTCTAGATAGATTGCTGGCCTGTATGGTTCCGACATTCTAGCGCGTCCCGTGGGGTCGTTTATGCTTGGATCTCCTTCCTTCCAAACATCGACCGTGCATTTGAATTCTCGTTGATAGAAGTCTACTGAGTCAGCGAAAATAGTGTTCTCGGCTGTGACCCCGTCTCG
>VBBR01000079.1 GCA_005881615.1 Candidatus Bathyarchaeota archaeon
GATCCCGAACTGCGAAATCATTAGACCCAGTAGATTTGAGCCAACTTCAACGGTGAATTGCTGGTCCTGTCTGCTTGTGATTCGAGGATGACAGCCGAGTCTTCGGAGGACAAGCTTGGCTTTTTCTATGATGCCGCGGTTCTTGTTGAAAACACGAATATGATAATAGTCGCCTCTGATGTTTCGGGATTTTTTGATATGCCCGTCAGAGGCTATTATCCCAACCAGCCACATGAAGCCTTCGTCGATTGCTTCAGGTAATCGTAGCGGCTTCCCCCATTTGGATTTGACGAGACGAATTTGCGATACAAGTTCCCTCTTGTTGAGACCCAAAAGTCCTCCCAAGGACAAGACTACCGACAATGACGGATTTCGTCTGCCCGACGTGTAGCTCTTGAACGTAGATTTCTTATTGAAGAACCCGATCGGTCCGATTACGTAGGTCATTTTCTGCGGCAGAAGGTCTACCCAGTAGACTTGGCGCTCCGGTGTTGGGACCTCTCGGGCATATCCCAGGTAGTCTCCCGTTCTGATAGATTGGATGGGAACCCATGCCGGAGCACCGTCAGCTCCCTTCGCCAAAACCGGGTGTTCTGGTGTAGCAGTCAGTGTTCTTCCGATGGCCGTACCGACCTCAACGAGCTCGTCTGCTTCTCGCTCAAAGTATCCAGTGATGGGTTTGCTTGTGACGCCGTGAGGATTCGATACAGAAAGTACTTTGTCGCCAACTCGGTCCTTTACTATACGACCGATTGGAATCGACAACCCGTTATCTAGTGTTATCGGCACCTCCGATGGCAGGCAGAATTGCTTGTACTCGAGCACACTTATCGGATATCTACCGTAACCAGCCTCGTAACGTTCGTAGCTGCTGATGACTACAGCTCTAGCTGGAAGATTGACACCCGCGGAATTGTGGACTACGAACGAGCCAACGTAGCTGCTGTGGCCGTTGACCTCCAGATTGTGAACTGTGCCTTGGTAGGGTTCGTGCTCGACGGTTCTAATCGGCATATAGTAATAATCGGAATCAAGATATCCTCTATTGAATTCGCGATTCCCAACAAACTTGTTAGATTTGACTCTCAAGATGTCTGATATGAACCGGGTGAGTTGTTTCCCGGAAACCGAAACCGTGTAGAGATCGCGTTTGTGAGTAATTGCCAGACCTTGTTTCGATGTAATCCCAGCCCTGTTGATCTTGATCGTTGCCATGTATCCGAGTTTAACGAGCACCGCAAACAGTTGTTTGGCCAGACCTCTTGACACAGTTGAGTATCTTGCTGTTCTTGCTCCAGATTCGGTGACATCACCGTCTCCGCGCCACATTCCTCTAACTACGTGGGCAAGTTGTTTGTTCGGGAGGTAAACAAGCTGATGCGGAATCCTCTTCTCAACCGCTCCTTGCCCACACAGCGCTCGAAGTGTCTCTGCCAGTTGTTTAGAACAAGCCCTGATGACACGTCTGTGTCTTTCGCTATCGATAACGCTGGGCCTCAACCCGATTGTTGTGAGCCAGTTCGTGACGAATGACGTCAGCTCGGTCTCTTTTGTGTTCAGAGCAAACATAACCTGCCCTTGTCTTCCAGTGTAGCCTTCAGCGAGAAACAGGCCCAACACTTCGAGTGTCTGAGGGGTTAATTCTAGAGAGGCAATTTTCAGTCTTGACCAGTGTTTTCCTACGACGCCATACTGGTTTGATAAGGGGCCTTGCTCCGACAGATCAATACATTGGAGATTGTGTTCTTCCTTGATTCTCGGGAACAACACTAGATCGCCCGTACTCAGGTTCTTCGCGGCGACCCACTCGGGCTGAGAATAAGTCCAGCAGTGACGATTCGTGCCCCGAGTGTGCAACGAATGCCTTTTGCGAATCACTCGGAGCACATTGTGTTCTGGCGTCATCCTCATGGGGAGTTGGAACCAGGGTGTGATCTTTACGAGAGGCCCGTCATACCATCGGGAGGTTGGCGCGATGACGTTTTCAAATACGTTCCCATGAGTCAAGACTTTGTCGTGGCTGGAGAGCTTCTCGATTGCAATAGGGGCTGGATTTCCAAAAATCTCTTCGCCCGCAGGGAGGCAAAGTGTTGGGGTCGCTGCCAAGACTTTGATTCTGCCATCTCGAAAGGCGTCCTCCACTATTCCACGATGAGTTCCTGCTAATCCTGCATGATGAAAACCAGCGCCGCCTGCTACCTGCATGGCGAGAGCCTCGCTCAACCGCGTCTTCTCGCCTGTTGAGAGTATTCGTTCTGCAATTGTGCCCAGTGCTCTTTCTTCGGGCTTCGACAAGCGACTTTTCACCGCCACCGAAGCCTTTCGTCCCATCTCGACCGCAGACCGTCGAGTCTCGGTGAAGATCAGCGCTTGGCCCCCAGTGCTCATCACGTCCAGAGCTATGTCGAGGCTCGGCGTTTTGGTTCCGCTAAGAATGGCTCGGCTTGCGCCATCTCGAAACTGTACCTGATTATCATGGTAGATTCCTTCTCTTAGCGGGACGGGTCGCCAGTCGGTTGTCACCGACCCAGCTTTCAGCCAGGACCCTACCTCTTCCGCATTCCTTACCGTTGCGCTGAGAGCTAAGACCTGGATGTTCGGGTTGATCTCTGTCAGCCGAGTCAGAACCACCTCGAGGGTAGGACCCCTCTCCTGTTCAGTCAGGAGATGAACTTCGTCTGCAACGACAAGAGTAAGCTCACTCATCCAGGGGGCTTTGTGCCTCAGGAGAGAATCTGCTTTCTCGTTAGTACAAAGAATGATGTCGTATCTTCCTAGCCACGGGTCCGAACTGTCATAGTCACCTGTAGATATTCCAGCTCTGACGTGGTCCCCGCTAGGTTTCTTGATGGCTGAGTATCTCTGGAATTCCTTAAACTTCTCGCTAGCCAATGCACGTAGGGGGGCAAGGTAGATTGCTTTGCCTCGATGTTCGAGGACGTGTTGCAAAATACAGAGTTCTGCTACCAGAGTCTTTCCACTTGCCGTTGGACTCGCCAGAACTAGGTTCTTACCGTCCAAGACCCCGGCCTCGATGGCGTGTTGTTGTGGTGGGTAGAGCTCGTCGAGGCCTTCTTGGGATAGTAGCTCGATTACTTGCTTGTCGATAGAGAGTTCGCTGATCTTCACCTGTTATGATAGCTCCGGAGAGATGGGTTCTAGCTTGAGGTTCGCTTTAGTCTTCCTTCCTTGGGGGAGTAGAGCATTCCCTCTTTTATCAACTGCCCGACAAATCGCCTAGCCTCTCCATCAGTGACCTTATTCTTGTCCACTATAGCGGCAATCAGGATTTTCTCATCTACATCTCCCGTTTCCCGTTCAAGTTCTCGGACGATGTCGATTACCCGACCCATCGAGTCACGCACGGTGGCAGGCCTACCTGTCATTATCGTGTCGATGTCAATCTTGCCAGTTTTCACATCCACCCCAACGTCTAGCAAGGCATAGGTCATGATTTTTACAGCACTTTTCGCATCCTCCACTGTTACTTGATCACGAAGGAATGCCCGGGCTCTCGCCTCGGACAGTCTGACCAAAGCCTCTAATTGGCGAGGGGTGATCGCGACTGCAGCTTCTCGGCCTGTTGTCCCACGCATTTTCAGATAAAAGTCCTGTAGCTCCTTGACCGCGTCCGGAGTCAGCACTGGGAATATCCTCTTGGCATAGCTGATGTATTTTCGCAGGAAGTCGGGTTGGAATGGCGCTTCTTCTATGCCATGCCTTGCTCTATGTAGTTGGAGAATGTGAGACGACATTTCGGAATCGCTATCGGGGTCCGGCAGATCCTTAACGAGAAATATCAGGTCAAACCTAGACAGTATCGTTACGGGGAGGTTGATATTTTCGTTAATGTTTCTATGCGGTTCATATCTTCCTAGGGAAGGGTTTGCAGCAGCAAGAACCGCCGCCCTAGCATTCAGAGTGGCCACAATTCCTCCTTTGGCAACGCTGACGGTTTGCTGTTCCAGAGCTTCGTGGATCGCGACTCTATCGTCGGGCCTCATCTTGTCGAGTTCGTCGATGCAGTTGTGGGTGAGGACGCCTTCTGTGACAAAGTGTTCCCCTTGAGGAACGCGAAGATCATAGACGTAGCCCGTGTAGAACTCCGACTTGACGATTCGGATTGTTTCGAGAGCATAATCGTCCCCAGCGAGCGCGAGGAGTCGTTCTTGAGAGGAGGCGTCCAACCAGGGGTGGAGCCCACGGATGAGTCGCTGAAGAGGGGCCTTGTAGGGTTGTCGCTTTCCGTTGCGGTATGAATGGAATGTACTCCAATCGCCGGAGCGAAGTAGCTCGATCGGGATCGGCCGCAAGCCCGAGAGTACTACACGAAGGGGTAACGCTGGAACTGCCTCGTGTCGAGCTGAAATTCGGGTTCGTTGGGGAGGGATGTTTTTCGCTTTCCCTGAATACGGGCTTATTCGGTCCATCAATCGCTTGACATCGCGCCTGGAGGTAATCTGTATGCTCATTACGCCCTGAAGAGTCTTGATGCGTGCGTACACGTCGAAGCGCCGGAGGGCCCAGAGCAATCGCCGGTTTGACGCAAGATCGTTAGACAGAAGAAGATCAAAGGAGACCATGGAGTATTTCCGATTCTTCTTGATACTGAAGCATCCGTCAGCATCGACAGCTCCTGCTAGGAATCCAGCAAGTGCCGCATCATCGAGATGAAGAAGATTTTGAAGTCCGTTACGCGTCAACCATTCGAACAAGTGCACGACGAGGTTAGAATGTCGGACGAGAACTTGGCATTCCGAGCTCTTGGCAAACTTTGTCGTCTTGGCGGGGCGTATGTACGTCTTCCAAGGGCGTTGTGACACTTGGTGCATTGCCCTCTGAAGTCGCCTGATATGATCGGCGTGGACTGATGATTGCGTGACTATCAGGGCCGAATGCTTGGCACTAGATCGCGCGTATCCGTCTCCATAAGCAAACCCCAGAATGTACGCTAGTTCCGGTGTTAGTGTGCCAATCTTTAGACGTTCTGTGCGCTTCTTTCTTCCGAAAGCAAACGGTCGCTGTGCCCAGGCGTTGTACATCCCCGTTTCTTTCAGAATTGCCTTGAATTGCCTAATCGTTAGCGCCCCGCGACCATTGAGTGCATCTCTTTTCAATCCGTAGTGGCTGTTGATTGCTCGCAAGGAGTGATGTTTTGCCTCTAGAACACGGCGAAGTTCCACTTTCTCGCTGGAGAGAGGTTGGATAATCCAGTCATCCGGAAGTACGTCAAGAAGCACGACTCGTGTCTGGGAGGACGGTAGCCTCTTGAGGGCAACAATATTGTCCCCGGGCCTGAAGTCACCTATCGGCTTCCACCGTAATGTCTTCCCGTCGAGAACTGGATGAGTTGGTGTCAGGCGAAGTTCCATTCCAGACTCCATTTTCACCCGCAGAAGCTGCCCACTGTACCATCTGCGGGCGACGAGAGTTGCGGTTGCTTGCCTAGTAGCAAGTGTGTCAAGATCGAGATTCGCAACGGACTGATGCAAAGGGGACAATTCCAACCGATTGCCCCCTGATAGCGCCCGCTCAATGTGTCCCTCGTCAAATAGATCAGCCACCCTCTTCTGAACTCCATCCGCAAAGACTTCGCTATCCGGGTGAAGGCAGGCGACCCCTTTGTCGGCTAGGACTAAAGCACCAGCCTCGAGAACCATTCCACCAGTTTTCTCGCGCAAGACTGCTGCTGTGAGTCCAGCAGCGGTAGTCCCTCTTCCCGAGGTATAGAGTCCTCTGGGGGCAATTCTTGAAACGTATTGCAATAACTGGCTCTTCGCCGTATTGTGAGAGACTATTCCGTTCGCGACGAACTTATGGCTCTGGGGAACTTCGATGTCATAAACATCGGCGGGCTCTCTGTGATACACAGCTACAATGCGTTCACTGTGTTGCCTTCCAAACCGCTTCAGCCTCGCAGCTCGCGCTCTCAAGTCAGCCAGACGAGTCTGTTTCTTGATCGACGCGAAACCAATCTTGTCAGCAAACCTTAGAATGCTTTCACCCCTTCTAATCAGAATGGCATTTGAAATTATTCGTGAGTGTATTCCGAATCGTAAGAGAAGAATCTGGACATCTCGCAGAAGCTCGATGTTTTTCGCTTTGAGGCCGATGGCTCCGCATCCTCTCTTACTCGAGAAGACTGTTCCGTCTGCTTCGTACAGCCATCTTAGGAATTGTGAGACGACACTGTCTCCCGACTTCAGAATGAGATCTGGGATGCGCTTCTCTTTTAGGGTGGCCAGATTGTACGCGACGTCCTGGCTGTGAATTACTCCCTCAAAGAGTTGGACATTGCGGTTTGGCCCCTTTCTGGAACTAACCTTTGGGCTAATACCAAAGAGTTTGATTGACATGGCGCAAAGCGTCTTGAGGATGTCCTTCTCCCCATCGGCGACCGTAAATCCAGCTCTGTATCGCTGGACCCAACCATCGCCGAGGACGTAGCCCATGAATGCGCCAAGTTCGGGAGTCACCTTCGTCGGGAGGCGGCCGCGGAACTTTGGACCTAATGTGTAAGGTAGAGGATGCCAACCAGTGTGGACCAGCCGGGTAATGTAGCAAGGGAAACCGGTGACAACTGCAACTCTGTCTCCTACTCTGAACTCGTCCAATCTCTTCCAGCGTCGAATCTGCGTTCGCTCAACAATCTCGACCGAAAGCAGAGGATGATTGTAGGTGCCTCTGATGCTCTTTCCGGACTCCGTGACAATCTCCATCGTTGGCTGATTATGGTAAATATGGAATCGAGTCGCGATGTCTCTTTCCGCCCCCCCACCGCCCGTTAGAACGGAAATATTCAGGTCCTCAAGATGATGATCACCGAGGTCCTCAATCTTGGAGATTGTCCCATCACCCAGAACAACTCGCTCGTCTCCAATAAGACACCCGGGATCGCCTACGATCAGGCAATTCAGATCGCCTCGAATGTTGACGCCATCAGGGAGTCGTTTTGCAACTCCTGCGAATAGTAGGTACAGTATTCCTTCTTTGATCTCGTCGTAGCCGTAGATTGATGGGGCCAGGCTCATGATGAGGTTTCGATGGACGAATGGATGTTTCGAGGCTTCGATGATCTTCTTCTCGTCTTCAAGAGTAATCTCAACGATTTCAGTTTCTTTTCCGACAACATCCACAAAATTCGCTTCTAGGTACAGGTTGAAGGTTCTGAGTTTTCCTTTTTCCCCAGCGTACTGTTTCTCAGCTCTCACCACGGAAGTCATCGCGACTCTGTCGCCGGGACGTGCCGTGTCGACGAGGTCGTCGTCTAGTCTAACATCCAAGTATCTAGGTAGCATTCCGGGGGGAAGGTCCTCAGGGCGTTCTTGGACGCGTGCTTCCTGAGTATTCTTGAACACGCACTGGTCTTCGATCAAGTCCCAGCCGCTCTGTTGCTTGCAACTTGCACAAATGGGGCCGGGCCCGCGTAACAAATCTCCTGTTTGATCCTGACGAGAGAGTTCGCCACACTTTCGACAGCGGAATACGGCTTTGACGATCATAGGCCGTACTTGGCTCGTTCGGACAACGATGCCCTCGACTAATGCGAGTTTCGTCAGGTCCTCGGCACCGATCTTTCTGAGAGCTCTCTTTTCGGGAAGACGGCGAAATCTTACAATGATACGACCTACCTGTTCAGCGTATTCAGGATCCTCAACACGCATCTGAGAGGTCGCCGCGGAGCTAGCGTGAACAAAGAAGTCGTCCGGATGTAGCACGACATTTCTTGCAAGCACCGGGTCGAACGCAATTAGATCGTCGAAGTCAATTACGAGGGATCGGCCGTTGCTGACTGCTACCTCTGCGAGGCGTTTCCTATACTTGGAACCAACCGGGTCGGCCTGGTATGCGCGGAAGAAGTCCTGGAAGACGTTCTCCGGGAGCGCGGTTTCCGTTGGAGCGAGTAAGGTCAATTCGTAGTCTCACTGCCAAGAATGTCCTTCTTCCACGACTCAACGTTCAGACGCACCTTCTCGAAGAGAGCCTTCTCCTCCAGCGTGAGTTTGGAGGTGACCTCGGTAGTTTGGCCTCCGGAAGCCCCTAAGGATGCGATTTTCTTCCCTCGTAAGTTGACAATATCCCATCCCAAAGCGAGGGCTTTGTCTAGCTCCCGGGCCTTGGTACGGTCCTTGACCTCAAGGTTCTTGAGGTCTTTGATAAGCCGCCGGAGTTGGAAGTAGAACGACCGAGGCAGTTCCGGGATCTGGTTTGATGCGGGCAACGTCTGCCGATAATGGGTAGTTGAGAGCGTGTTCAGTGTGAGCTGTTCTTCCTCTTTGAACCGAGCGTACCCCATCTGGACCAAATGCTGGGCGATCCAGAGTGAAAGTTCGATCTCTTGTCCCATTCGATATGGTCCCAGGGTCCTATCGCCGATCCGGGTTTCCGGGAATTCGCGGAGAAGTGTTATTCGTGAAGACAAGTTTTCAAGTTCTGTATCTACAATTTCTACGATAGACGGTTCTCTCTCCAGTTTACTCGCCTCGGGGAATCACCAAGGCGAAAGTGGGCTCCATAAAACCATTCTAAACAGAAAAGCAAATCGGACACACGATATTTGCTTAGAGAGGTGGATGAAACAGTTCTATATGGCTGAGAACATCAATGTGTTTGGTCGGATCTGATTGGAAGCTGCTCTCTGGACTGAGAAGTACAGGCCAAAGAGTCTAGACGACATAATGGACCAGGAAGAGATAGTCTCTCGGCTGAAAGACTTAGTCAAGAGAGGTACAATGCCCCACTGCTTGTTCGCAGGTCCACCTGGGACTGGTAAGACGACCGCCGGATTGAATGCGAGTGATGAACGTGGAATAGACGTGGTCCGAACGACTGTGAAAGAGTTCGCCAGGATGGCCTCCCTATCCAGTGTTCCTTTCAAGATTCTTGTCTTGGACGAAGCTGACAATATGACGGGGGATGCTCAGAGCGCGCTTCGGCGAACGATGGAGAATTACACCAATACTTGCCGTTTCATTCTCTGCTGCAACTATTCTGGGAGAATAATCGAGCCCATCCAGTCAAGATGCGCCCTATTCCGGTTCACGCCCCTCCCCGAGGAGAAGGTCGTCGAATACCTCCACCGAATCGCGAAAAATGAGAACGTGAAAACCACAGAAGGGGGTTTGAAAACCATAGTAGAAGTGGCTGAGGGGGACCTTCGAAAGGCGGTCAACATTCTACAAGCAGCTTCCTCCATGTCCAAGGGGATCTCGGAGGAGACTGTCTACCAAGTGGTTGGAAGAGCGAGACCTACGGATGTGCATGAGATGTTGAATCATGCCTTGAAAGGTGATTTCCTCAAAGCACGCGACGAGCTTCGAAACCTGCTCGTCAAGTACGGGCTGTCAGGGTCCGACATCGTCCGCCAAATTCACTCGGAAGTCTTCCGGCTCGCCATTCCAGAGAAGACGAGAATCAGCTTGATCGAGGCTATCGGGGATACAGACTTCCGGTTGGTACAAGGTGGAGATGAAGAAGTCCAGCTTAGCGCGCTATTGGCTCATTTGGCTGCTCAGTCATCTGTTCATCGAAGTGTTCGAGAGGAACATGTCACAGCCCTGGACCGTTAGATACAGACCGCAGACTACTCGCGAGATCGCGGGCAATAAGGTTGCTCTAGAAAAGATTCGCCAATGGCTTGACGCATGGGCCCAAGGCAAACCATCCAAAGGAGCGGTGCTCCTGTATGGCCCGGCTGGCGTAGGAAAGACAACAGTCGCCGAGGCGGTTGCTCGGGAGAGAGGCTGGGACCTCGTGGAGATCAATGCCTCTGACAAGCGGAGCGGCGAAATTCTATCGAAAATCGCGGGACTCGCATCAACACAAGCATCGCTGTTCAGCAAGGGACGACTCATACTTCTGGATGAAGTGGACGGTATCAATCTCAGAACGGACTCGGGCGCGATCATCGCCATTCTCCGGGTAATCAGAGAGTCTCAGTTTCCAATTGTTCTGACCGCCAACGATCCCTGGGATCCAAAGATCAGACCTCTACGAGACGCATGTCTCCTTATCGAGCTGAAAAGACTCGGCCTTCGAGAAGGAATCCCGTTGATGAAGGGAATACTCGCCAAGGAGAGCGTGAATGCTGACGAGGAGGCGCTAAGATCCATCATGGAGCGGGACCGTGGCGACATGCGATCAGCGATAACTGACCTCCAGATACTAACAGGACCCAAGAAAAGTCTCACACTGGAGGATACCGCCATGTTGTCGAACCGAGACCGGACAGAATCCATTTTCGAAGTGCTAAGGATCATCTTCAACAGCAGAACCGTTGCCCAGGCGCGACGCGCCTTGGACAAGTCGGACCTGGACCATGAAATGCTCTTTCAGTGGATCCTAGAAAATACTCCAAGCCAGATTCCCAGTCGCCACGAACTGGAAAGGGCAATGTCTGCACTTGCGGAAGCGGACCTATACTTCGCGCGGATCAGGAAGACGCAGTCGTGGCATCTACTATCCTACGCCCTCGATCTCATGACGGCGGGTGTTGCGGTCGCGAAAGAGACGAGCCCGCGTGGCTGGGTGTCTATGAAGTTCCCGCAGCGAATCGGTTCGATGTCGCGCAGCCGGGGCACACGAGAGCTTCGAAAGGGAGTGGGAGCCATGATCGGGTCTAAGTCCCACATATCCAGTCGAAGAGGGACGAAACTCTACCTACCCATGATCCAATTCATCCACCAGCATGACCCAGAGAAATATCGGCAGATCGCAGAGTGGCTCGACGCGAAAGAGCCTCTAGATGAGATTCTCTCGCTGGAAAATGATCTGGCCGCCTAACGGTTGCGCATTACTAGTGCGCCGCCGACGAAGGCTATGATGGTCGATATGACTTCGGCGACGAGAAGTTGCTGGAGCGCCTGGGCGGTAATGGTTGCTCCGGCGCCCATGGCTGTCGTGGCTGCGATTGCGCCCATGCATCCTGTGAAGAGTAGAAGCATGCCTAGAGTCAGATATGCTTCCTTCAGATTCTACCGCCTTCAGTTGTCCTCGCGGTTTGAAGCGAAATAAAAGTTTAACCACTGGTTTTTCTCACAGATAAGCACAAAGAGCTGATGCGCTTCCTCGCATTCCGTCTTTTCTCTCTGAAAAGGCTTGGACGCAGCCAAGAATAACAGCCGAAAGTAGTCTGTTTCGCGCCATTACGATCTCAGAAGGGAGGAGACTATGCGCCTAGCTCACCAATCAATTCTCGAAATTAGGTTATGGGCGGGGCGGCTCGGTTCTGCCTTTCAAACGTCTCATTCGAGATTCCCAGTAGTATGTTGACTTCCTCCGCTTCTCGCGGGGTCGCCGAAGGCAGGGAGTTGAAGTATTCGAGGAAACCGGTCCGAGAAAGACAAGCGGAGCAAAGGTCCCATTCGACAATTTCCACCCCGAAAACTATCTCGGCGACGCGGGTTTCAGAAACGCCGCAACCCGATGCGCAAGTCCCGTCACGAGTGCGCAAGGCGTAGAAAACGCTTTGAGGGGCGACTTTGACCTTAGGCTCGAGCGGTGTCACAGCACCCAGCCCGGCAGTTTTTCGAGTCTGCATGCATCTGGCCATTGCGCTGGCGATCCTCTTCCCCTTAAGTTGTTATTGAAAAATAGGATGAGACTGTAACGACTGATCAATTCTCGATGGCTGCGTTGATGCTCGCATCGCCTTCTCTCTAACTGCATGAGTCTCTTCCAATCTCAAGACCGATCCAATAGGACCTCTTTGGTCAGGATTGCAGGGCCGGTGTACGCCTGCTGGCGCAGCTTCAACGAGAAATAGCCCAACGCTAAGGAGGCCATGACAATGATGCCGATATGATGGGTCTACTCCTTCAAAGCCAGGTTGATTAGTTCACGAGTGACACCGAGGTAAGTACGATAGTCGAGTGCTTCCTTGATCTCTTTTGGTTTCAGTCTCTTCGAGACGAACGTGTCCTCGAGCAGGAGCCGCCCAAATGGAACCTTGTTGTCGAGACTCCTGATCGATAGTTTTCTTATTCTTTCGTGAGCATCTTGTCTTGGAACTCCCGTCTCCACGAGAAGGTTCACGATTCTCTCGGCTAGCAAAGATCCTTGTGATAGCTCTAGGTTTCGTTCCATGTTCTCCGGCGAGACCTCCAATCCATCCAAGACCTGGTTTACAAGCCTGAGCATTTCATCGACAAGAATGAAAGACATCGGAAAAATGAAACGCTCACTGGCAGAGTTGGAAATGTCCCGCTCATGCCACAAGGGAATGTTCTCAAGTGCGGGTATGACTAGGCCTCGCATCAGCTTCGCCATGCTGGAGACCCTTTCGCTAAGCTCCGGATTTCTCTTCGAGGGTAGAGCCGAGCTTCCGACCTGTTTGTCCCGCGCAAACGGCTCCATAACCTCCGAGATCTCGCTCCTCTGCAAGTTCCGAATCTCCGTAGCGAACTTGTCGAGACTTGACCCTAGTAGCGAGAGATAGCAGACCGTTTCGGCGTGGAGATCCCGCTGGATCACCTGCGTGACGAGGCCGGCTGGTTTGAGCCCCAACTTGCTCAGCGCTCTCTCCTGAATCTTCAATGCACTCTTTCCGAGCCCGGCTCCGTTTCCGACGATTCCCAGAATCTTTCCGACAAGAACCCGTTCCTTAACCTGCTTCAGTCTCTGTTGGTATCTTCGGACCTCTTCCAGCCAGACTGCGAGCTTGAGGCCTAGGGTGATGACTCCAGCGTGGCGTCCGTGAGTCCGACCCACGATCAACAGGGCACGGTGCTTACGTACGCGTGAAGCGAGGATCTCTTCCAGCCCGTCGAGTCTCTTCTCTATTACCGAGAAGCCTTCCTTGAATTGGAGCGCTGTCGCCGTATCCTCAATATCGTAGCTTGTTAGCCCATAATGGACGTACTTGCGGCCTTCACCCGTAGAAGCTACTGAGAGCGCTACTACCATCGCCATTAGATCGTGACGAATCTCCTTCTCGATCCCTTTGACATGATCAATAGTCACAATCTTCGTGGTGGCGTTCCGTCCGATTTCCTCAGCCGCCTCTTTCGGAATGTCACCGACGAAGGCTTGGGCTTCCGCGACAGCCGCTTCAACATCCAACCATCTTTGGAGTTTGTTTTCTTCCTCGAAGATTCTCCTCATCTCCGGACTGCCATAACGGCCCGTGTCAATTGGAAGAATAGGC
>VBBR01000080.1 GCA_005881615.1 Candidatus Bathyarchaeota archaeon
ATAACTATTCCCGCCAATATCCTGATGACCCCGCCTACTCCTCCGATAGTGCCTCCGTATACTATCTCGAGAATTCCGAGGACAATCGAGACGATGTAGATCAAGATTCCTCCCATCCAGGCCCAGCGCGTTCCGGTGTAGAACCCGACGCCCAGTGCAAGTCCAAAGATGCCGAAGATAGTCACCACGATTGCCAGCCAGGTGGGACCTGTGGCGCTGCCGGCGAAGACGGATGCGGCTCCGAAAAGTGACAATACGCCTCCCGCAGCAGCGATCACCGCGATTACTATGACTCCAACTGGCCTCTTACGCTTCGATTGAGACTGCATAGCCTTTCGAACCTCTTCATGTTTCTATAATAAGAGTGTGTCTTTCGGATCTCACCCCTGAGAGTGAGAAGCATAAGCTAATCGCTTCGGATTATTGAACCGGTTCGGGCCTGATAGGCGTGTAGCCTGATAGAGGTATCATCGTCTGGTTTGATGGCGACGCTTACTCCCAGAATTCACCCCAACTATGTCGAACAGTATGCGTTTGTAGTTTATCGTCAGAGCTCTTGCGAAGAACGGCCCTTCGATCCTCATATCCCTCAGATCGCGCTTGCTCCTTTCGTCTGGGCGGAATTTTTCGAAAGATAAACAATTTTCGAGGTATGGCTTCAGCTTGTTAACATCGGCATCTACCAAGACCTCTTTTGGTATGAGCCTCTTCTTTGATGAACCTAGCAGGTCGTTCAATACTTCTCTCGCTGCTTCATGGTTCTTCCACGCTTCCTCAACAAATCCGGCGTAGAGTCCGTTCGCGACCAGCTTTGAGACGAATGACCCGTCGCTATCTTCCGCGTACCCTTTGAGAAGGTGGGCTTTGATGTTAAGCTCATTTGATCGGTCGAAGCTATACAATAACCGGCGAGCAACGCCCTCGTGATCTGACTTGTACGCATGGTTGAGGGAATCGCCGAAAGATCCGCTTGCGAGGAGAAACCTAGCCATCTGGTAATCGCCGGATATTAGGGTGCTAGAGATCATGTGTGAGAAGTCAGGCTCGTACGGGATTTCGCTCATCAAGAGTCCTTTCCAGGTGGCTCTGCGGGTGTATCGGTCGATTGCTCCAATTTCAACGAGCCAGTTCTCTGCAAAGGCGACCTCGCGATGGTCTACCTTTGACATGAACTCTAGCTCTGAGAGTTTGAGTCCATACTTGGACATGAGGAGTACCAGGTCAAAGGGGGTCTCGTTTTCGAGAGCTTTGCGTACTGGTATCGGGTCGATCTTCTTCGGGAGGGGTGCATCAGTAAGGATGACCGCCCGACCGGGCTTGAAGCGTCCGATTCTGCCTATCATCTGCAGGAGGGAGTTGTTGTCTACCTTCGTGTAGTGGAGGGCTTTTTGACCTAGCTTGTCCTTACTGTCAATCACGTCATCAAATATCAACACGTTGTCCACGTAGATGTTCACTGAGGAAGCGATTACGTTTGTCGCAAAGATCCTCAGATTCTTGTCGAGCTCGGCTCGTTGCTGGATCCTATTGACTTCGGAACCTTCAAGGCCTCCGTGAATGTAAACGCCGCCATAGCTGCTGGCATAGTTTTCTACCAGGCGTCTTGTGGGCAGGAAGACTAGCCACGATTCATCGCGGGGCCGCGAGTCAAGGTAGAGCTGCAGAGTCTTGAACATTTCATTGTGGTCATCTGCGACCTGCACCTCGAGCGCGACGGGATATCTGTGACCGCTCATTCGATAGAGTTTTGAAATGCCGAGGAACAATAGGAACTCATGCGGATCGATTGTGGCGCTCATGATCCGAAACAGGTTCCTTGCGCTGGGTTCCTCTTTCTTTGCGAGTGACATGCACAGTTCCAGCTGGGACGTCATCTGGTGGCTTTCGTCAAAGTAGATTGAAGAATCATAGATCGAGTTCTCGGCCAGCATTCTCAGCAAGACGCCATCTGTGACTATCTTGATCTTCCCACCGAGATTGATCTTAGTGTCCTTTGTAATGACTGCTAGTGCATCTCTTATCTCCGGATGAAGCGCTTGGAGCGAATAGAAGAGAGCGTTGCAGGCAGCCCTTGAGGGTTCGCGGATGATGATCTGCCTGTTCCCCTTCCACAATTCGTATTCGTGGATCGGAGTTACAGTGCTCTTTCCTGTGCCGACGTCCCCGATGATTACGAAATGGTCCGAGAATTCTATCGAGTTTAGTATTGAGAAGATTGGGAGTTTTGGTTCTAGCCGTTTGTCAGTCGTCTTCAGCGTTTGGCTCTCCATTCCATCTTCTGGGACGGATGGAAAACGGTGGCCATGATCGACACTTGGTTCGTTGCCAGCCAAAGGAGACCCGAGCCCTCCAGAATATGGTTTCCGTAAGGGCAGAAATAAACCAGTGCCGATCCTAGGGGAAGGTACACGATGTTCTTCTGAACTAACTACGCTCTCGAAGCGGTTAACGCGAGCTAATCAAACTTGGAGCCGGCCTACGGTAGTTTGTTGTTGAGGAACTCTAGGGTTCGGTTCCAAGCCAGGTTTGCTGCGTCCCGGTTGTATTCTACCGGCCGATTATCTTCGACGAACCAGTGTTTCGTTCCCGGGTAGAAGTGGAAGGTGACTTCTCTCCCGGCTTCGCGAATCTGCTGTTCCATAGCTTTCACGTCGCGGGTAGGTTCCCACTCGTCTTCAGGTGCGTAGTGGCCGAGGAAAGATGCTTTTGCTTTGGAAAAGGCCAACCCCGGGTAGGTTCCATAAAACGCCACCACCGCTCCTATATCTTCTGGCTTTGCTGTGCTCAACCATAAC
>VBBR01000081.1 GCA_005881615.1 Candidatus Bathyarchaeota archaeon
TCACCCAGCAGACTGGCAATCAGCCGCTATAGCACCGGGAGAAATCGACCTAGCCTCCCTGACCCATTCCTGGCCAACACAGATCGTCCAGCGCTGCGAACGAGAATACTGCAAGTCCCGGTGGCCTTCAGGCGCACCAAAGGGATTCGGAGAAACGCTCGATGTTGCCCGGTTCTACATGAACCTACGCTGGCTCGGGGATACAACGTTGATGGCTCCGCTCCTAAAGGGACAAGAACGGCCCATCCTCTCGAAAAACCTCAAGAAATTCATCAAGGGACTCTACGATGCCGGCGACAAAATGGGACTAGTTAGAAACGACCTCGCGCCCGTCCTATAGCGATCGCAGTCCCTCGTCAAGCATCACTTGACCCCACTCTGGGGATGAAGGCATGCGCCAGCAAACGTCTCGTCGCGCTCTGTGAACACATTCGGCAGCAATGTAGAAGCCCAGATGCCTAGTAGGATCTCGACCAGCATACTCGGAATATGACGCGAGAAAAGCTTCGACAGTTTGGTCAAAGACATGGAGGTTCGCATTGTGTTTCAATCCCAGCCTCTTCAGATAGACAATGAACCAGGCCAGATCACGCGCCGGATCAGCCATGTCGTACTCGTCAAGATCTATGACCACAGCGCGCGAGCCCTCAAAGAATACGTGTCCCGCCATATAGCTGCCATGTCCAGGACAGAGCCTCAACGTGCCCGCGGTCGGGGCTACAGCTTCGAGTCTATGAAACAGCTCGTCGCACTTATCTGAGAAAGACGCGTTACACTGCTTGATCATGTTTGTCCACCGCTGAAGCTGTAGAATGAACTCCTCCGGATTGGCTGTTTTGCCCTGTTGCGGGCCGAAATTATGGAATCGCGCCAACCACGCGGCACAACGTCTAGCAGCTCCAATCTGCTCGTCCGGTTTTCCCCCTAGGAAGACCTCCGACGACCGTGTTCCATGAACCATCTCCTCGAGCAACGTGTTGAACGAGGACAAGTAGGCTACTGGTTTCGCAATCGCGAACTCTGCCCCCGCGCCAAATCCTGCGTTATAGATGACTTGCATGGCATCAAACACGTCCTGTCGATTGTCAAGATGACACTTGCAAAGAACACTCTGCGATCCCCCCATAGTCTTGATACTCATCTCGAAAGTGACCCGGTTCTTGTGAGGCTTGAGCATTCGAAGGCTCATGTCTCGAAACGGTTCGTCTTGCCCGAGCGATGGTAGTGTCCGCTTTAGCTCAGCGAGAAATTCCTCCCGGTGCAGCACCGCCGAGAAGCGCTCGACTGCTTCGTCAGTCGTAACTGGCACGTTCATGATTTATCAAACGCCTCCTTCGCTATCGACCGAAAGCCGTGGACAACCACGCGAGCTAGGATCCCACAATGACTCCAGACCGGACACAGATCCAGAGACGAGGTAGAAAAAGATGCCCAACCAAGTATAGAGAAGGATATCTAATGGAGGATTTGGTCTCTAATCGCAACCCGACCTTCTCAAAGAGTTCGTGGTCAGACTTCAAGCGTGAACCGGCCTGAAAAACTAGTCGAAAACCGGACAGAATCGCCAGACTTTATAGTTCCGGACAGACACGTCTCTACAACTTGAATCGTAAATCGGACTCGGTCTCAATCGTCGGAATGGGCTACGTTGGACTTTGTACCGCGGCAACTTTCGCCTCCCGCGGCATACGGACAGTCGGAATCGATATCGACGATGAGAGAGTCCAACAGATTCGGAAAGGCAAAGCTCCACTCCACGAACCTCAACTCGACACCATGTTGAGAAAAGCTGTCAAGTCCAATCTTCTAGAGGCGACCACCGACATTTCCCAGGCCATCGACACCACCACGACCTTTCTGACCGTGGGAACTCCAAGCGGTGCTGACGGTTCTATAGATTTGAGGTACCTCAAAACGGCCGTAGCAGATCTAGGAAAGGCCCTCTCCAAAAAGCCCGGATTCCATCTTGTCGTTGTCAAGAGCACTGTCGTCCCCGGCACGACAAACAGCGTTGTCAAGCATTCCCTAGAAGAGTCCAGTGGAAAGAATGTTGGAGCCGAGCTGGGGCTATGCGCTAACCCCGAGTTCTTGAAAGAGGGAACCGCGATCAACGACGCCCTCCACCCCGACAAAATAGTAATCGGATCTAACGACAGGAAATCCGCCAACCAGCTCACAAAGCTCTACCGCCGGTTCTACGGTTCCAAGCCTCCGCCTGTCATCACTACCAATCCAGAGTCTGCTGAGCTGGTCAAGTATGCCAGCAACGCCTTCCTCGCCACCAAGATCAGCTTCATCAACACGATCGCCAACATCGCCCAACAGATCCCCGGCGTCGACGTGGGCACAATCGCTGAGGCCATCGGCCTTGACCCTCGGATCGGGAGCTTATTCCTCAAAGCCGGACCCGGATATGGAGGGAGCTGTTTCCACAAAGACCTCCTAGCCCTCATCAACTACAGCAAGCAGAAAGGCTACAACCCTGTTCTATTCCGGGCGACAGAAGATACCAACGAGAAACAAGCCATCAGAGTTGTAAGTATGGCAGAGAAGCTGCTCGGATCTTTATCGGACAAGAGAGTCGCGGTTCTAGGTCTCGCGTTCAAGAAGGACACGGACGATACCCGAGAGGCCGCCTCGTTGCGAGTCATCGAGAGTCTCAAGAAAAAAGGCGCACATGTCGTCGCATACGACCCCATGGCCATTCCCAACGCAAAGAAAGTATTCTCGGAACAAATCGATTATGCGGAGAACTCCCACGCCGCTCTCAAGGGAGCCGACTGCTGCATCATCATGACCGAGTGGGACCAGTTCCGAAAACTCAAAGCAAAAGATTTCCAGGGGTACATGAAGACCCCGAACATCGTAGACGCCAGGAGAATCTATGACCCACATGCGTTCAGCGACCTCAGCTATGTCGCCATTGGGGTTGGACGCGGAAGAGCATAGTTACTAATGTTTAAGATAGCCTCCACCCTCACCACCTCGTCCAGCAGTCAGATCATACTCGCCAACGGCGCCCAATCGAAGAATATCTTCTGGGCGGTTGGCAGCTCGGCAACACTCGGCACCAGCAGCGTCTTCAAAGGAACAATAATGGCAAACCAGTCAATCACCATCACAAAAGGCGCAGAACTAGACGGCAGAGCACTCGCACGCGTCGCCGCGGTCACAATGGACACCAACACCATCAAGCCCTCCTAAGAACAACACATCCCAACCTCGCGGTACGTAACTGACCTTTTCACTCTGAAAAAAAACCGATTAAACGAACTTCTCTCTCTTGGCACAGGATCCTCGAACCCGATGAGGTGCAGACCTCAAAGAGGCTAAGTGAGTTACATGAATGGTTAGGTTGGGAGGAAGTAGAAATGCGTCCATCTCCTATTCTATCTGGGTGAGAGAGGAAGCGCCGAATCAAGCCATCGGACAGGCGGATTGTCGGCTAGGAAAAAGAGTGATATTCATTATGACAGGGGTCGATTTCGCGACGTCGTTTTGTTCTCCATTAGCTCGGTCGTCACTCTGGTACGCCAGAATATTTTCGTCGTGGCGCCCGCCGCCTACACCATCATACTATTCCTCTACTACGCCTACCATGGCGTCCTATTCCAGTATACTATCGGAGTCTTCTTTCTCGTAGCTTTACCCCTAACACTCTATCTCGGTCGAACCAGGAAGCGGCCACACTGGTCACTGCACTTTAGTCCACTTTTAAAATCCGAAAATCCCAATCAGAATATTCTGTTTCCTCGTGGACACCGCTTTCTATGGAGCACTAGCTGTTGGAATAATCGCCGCGTACAGGTCCACGATCATCGTAAAAGGGAGACTGAGCACGTCTCCATTCGAGCTTGATAGAAGATCGCTCGAGCGTTGAAGAGTGGCCTAGCTAAAAGTCGAAAGAAGCTTTATGGAAGATCCGGAACGGTCAGCGTTGTATTCGCTTGCCGTGAGGTAGCTGTCCTGTGACGCCAACCGGCAACTGAAGCCTGGTGTCGAGGTTGAACTTGTAGGCTTGCATGTTTCCAACCTTCCGAGTCGGCTGCGCTATCCCTAGCCTCGTCAGTTGTTGTAGAGAGGACTCAACTGTTTCAAAGTCGAGTTTCGTGGCCTCGGAAAGCGTGGACACTGTCTGCTCCACGTTCCCGGCTATTCTCGCCTGGTCCAAGACCCGAGCTATCGGATTCTTGGCTACAGCGAACAAGAGATTCTGTGAAAAATCGATCGGTGTAATCCTCAAAGTTCTCACTATAAAGGGCCACTAACGAGCTA
>VBBR01000082.1 GCA_005881615.1 Candidatus Bathyarchaeota archaeon
ATGCTCTAATAAGATGCCTGGGTTGAACCCTTCGGCTGCCGTGTGAATTCGGACTTGGCACAGACAATTGGACATCAGAGACAGGATGCTCTAATAAGATGCCTGGGTTGAACCCTTCGGCTGCCGTGTGAATTCGGACTTGGCACAGACAATTGGACATCAGAGACAGGATCAGTCCGACCCTTTCGGATCTTTCAGGCACGAATGCGAGACCGCCTTGAAAGCGGGATACTCAGCTCTCAAGAAAACCTGGGAACATAGACTTCCGGACCTTGACGTAGCGTTGACCCTCGAGGATCCACCCAATCCAACGTTTGGGCAACTAGCCAGCTCACTGAGCTTCGAACTGGCAAAAACCCAGAAGAAGAAGCCAATCGAAGTAGCCAGGACGCTGGCAAATACCACTAGGCAACTCGCGAAACTCGATCTTATCGAATCAATTGAGGCGACTGAGCCTGGCTACATAAATTTCCGGGCAAACCTTGCAAGGCTCACAGAGCTCACTCTCAAGTCCGTTCAACGGGATGGATCAGAGTACGGACTCATCAAAACACATGCTCCAGAGAGGACCGTTGTTGAGCATACTAGCGCAAACCCCGCGAGACCAATCCACATTGGCACTGCTAAGGGCGCCATATTCGGAGACGCACTCGCACGTCTCTTGGCGGCGAGAGGACACAACGTTCGGACCCATTTCTACATTGACGACGCGGGCAGACAGGTCGCCATCATGGCCTATGGCTACAAACTACTGGGCGAGCCGACTCCAGAGGGGAAACCAGATCATTTCGTCGGAAAAATCTACTCCGTGACCGCAACGCTTGTCGAGATAGAAGAACTGAAGAAACGACTTGTGCTACTCAGGAAGACCAACGCGTCAGACACGGACCTCGTTGCCACAACCAAATCCCTCGACGAGTGGGTAGGCATAGCAGCAGACCTTCAAAGCAAATACCCACAAGAATTCGACAGACTGAACAAGCTAATCTCCAAGGACCCAGACCCTGAGAAATCGATCAGCGAACTCATCAGGAAGTACGAGAAAAAAGACCTTGATACCACGGCTCTGATGAGGCGTGTCACCCAGATAATTCTGACGGGGTTCGAGGAGACTCTGCGAAGAGCTCGCATCCGCTTCGACCAGTGGGACTGGGAGACTGATCTGCTCTGGACGGGACGGGTCGCTGAACTCGTCGGCCAGCTGAAAGAGTCAGGTTTCACATTCGACCAAGGAGGAGCACTTGAGCTCGACGTAGCCAAGGCAGTAGAAAAATTCGGCTTACGCGAGACACTTGGAGTGTCCCCCACGTTCGAGTTTCCCCCGCTAACCCTGCTCCGGTCCGATGGGACCTCCCTCTACGCAACCCGAGACATTGCATACACGCTTTACAAGTTCGAGAACGCCGAGAGGGTCATCAACGTGATCGGTTCCGAACAGTCGCTTGCACAGTTCCAGGTCAAGGTCGCATTCTGGATTACGGGGCACAGGAAGGAGGCTGAGAAATTCATCTACTTCCCCATCGGCCACATGTTGCTAGAAGGACAAGGGATGTCGGCCAGACGGGGCCGATACGTGACCTTCGATCAAGTCCTAGACGAAACCCTCACTCGGGCGAGGATAGAGGTGGATCGACGATCGCCAAGCATTCCCGAGGAGCTTAGGCAAAGGACAGCTGAGAGAATCGCGATTTCAGCCGTTAGGTATGCCATTCTCTCCGTGGAGGCCATCAAGTCCACGAACTTTGTTTGGGGCAAGGTCCTAAACTTCGAAACGAACAGCGCCGCATTCATCAACTACGCATACACAAGGAGTTCCGGAATTCTTCGGAAGCTAGGGAAGATAGCCGAACCAAAGGCATTCAACCTTTTGACGGACCCGGTCGAGCAAGAATTGGCGCTAGAGCTTTCTAAGCTTCCTGAGACATTCGCTGAGGCCGCTGATGATCTCAACCCGACCCTGCTGTGCCTGTACGCAAATCTGCTTGCCCAGAGATTTCACGAGTTCTACGAAAAATCCGACATATCCCACGTCAGCAACGACGAACTCAAGTGGCAAAGAGTCGCCCTTGTTCTAGCTGTCAGAACGGTCTTGAAGACCCTCGCTGGGCTTCTTGGGCTAGAACTTGCGGAACGAATGTAGATCCTACTTCAAAGACACGACTTTCTCAGCTATGGCTTTGCCCACGTCGCTGGTACTCGCGTTTCCACCGAGGTCGTAGGTCAATATCTTTCCTTCCTTGAGGACGGAGTTCGTAGCTTTCTCAACTAGATTCGCGGCCTTGGTCTCTCCCAGGTAGTCGAGCATCATTTTCGCGGCCTCGATAGTCGCGACAGGGTTTACTTTGTTCTGGCCTGTGTATTTTGGAGCTGATCCACCAACGGGCTCGAACATGGCGTAGCTATCACCGATGTTGGCGCCTGCGGCAACCCCGAGGCCTCCTACGATTGCAGCGGCCTCGTCAGAAAGAATATCTCCAAAGAGATTCGTGGTTACTATTACATCGAAGCTTTCTGGTCGTCTGATCAGCTGCATCGCTGCGGCGTCGATATGGAGGTCCTCAAGCTCGACAGTTGGATAGTTTTTAGCGACGTCCAAGACTGACCGTTTGAAAATGCCGTCAGTGATCTTTAGAATATTCCCCTTGTGGGCGTAGGCAAGCTTCTTTCTCCTTTTCATCGCCAAGTCGAGCGCGAACTTCGCGATCCTCTCGGAGGCGGCTCGTGTGATGATCCTCATTGCTACCCCGGCATCGGGAGTGACTTCGAATTCCTTCCCAGAATACAGCCCCTCAGTATTTTCCCTGACCACAATCATGTCAATGCCAGGTTTTAGAGCGGTTACGTTTGGCAGGGTCCGTGCAGGGCGGACGTTGGCGTACAGATTGAAGAGAGCGCGCATCGTCACTGCAGCACTCCGCGGGGTTCCGGGCTCCTCCGGCGTAGTCATCGGACCCTTGAGGCACGCGGAAGTTCGTCTCATCATCTCAATGGTCTTGTCAGGTAAGTTTGTCCCGTACTTCTTGATGGCGTCGAATCCTGCGTCGCCCTTCAGATATTCCAACTGGACCAGTCCGGTTTTCTGGACAGCGTCCAGAACCGTGATTGTGGCGTCTGTAACTTCCGGGCCAATTCCATCTCCAGGTAGAATTGCGATCTTGTGCACCTTTGTCGGCATGAATAGATCTCTCGGCGGAGGTTCAACAGATCGGCGTTGAAAAAGGCTTTCCCGTATTCCATGGCCACGCGGAAAGTTGTCGTACGTTATCTCTATGCCTGATATTCCTTAACTAGGACTAGAATCAGTGCTACCAGCAATACCATTCCAACGGTTCGATGGCGATGGCTGCGACAACTGAGATCGAGAGAGGTCTGGAAGGAGTTGTTATTGCAAAAAGTGCCATCACATTCATCGATGGAGAACGGGGAATCCTCCGGTATAGAGGGATTGATATCAACGAGCTCGCAGCCAAATCGAACTTCGAAGAAACCACCTACCTACTCTGGAACGGAAACCTCCCAAACAAGTCCCAGCTTTCAGAATTCAAACGACAACTCGCAGCTCACCGTCCGCTTCCAGCAGAAGTTCTGAAGCTTCTAAGGGGCATACCGAAAGGCGCGATTCCAATGGAGGTCGCCCGAACGGCCGTCTCTTACATGGCACTGTTCCCGAGGAAGAAAGGCGAAACGTTCGAGGAGTTCAATCGGCGAAAATCATTGCAGCTTACAGGTACCCTTGCCACAATCGTGGCCAGCTACGAACGAATAAGAAAGGGAAAGACCACCACCAAACCGGATCCACGCCTCGGACACGCGGCGAACTTTCTCTACGGTCTGTGGGGGAAGAATCCGGACGAGCAGTCAAGAGCGGCCTTCGACACCCTCTCCATCCTCTACGCGGACCATGAAATGAACGCCTCCACGTTCGCCGCCGTCGTAGCCACTTCCACCCTCGCCGACCTCGGAGGAGCGGTCACAAGTGCAATAGCCACTCTCGCTGGTCCCCTCCACGGAGGTTCAAACCAGCGCGTAATGGAGATGCTCGAAGAGATCGGTTCAAAGGAGAAAGTCGAAGCATACGTCGACAGCGAGCTGGCAGCGGGAAGGAGGATAATGGGGTTCGGGCATAGAATCTACAAGACCTACGATCCAAGAGCTAGAATCCTGAAGACAATCGCAGAAAAATTGACTGAAGAACGCGGAAGCAGGAAATGGCTCGACGTTGCAGAAGAAGTAGAGAAGGTCGTTATGGAAAAGAGGAAGTTATGGCCGAATATCGAATTCTACGCTGCAGTCGTCCTAAACGCGCTTGGAGTACCCAGGGATGTTATGCCCGCTGTCTTTGCATGCAACAGAATATCAGGTTGGATCGCGCATATCTATGAACAGTACGCCGACAACAGACTTATCAGACCGCTGACAGAGTATGTGGGACCTGCCCAAGTTCCGTATGTGCCAATAGATCAGCGGTCTTAGCTCAGTTTCTCTTCGCGGGAATCCATTTCTCGGCTTTCCAGTCCCAGATGATATGCTGATTGGGATCGGAGGCTTCCACTCTTGGTCTCTTCTCAGTCACTGTGTCCATGATAAATGAGCCACCACATGAGGGACACTCTGCCAGCAGTCTCATTTCGGAGAGCTGAGTTAGCTGGAATTCCTTCTTGTCGCACTTCGTACAGGTGAACATTTGACCGAATCGACGGAGACGGCAGGTCTAGTCCCTTATCAATTTGCCTTTCGAGTCACGGACCGTGACAGGTTGCCGCGATTGCCTCGTACACAATTCACACAGCAAACATAAGGTCCAATGTCGTCCAGAAAACTCGTCAGCCTGACTGGGTCGACCTATTGTTTCCTAGCCGGATCTTACTGTTTGCTTGGTTCGAGGTGCAACGCAGTTACTACCAATCTTTCTATTCCCCCATAGTTCCTCTAATAGAGACTGTCACGGATGTTGGCACCCTCGTGCTTATCGCAATGGGTTTCGCATTCCTGCGAGACTACTTTGCGAAGTGAAGACCCGCCAGGGGAAGAAGCCTACAAGCACACAACCTTGCTTCGCAGTCTGCACCGATAGGGGACTGTCCTATCAAGAGTAAGCACGCGGAGTAAAGATCCGCCGGATCTTGAGGGATGCATCTGGCCGATTCTCTTATGGTTGCCTAAATCCCCAGCTCTGCCCGAAGAAAATTCTTGACACCATCTTCCCCGGTTGCCCTAAGCCAGATTGATCCTTGATCACGATGCAATTCTAGGCCGAGTGTAAGGAAAGGACAACAAAGTTGCTCCAAGGTGATCCACTCCGATAATGCTATGAAAAGCAAGCGGTTGTTCGGGAAACGGAACCATAGCCGTCGGGCAGTTCCTTGATTTCAAGATGTTTCGGGAACACGTCCTTTGCTAAGATGTTGTGTCGTTTTCTTTGCTCTTGGTCTAGGGCAGAAAGGTTGCAGGAAAAGGAAGACACTTCTCTTGTCCGTTGGCTGTTCTCAGGGCTCATTGTCCTCCTCAGTTACTTTTCTGAAGTATTTGAACACCGAATTTCCTGCACAGTAACCTGGTTACGCAACGGTAGGATAGTCAGGACGGATGAGTACTGATTCTAGTGGAAATCATCTCAAAGCTGTTCTAACGTAGCCGCGTCGCGAAGTACCAGAGGTTCCCCTCGGGGTCCCGGACAGCATACTCCCTCTGACCATAGGGCTGGTCGGTTGGTGGAGAATCGATGATCGCTCCTGCACTTTTGGCATGATGATAGTGACTGTCTACGTCCTCGACGAAGACGACGAGACCACCTGGTTGGGCCGGCAGTGACCGGGCAGAGACTAGGCCGTGTTCAGGGTCGACGCGGTGAATCCAGATCACTGAGTCGCCGATGGATACCTCGGCGTGGACCGGCCGACCATTAGGATCTCGATCGAGCCGTCCTCGCTTGAATCCGAAGACGTCCACAAGAAACTGCTGGACGGCCTCCATATCCTCGTATACTCGCAACGGAATAACTGGCTGTGTTCCCATGATAGAACCCTACTTTCAGGAAGGATATGAATTCTAGTTTGTCTGGGAAATTGTGAGAGGAATGGACTCGGGTCTAGAGGATGCACCTCCAAGGGGCGGATGCATTGGAGTCGAGGAAGAATTAGTAGCTACAATGGCCTCTTTTGTGGATACGCCCTTAGGTTCTAGGCGAGCATTATGGCGGAGAAGGGCCCTCGTCAGTGCTCTTGCAAGTTCGAGGTTTGTCACGATCGGAATCCCAAACTCAGCCGCTTTCCTCCTAATCAGATACTCGTCCTTCAGTATCCGATGAGATGCAGGGTCTCCCTCGTGGCTTGGGATGTTGATTACTAGTCGTATCTCTCTGTTTTGGAGGTAATCCATTATGTTCGGTTTCTTCTTCTCGCTCACCTTGTACAGTATCCTGCACTCGATTCCGTTCTTCGAGAACTCTTCTGCTGTATGTTGTGTTGCGAATATTCTGTAGCCTGCTCGCGCCAGCATTCTAGCATATGGGAGAATTCCCTTTCTGGTCTCGCCCATTGAGATGAGGATGGCGTCGTCTTTTTTTGGAATGTAGAAGTTGCTTGCGGTCAAAGCGTTGATGAACGCGTCCTGGAAGGTCTCTCCGAAACAGGCCACTTCTCCGGTTGAAACCATCTCGACCCCGGTGACCGGGTCGGCTTTATCCAACCTTGTAAAGGAGAACTGTGGAGCTTTCACTCCGATTCTTTGCGGAGTTCCTTCTCCAGGCTTTATGGTCCCGTTGGTTATTGCCTCAGCGGCCAAGTCCATCAGGTTTGTCCCGATTGTCTTCGATACGAATGGCATGCTTCGAGAGGCTCGAAGGTTGCATTCGATAACGAGGGCTTGCCCGTTCTTGACGAGGAACTGGATGTTAAAGGGTCCTTGGATATTGAGACTTCTAGCTATTGTTCCCGAGTAGAATAGGAGCTTCTTTCTCACTGCCTCGGTTATTGAGAGAGTTGGTATTGTCATCGTGGCATCTCCAGAATGGACCCCGGCGTTTTCGACGTGCTCGATGACTGCGCCGATGAAGACCCTTGAGCCATCACAAACGCCGTCAACTTCAACCTCTCTCGCTCCGGTTAGAAACTTTGAGATAACGACCGGATTCTTTCGAGAGACGCGTGCAGCCTCTCTAAGGTAGCCTGTGAGTTGTGCCTCGTTGAATGCGACGTTCATCGCCGAGCCAGAGAGAACATAGGATGGACGGATAAGGACAGGGTAGCCTATTTGTTTGGAAAATCGTTTGGCATCTTCGAGTGATCTGAGCTTGTCCCATTTCGGTTGCTCGATCTTGAGCCTGTCCAACAACTGGCCGAACCTTGCGCGGTCCTCGGCGGCGTCGATACTGTCGGGGGATGTGCCTAGAATCGTTGCATGTTCGGATAATCCCTTGACCAGATTGTTTGCAGTCTGTCCGCCGACGCTTACGACTACTCCACGTGGCTGTTCCTTGTCCAGTATGTCCGAGACTCTTTCCAGACTTAGTTCTTCGAAGTAGAGCTTGTCCAGTATCGGTTGCTCGATCTTGAGCCTGTCCAACAACTGGCCGAACCTTGCGCGGTCCTCGGCGGCGTCGATACTGTCGGGGGATGTGCCTAGAATCGTTGCATGTTCGGATAATCCCTTGACCAGATTGTTTGCAGTCTGTCCGCCGACGCTTACGACTACTCCACGTGGCTGTTCCTTGTCCAGTATGTCCGAGACTCTTTCCAGACTTAGTTCTTCGAAGTAGAGCTTGTCCAGTATGTCGAAATCTGTTGATACAGTTTCAGGATTACAGTTTATCATGATGACCTCTGACACTCTCTTCTTCAGGGCCGTGGCCATGTTGACACAGCACCAATCGAACTCTACGCTTGATCCAATTCTGTAGCAGCCAGAGCCCAGGACGACCACCTTGTCTCCAGCCACGTATGCGACGTCGTCCACCTCACCACCGTATGTTAGATAGAGATAGTTTGTCGCAGCCGGCCACTCGGCAGCCATCGTGTCTATCTGTTTCGTGACCGGCAGTATGTCGTGGGCTTTTCTGTAGTCACGGATTTGAGCTTCAGTCTTCCCTAGAAGCTTTCCTAGCTTCTTGTCGGAGAAGCCGAATTCCTTCGCACTTCTGACAATACCCGGATTGATTCTCTCCTTTGCGATCCGTTTTTCCATCTCAAGAATATTATTGATCTTGTCTAGAAACCATCGATCGATTCCGCTCAGCCCAGTGATCTCGTCCATGCTAATCCCAGACTTCAGAGCTTTCGTTACGTAGAAGATTCTCTCATCAGTGGGTTCTCGAAGCTCTCTTCGAATCCTCTCGACACTTCGTCCCGCAATTCCGTTATCCGTCAACTCCCTTCCAATGTCGAGCATCCTGATCGCCTTTTGCAGGGCTTCTTCGAAGCATCTACCGATCGCCATTACTTCGCCAACCGATTTCATCTGGGTCCCGATTCCCTTGCTAACCTTGCGGAACTTTTGGAAATCCCAGCGAGGAGCCTTAACAACAACATAGTCAAGCGCTGGTTCAAAACACGCCGAAGTCACCCCAGTTATCTTATTCGACAATTCGGGGAGAACGTAGCCGAGAGAGAGTTTTGCCGCGATGTATGCTATCGGATACCCTGTAGCCTTCGAAGCAAGCGCGGAACTTCTAGATAATCTCGAATTGACCTCTATTACCCTGAATTCCTCGCTCCTCGGATCCAGCGCGAACTGGATATTGCATTCTCCAACAATACCAAGTGTTCGTATGACCCTCTGGGCCGTTTCTCTAAGGATGTTGTACTCGCGGTTCGAAAGTGTCTGAGAGGGAGCAACGACGATACTGTCGCCAGTATGGATCCCCATTGGGTCCAGGTTTTCCATGTTGCAGATTATGATGCAATTGTCATCGCGATCCCTCATGACCTCGTATTCGACTTCCTTCCATTTCTCGAGGTATTCCTCGATCAGGACCTGTTGGATCCGACTGTACGCCAGTCCTCGGAGAGCAATCTCTCCAAGCGTCTTCTCATCGAACGCCACTCCTGACCCTTGACCCCCGAGCGTGTAGGCGACCCTGACCATGACCGGGAAGCCGATCTCCCGGGCGGCCTCAAGAGCCGTTTTCAGATCGACAGCCGTCCGGCTTTTCGGAACCGGGATATCATGCTCGATCATCGTTTTCTTGAACAGCTCACGGTTGTCAGCGATCTCAATGCTCTCGATTCCGGTGCCGAGAACCCTCACGTTGTATTTCGACAAAATACCGCTTTCTGCGAGCTCCACACCACAGTTGAGGGCAGTCTGTCCCCCAAAGCCTAGTAGAATACCATCCGGTTGTTCCCTGGCGATAATGTCCTCGAGAAAATCCATCCTGATCGGAACTGAATACACCTTGTCAGCGAACTTCTCATCCGTATGAATAGTGGCGATGTTTGGATTGACGACAATTGTTCTGATTCCCTCTTCTCTAAGCGCCTTGATTGCCTGAGAGGTTGAGTAGTCAAACTCGCCGGCCTCGCCAATCTTGATGGCCCCGCTTCCGACAATGACGACGGATTTGATCCCGTCTATCTTCATGCCGTCAAGGCCTCTTCGAAGAATCGGTCAAAGAGGAACCTAGTATCGTACGGGCCCGGTGAGCTTTCCGGGTGCCACTGAACACCCAGGAAGGGTTTCTTCCGGTGCTTGATCCCCTCTACAGTCTTGTCGTTGATGTTAACGAAGTTCGCCAAGAAGTCAGTATTTTCCAGGGAATTCCGATCAATCGTATATCCATGGTTCTGAGTCGTAATGAAACACCTACCGGTTTCAATGTCCATACACGGGTGGTTGACAGCTCTATGACCGAACTTCAGCTTGTAGGTCTCGGCCCCAGCTGCCAGCCCAAGAATCTGAGCGCCCAAGCATATGCCCATAATCGGAAGCTCAGTCTCCATCAAACTCCTCGTCGTCTCTATCGTACTGCGGTCAATCTTAGGGTCGCCAGGTCCATTGCTGATAACTACGCCTCGCGGATTCAGTTCGAGGATCTTGTCCGCAGGAAAGTTGTACGGGACGCGGACAACTCTCGCCCCCTTGGCGAGAAGACTGCGCAGAATCCCGTATTTGACACCACAGTCCACAATCACGATGGTTGATTGTTCGTTCCCATCGTAGTAGATGGGCTCCTTTGGGCTCACTCTCCCTACAAGGTCTTGCTTGTTCGGGTCCTCAAGCTCGGAGATGCGGTTGGATACGACCTCCGGGTTGAATGGTGAACTCGAGACCTTCAGAACCCCAAGCATTGTTCCCTTGTTTCGCAGTCGCTGCGTCAGCCCCCTAGTATCGACCCGGGCGATTCCCGGCACTCCCTGCTCAGTCAGCCATTCGTCAAGCGTTCTATGATTAGACCAGTGGCTAGGTCGGGACAGAGAGTGGACGACGAATCCCTTGACCTTTACAGAATCAGACTCGAAATGAAGCGGGACTCCTCCATGATCCTGAATGGTGCTAGGCGGTACTCCGTATGACCCGAGGATCGGGTATGTCATTACTACAATCTGTTCTTGGTAAGACGGGTCCGTAAGCAGCTCTGGATATCCCATCATGGAAGTGTTGAAGACGACTTCACCAGAAATTTCGGTCTCCGCACCAAAACCAATCCCTTGAATGACAGTGCCGTCCTCGAGGACAAGCACGCCCCTCTTACCTGGTTCCGCCAGCTCCATGTGGTGTTATGGACCCAGAGGAGGGGGATTGTGCGTGGCCCTTTTCAAAGTTTTACTTTGAGCTCTTCTTTCACCGTCCGGAGCACAATCACAGTCTCTGTACCGGCGACCCCTTCGATCTGCCCAATTTCGTCGATGATCTTGCTAAGCCGCTCCGTCCCACTGGTTCGAATCTTTAGAATCGAATAATACTGGCCGGTTACGTCATAGACTTCATAGATGTCATCGAGTTTTTTCAACGCATCCAACAATCCCGGAAGCCCTTTGGGTTGAGCTTTGACTAACACGATAGCGGTGAGAGCTTTTCCGACTGTTCTCGGATCAACGACAGCCATGAAGCGAGGCGTTGTCTCTGAGTTTTCGACAGGGATGCTCTCAGTTGAGACCCGACTTCTTCTCTTGGCTCAAAAACACGTGATGTCAATTTTTCCCGGGTACACTCATCTTCAGCCCGCACAACCCATCACGTTCGCACATTATCTCCTATCCGTAGTGGATTCTTTTCTACGTAACAATGATAGATTGACTCAGTTCTATGCTCGCCTCAACAAGTCTCCGATGGGGTCCGGAGCCCTTGCGGGCTCCAGCTTCAACATAGATCGCCGATACGTAGCACGACTACTGGGCTTTGATGACCTGGTCGAGAACTCGTTGGACGCGGTCGCGGGTAGAGACTTCGTCCTCGAATTCTTAGGACTAACTTCAATCATTGCCCTTGACCTCTCGAGATTTGCCGAGGATTTGATCTTCTATTCCTGCGCAGACGTTGGGCTCGTAGAACTTCCCGACGACTTTACCTCCACCAGCAGTATCATGCCTCAAAAGAAGAATCCTGACTTTCTCGAGGTCATCAGAGCTCGAATGGCCAATGTCAAAGGGAACGTCATGGCGGCCTCTACCCTGATGCACTCCCTCCCCACTGGATACAACCTAGATTTTCAAGAACTGACCCCAATTGTATGGTCATCCGCTGACGCGCTGGTTTCCTCGCTCAGTATCCTGGAACAGCTTATCCCGAGATTACGACTCACCATCAATTCTACTGGAAGAGCCGGCTTTCTGCTGACCTCGGCGACAGAGGTCGCCAACATCCTAGTGCGAGATTTTCGGTTCTCATTTCGAGACGCCCACAGATCAGTGGGCAGAGCTGTTCGAGAGACTGTGCGGAAGAAGCAAGCTCTTTCGAAGCTAGGAATAGAGGACTGGAGCACTGCGCTCCATGTCACACTTGATGCAAGTGATCTCGCAAAGATCAGAAAGGCAACTGACCTAGTGGAGGTCGTCAAGAGCTATAGAACCCTTGGCAGTCCAGCGCCAGGGGAAACCAAGCGAATGATCGGTCAGCGAAGACGAAAACTGGGCAGTTCTCAAAAGAGAAAATGACTCTATTCGACGGGGGCTCGAGGTTGTAGAACCGAAACTTCACGACGCGTACAGGTCAATTTAGACCGAACAAGAACAAGAGAGCTTATCTGAGAAATCAGAATCCCGACCTGTCGATCCCTACAAGACTCGTACAGCGTTCTTGCAATCTGGGCAGTACTGGTATAATGCTAGGAGATCTTTGTATTCCTGTTCTTCTCCTAAGCTATGGGAAGTGTACACCAACACATTCACCAGCGGTTCTGAACAAGCGTAGTGACGACCATCTTCAGAGGCGGAAACCTCGATTCGTGCGTCCGGAATCTTAGCCTTCTTCAGTTCTTCGAGTAAGTGTTCCAAGGTGGTTGCTGTGAACTCCTGGAATGGCATGTGCGGTATGCCCCCAGCAATCTTGCTTTTCACCCTAGAAGGATGCGCCATGTTGCAGACCTGAGCCGATTCGTATCGCTTTCTGAGATACTTGGAGGACGATTGCCTCGCATAAGCGCGAAGTATCGCGTCATGACACGTTGAAGTGTCAGAATACTTAACACTCACATTTCGGCGAGCGGTTCCAGTTATCATATCCGCCCAGCAGAGGCTTAGTCCTACCCTAGTGCGAGCTTGAAACTGGCTCTCAACTCGCGGCCCGTTGTGAAAGATCTCAAATATTCTAACAGTGGACTCCTCGCCGACCGTTATACATGATTTCGACAAAACGAGGTCGGCTAGCAAGGTCAGCCAGTGCAGGGAGGTGAGAGACGACGATTTTCATCAGTTTAGCAAGATGGAAGCAAAAGCCTACTCCGGAGACAATACGTGAAGCGGACAAACTCTGGGATCGACTCAGAAAGGAAGGAGGCAAAGTCATCAGCGCGTACTGGACGATCGGTAGATACGACGCGATAGTCACACTAGAGGCCCCGACTGAAAGGGCCGCTCTGAAAGCCCTGATGAGGTGGGGAGACTATCTCAACACCGAAACGCTGATCGCGGTTCCCAGAGAGGACGCGGTCAAGCTCCTAGAATAGAGGCAGTCTCAGCAGAGTCTGTTCTTGCCCCTTTTTTTCTCGGCCTTAGCGACTATTACAGGTGCAACTTCAAGCTCTCGAATTTTTCCTTACAACTTTTTCCAAAAAAATGGGTTTATCGATGGAATGGACTGATGCATCCTCGCATCAGACCTCCCGATAGTAGTGGAATGGTTAGTATTGCTGTGTCGGTGACTGCCAGTCCTGGCCTGTTTGTCGCATTGAAGAGCTGGTCGATGTGGAGCTTTCTCTTTCCTTCCATGCTTTGACCGCATCGATCATGCTCATTCCTTGCGTCATCTTCCCTTTCAGGAAGAGGTTGTATTCGCTGGGCTTGCGTTTCTCTTTCTTGACGGATTTCTTGCCAAGCTGTGCGATTGTAGACTCTTGCTGTGCGATGGTACTCTGTTGCTTCTTGAGCATCTCCGAATGCGATTTTATTGTGCTCTTGAAGTCCTTGAACAACGTGTTGTGGCTCTTTTCCAATGTTGCTAGGCTAGTCTTCAGTTTCTTTATGTCCGCGAGGATGGACTTTGGTATACCTGATGTTTTCGGCATGGCTATTTGCTGATTCGATGAGAAGAAAAGCATTCCGCATGGTTCAGAAACGTCTGCTTAACGCATGAAAAACCACTTTTGAGGTGGAGTTTGGCTAGAGGACTCGACTCAATCCCATGGTTTGCGGGCCAGCAAATCCTGGTAAAGCTAGGGAAAGATACTGGTAGATTCCGAGAAAGAGTCAGAAATGCGCGGGATTTCAGCATCCGGTGCTGGTGAACGTCTCTAGGGTGTTATCGGAAGCTGCCTCGGATGTGCTGTAGAGGCCTGCCGCAACGGTTGAACTTAGGGTTAGAACAAGCCTCGATGACAAGGGTAGTATGGTTTGCGTAGTTGGGTTGAGAGTTGGATGAGTGAATGTGAGATTGAACGCTACGCTTTGACCAGGTCCGAAAGAGGCGTCGTTTTGCGAGCCTGTTCCGATAACTAAACCATCAACGGATAGGGTGAAAGTCATGTGACTAAGGCTGGTCTGGATCGAGGACGCGCTCCAGATCGCGCCTTTAACGTTGTAGTTCAGACTCTCAAGTGAA
>VBBR01000084.1 GCA_005881615.1 Candidatus Bathyarchaeota archaeon
CGGGTGTCAAGATCCTCTACATGACCCCGCTTCGCGCGCTGAACCGGGATCTTCTGGATCGACTGGAGTGGTGGGGGAAGAGAGTCGATCTTAGGGTAGCGGTGAGGCATGGAGATACTGAGGTTCGCGAGAGGACATCCCACGCGAGGAATCCACCTGACTTGTTGATAACGACCCCTGAGACCCTTCAGGCTCTATTGCCTGGACGCATAATGCGGAGACATCTCCGCGAGGTCAGGTTCTTGATCATTGACGAAGTGCATGAGCTTGCGGAGGACAAGAGGGGCAGCCAGCTATCCATCGCTATCGAACGGTTAAGATGGATCACCCAGAGAGACTTCCAGGTTATCGGCCTCTCTGCAACCATTGGATCGCCTGAAAAGGTTGGAGCATTTCTCGTCGGAACCAAACGACCTGTGGAAATCGTCCGGATTCCTGTCGCGAGAAAGATGCGCTTGGAGACACTGTTTCCCGAGCCGTCAAGGCAGGATCATCAACTCGCCGGGAAGATATTCACGCACCCCGAGGTTGCGGCAAGGCTTCGGATAATGAAAGAGATGATCGAGAATCACAAGTCAGTCATACTGTTCACAAACACGAGATCGATTGCTGAGATTTTAGCGAGTAGGTTCAAGGTCTGGGACCTCGACTTTCCGATCTCAATCCATCACGGGAGTCTAGCTAAACCATCCCGGATAACGGCAGAGCGAGGCTTGAAGGGCGGAGAACTCAGAGGACTCGTCGCCACATCAAGCCTCGAATTAGGAATCGACGTTGGAAGAATAGACTACGTTATCCAGTACATGAGCCCTCATCAAGTGACGCGGCTAATACAGCGAGTCGGACGATCCGGTCATAGCGTTGGCAAGATGGCTGACGGAGTGATCATCGCAAGCGACTCAGATGACGCTCTCGAAGCGCTCGTGATAGCGAGAGGGGCACTCAGTGAGGACCTAGAAGAAGTATCGGTCCCAGAGAAACCGCTCGACGCTCTATGCCACCAGCTGGCAGGGCTCTTGATACAGAATAGGAAATGGTACTACGACGAGCTTGTTGAAATGCTATCGAACGCATTCCCATATCGGAATCTGACTTAAGAAGATGTGGCTTCAGTCGCGAACTACATGCACTCACGATTTCCACGCCTCGCTTGGGTCTCGCAGCAAGACAAAATGATCATGAGGCCGTCGAGGGTCAAAGACCTCTACACATACTATTTCAATAAACTCTCGATGATACCTGACGAGAAACAATACCTCGTGATCGAGCAAGAGACGGACAGTGCTGTCGGGGTTATCGATGAAGCGTTCGTGGCTGAGTATGGCCAACCAGGTACGAAGTTCATTGTACGAGGAACACCTTGGATGATGCAGAGCATCAGAGGCGACAAGATATTCGTCAAGCCCATCTCCGACCCGACAGGCGCCATCCCAAGCTGGGTGGGCGAAGAGATACCCGTACCTCACAAGGTCGCCAGCGAGGTTGGCGAGATCAGGCGGAAAGTAGGAGGGCTGTACGAAGCAGGGAAAACGATCAGGGAAATAGCTCAAACGCTGAGCGAAGAATATCCTGTGGACCCGAAGACGTTTGAACGTGCGATATCGGAGACATACGAGCAGTACGAACAGGGCCTTCCGGTCCCGAATGATCGCCTGCTTACGGTCGAAGAGTGGGATGACTTCATCATCGTCAACTCCCACTTGGGAACGCTGGTCAACAGGACCCTGGCCCGGCTCATTGGACACTTGTTGTCCGACGAATCTGGCGTCAGCGTCGGAATCCAGCAAGATCCTTACAGGATTGTTTTCCAAGCGGTCGGGGGAGTGGAGGCTAATGACGTTGTGAAGATGGTGCGCCGTCTCTCCGAGATTGAGGTGGACGAGGTGGCGATAACCGCATCGAAGAGAACTGGACTCTTCAAGCGAAGACTCGTCCATGTCGCGCGAAGATTCGGTGCAATCTCGAAGTGGACAGATTTCAGCAGCATAACCCTCCGCCAGCTCGCAAAGAGCTTCGAGGGAACAGTCATCATGGACGAGGCCGTACGTGAAGCACTGGAAAGAGACATGGACATACCTCATACCAAGAAAGTTCTGCAATCCATCTCCAGGCACGAGATTCAGCTTAAGGTCGTCAAGACCGCTGCCGGCGAGGCAACGCCGATCTCGAGGATTGGGCTCGAGAGGATCAGTCGAAAGACGGATCTGATTCCGACGGAAAAACTGGGCCAAATATTGGTGGGGTCGGCGAAGGCGAGAATCCTCAATGAGGTTAAAACAATCGTTTGTACAAACTGCTGGAAATATGTCGAGATGAAGAGGGTCAAGGACATTCCTGACACCATAGAGTGCCCTGAATGTGGATCCAAAGCTCTCGCTGCTTTGGCCGTCCCCGACGAGGACATGAAGAAGATCCTCTTGAAGAACGGGGTCCACCTTTCAGAGAGAGAAAAGAACGTTCTATCGAGAGCCGAAGAAACGGCGAAACTCGTAAACAAGTATGGCAGAATTGCAGTTTACACCCTCGCGGGGAGAAGAGTAACCCCTGAAGCAGCTGCCGATATTCTCAGAAAGCACAAGAAGCCAACAATCGGCTTTTTCCAAGCGGTAATGGAAGCCGAAAGAGAAGCTTTGAAAGAACGTTTCTGGTAAATCCTTCAAACAATCCTTAATTGAACGGCTTCCAACTGGCCCTCCTCAGGGTACGCACAAGCGACCTGAAGCGGCCAACTAAGGTTGAACATGCTCGACCAACGGTTAAATGACGCACGGAAACCCACGGAAGAACAGCCGGGGTTACGGAACGTCATGAATCGCGTCGATGCAGAAATCACCGTCCAAGTCGAAGGCCTCAGACGCGAGTTTGATAGCAAAGAGGGGAAAGTCGTAGCTCTCGACGGCGTCAATCTTCAAGTTCGAAAGGGTGAGATCTTCGGTGTTCTGGGCCCGAACGGGGCCGGGAAAACCACGATGATCAGGATACTGTCCACACTTCTACTTCCGACTGCTGGAAAGGCGGGAGTAATGGGATTCGACGTCGAGCATGAGCCAGAGAAGATTCGAGCTGTGATCAACATGGCAAGTGGCGCAGAGAGAGCAGGTTACGATTTCATCAGTGCGCGAGGAAACCTCTGGTTCTTCTCGCAACTCTACGGCATACCCACCGAAGAAGCGCATCGACGAATCAATGAGCTATCAGACATGCTCGGTCTTCAGAACTATCTCGACAGGAAGTTCTACGCGCTCTCCACCGGCTACAAGCAACGAGTCACCTTGGTCAGAGCATTCATCAATGATCCTAAGGTTGTGTTTCTAGACGAACCGACAATTGGGCTGGACGTCATGACCGCGCTGAGCATACGCGAATACATTCTGAAACAAGCAAAAGAGCACGGCAGAACGATTCTACTTGCAACACACAACATGGCCGAAGTCGACGCAATCTGCAACCGAGTAGCGATCATTGACAAAGGCAAGATACTCGCTTGCGATACACCCGCTGCCCTGAAACGGTCTCTCGGAGCACCGTCGCTTGTCTTAGAGGTCTCACCCATTCCAGCTCCTGGAAGCCTGGAGCCAATAGGAAAACTTGAAGGAGTCAAGGGTTACACGTCATCAGTCGACGAAGAAAGAGGACTGTCACGAATTCAAGTGGTCGTTGACGGAGACGGATCCGCACAATCCGTGGTCGACTCAGTTCGAAAGTCGGGAATGACGGTCGTATCAAACTGGAGACAGCAGGCAACACTAGAGGAAGTCTTCGTCGCCCTAGTCGGTAGAGGGTTCAGGGAGAGGGAACATGAAGCTGCACAGTAACCCGTGGCTCAGAACCGCCTATGCCCGATTATGGCTGAGAGCAAAGAGCATCTATGGAGAACCCCTCTGGGTGGCAGTCAACATCGGCTTTCCCTTCTTCACATCTTTCTCCTTAACAATGGTCTACAGAGCTTACGGGCTCAACTCCTTCACCGGATTCGCTATCCTTGGTGGAGTAATGATCTCTTTTTGGGGTAACGTCCTGTGGTCGATGGCCAGCCAGTTCAACTGGGATAAGCAAGTCGGACTGTTCGAGATCTATATCACTTCCCCTGCACCGATCTCAGCGATTCTAGTGGGAATGTCCCTTGGTGGGATTCTTGGGACTGCACCCTCCGCGGCTATGGTCGCGATCCTCGGATGGGTAATCTTCCATCCGCCCATCAACGCTGTCTGGCCTGCCGTTATCTCCGTCTTCGCATTGACTCTCGCCTCGCTCTATGCGATGGGAATGGCATTGTCCTCTCTCTATTTGGCGTACGGCCGAGAAGCAGATTCTGTAAATGAAGCACTTCACGAGCCTGTATCCTTGATCTCAGGGGTCTACTTTCCCTCTACCGGAGGGTTCTCCCCATTTCCCCTTGCTGTCCAGGCCGGCGCCTCCCTTATTCCTCTCACACTGGGAATGGATGCGCTAAGGCGAACACTGTTTTTTGGCCAAGGATTTGGAGAACTCTACCTCGATCTTGAGTTGTTCTCTCTTGCTATCATGGGAGTAGTTCTGCTCTTTGCCTCCTCCAAAGCACTGAAGTACCTTGAGAACAAGGGCAGAAGGACGGGGACAATTTCGGTGAGACAGCGATGAGCCTTCGAGCCATGGTCGCATCGATAAGAGTTGGATGGTACAGAGAGTTCAACTGGACAAACCCTCTGACAGGATTCTCCCTCAGGACTGTTGGCCCTCTCGCCAGCGTTATCGCTGCTTCAACAGTCTACTATGTCGGTTCAACCAATAATGTCCCACCGAGTTTTGAACCAAGTCGACTCGCCTACATCCTCATCGGTGCCGCGCTATATGCGCACGTTGCTGCTTACTCGTGGGTCCCTACGCTTGCTATCGCAGAAGGAAAATGGACCTATGTGTTCCCGCAAGTCTACATCTCTCCGCACTCATCGCTACCTTACTTGACTGGTAGGACCCTTGCGTCGTTCGTCACGTCGACGATGACCGTTCTCGTCTCTCTTGTTTTATCGTTCTATGTTTTGTCGTCAGTCTTCCACACGAATATTCCCTTTATGGTGAACCCATTGTCTGTCAGTCTGCTTTTCCTTGCAATGCTGGTGAACATTTTTGCCGCCCTTGGTCTTGGACTCCTACTCAGCGCATACGCATTGTTCGCGACGAAATTCGAATGGGCGCTTCCCACATACGTTGCCGGGCTCTTGATGGTTTTTTCGGAAGCTCTCTTTCCAGTCTCCGCCCTAGGGTGGCCACTATCTGCAATAGCAAACGTCCTGCCGTTTACCGAGTTCATGAGAGCCTCACGTCAAGCCATGATCCAAGGAGGAACTGTGTACTCATACTTCTCCTATCTCGGACTAGCACTCCTCGGAGGCATCGTCGTCCTGGTAATGGGTTTTCTCGCGTTCAGGTATGCGGAGAACAGGGCGAGACGGCTGGGCGTCATTGACAAGAAGACTGCGTAAGACCGGGTGCTGTTACAAGCCGAGAACTTTTGTTGCCGCCTCGAAAGCATCTTTCCATCCGCCGGCCTTGTAGTCTCGTAGACACGTCAGAAGCTCTGCTTTGTCCACCGGTCCCAGCATTCGGATCATTTTCTTGGCGATGCTGCCCCCGATGAACAGGTACTGTGCTAGAGAGGTAAAATTGCTGGGTCGTCTCATCAGACTGGCGGATTCAAAATCCAGAATCCGAGGAATGTCGTCGTTCGATATGATGACATTCTTGTGTGCCCGGCTGAGTTCTCCGTGATCGAGGCCGTAGGCATCCATTCTCAGGCACTGTTCGAGTAGGGGTCTCACTATGCTTCTGATCCGCGCTCTTCGTCCTCTGCCCTTGAGGCTGTCAAGCCATAACGGAAGTGACAAGCCTTCGACTAGTTCCATCGCCAGTATGTCAGCGGTGCCACCCAAGTACTTGGGTCCGACATTCTGAGAATTCGCAATCTTGAGAAGTTCTGCTTCGTGAATTAGGCTTGGGCGCCGCGCATCTACTCGTCGGATCTTGACTGCGATGCGCCGATTAGCTCTCATCCCTATGACTACGATTCCTACGACTCCTTTTCCGAGAATGGAGAGATGATCGGTTTTCAGCCGGCCTTGAAAATCTAGTCCAGTTATCTTCAGCTGCCTTAATTGTCGAATTCGGGACTGGACCTCGTCTGGGTCACTGCTAGGGTATGCTACGAGACGATTGTAGGGCGGTTTTGCCAGGGAGGATAGCGGTGCTAGTGATGAGTTTTGAGCCAAGCAGGCTTCGCCCCCAAGAATTCCGATAGTGCTTGGTCAAAACCTTCTCGTCCAAGAAGTGAGAGAATTTTCTTGTTCTCCAGAACTCTCGCATTCTGCCGAAAGGACTGGTTCAGCTGCTCCGGGAGGGCGAGCCCGAGCCTTGGATCGCTGAGGGCTGTAGATAGAAGTTGTTTCATCGTAAGGATTCGTCGTTTCTTGTCGACGATCCATCGATCACCTTCGATCCAGGGACCTCGAACGGTATCTCTCACGTCCTGGTGTCGATCTAAGAATCCCTGACTGTCCTCTGGCTTCGAAACAGGTGGACCCTGACGCAATTGGACGCCGGTGAGAG
>VBBR01000083.1 GCA_005881615.1 Candidatus Bathyarchaeota archaeon
CAGCGTCCGAGAGAAAACATGGCTGCTCTCCGAGTCGCGTAGACAGAAAGACAGAGACACGCTAAACCATGTCTACGACCAGCTAATTTCCCTGCGCCATAGAATCGCGGAAAACGCTGACTTTGACAATTACCGGGACTACATCTTCCGGAAGAAGGAACGGTTCGACTACACTCCGGAGGATTGCTTCCACTACCACGAAGCTGTGGAACAACACATCGTCCCTCTGATTCACGAACTCGACAAAGAACGGAAGAACGGGTTAGGAGTTGAACCACTGCGTCCATGGGACTTGGCCGTCGACCCCAAGGGTCGCCCCGCACTTCGCCCATTCAAAACCTCACCCGAGCTGGTACAGGGATGCATCCACGTGTTCGACAAAGTCAATCCTGATTTCGCCGCGAAACTCGAGAAAATGGCGAGCTTGGATCTCCTAGATCTTGAAAGCAGGAAAGGAAAAGCACCCGGAGGATACAACATGGAGCTGGCAGAAATTAGGCTACCATTCGTATTCATGAACTCCGTTGGACGCGATGGAGATGTATGGACACTATTACACGAGTCTGGACACGCGTTTCACGTCTTTGCAGTGCGGGACAAGGGACTGCCCTACCAATATAGAGCCGAGAACGTGCCACTGGAAATTGCAGAAGTGGCCTCACAAGCAATGGAGATCATTGGAGGAGAACATCTCGAAGGAACATTCTACAATAAGGAAGACGCTGCCCGCTCCAAACGAGAACACTTAGCATCAATCGTCAAGCTGCTCGCCTGGATCGCAACCATCGACTCTTTCCAACACTGGATATACACCCATCCGAGCCACGCTCGAGAAGAGCGACAAGGCCAATGGGTCAAGCTCAGAAAGAGATTCGGTGGAGCTGAGAGCTGGAACGGATACGAGGAATTCCTCCAATCCCAATGGCAACGGCAATTGCACCTGTTCGAAGTCCCCTTTTACTACATTGAGTATGGAATCGCGTTCATGGGTGCGCTGGGTCTTTGGACACGATACCGCAAAGACCCAAGAGCGGCGATTTCGGCCTACCAACGGGCTCTCGCCTTAGGCGGGTCGAAGCCATTACCAGAACTATTCAAGGCTGCCGAGTTGCCGTTTGATTTTGGACCTAGAACAATTGAACCCTATGCCAACGAGCTACGTGATGTCCTGGTGCAGCGCTAACGCCATCCGTAATCCGATGGCGAATCTTAGCGTTGCTTACTGGCAAAGAACACGAAGGACGGGTTGGGACGAACAAATCATAGGAGAGACTTTTGTTGGCGATGCTTGGATTTATCGGTCAGCCATTGATAATAACTCTTGACGATATTGACCTGAGTCTAATCTCAGCTCTAATCGGACTCGCGGTGACGATTCCTGTAACCTATCTGATAGTTGACCGTGTTGTAGCTAGACACGATAGGAAGAAGCTTGAACCGGTCGAGAAGATAGCGAAAGAGAGGCTTAGATCCAAACTTGGAGTGGGTTTCCTCACAACGTTTCTCATCACGTTGGTGATCGATATCACATCTGCGGTGGGAGAGAAGAAGAGCTTGTCGAAAGACCTCATTTCCCTTCACATCGAAAAGTTGAAGGGAGCTCAGTCCGACCTAGAAATGCTGCTGGGCGTCTACAACAATGTTCTAGATGTTAGGACCACCCATCTTACGAGCAGTATTATTTTGTTCATCGAACACTTGCAAGAAGATTTTGAGTATCTCTCACAAATCTATCCCAAACCACCCACTAAGGTCCACGCATCTCACATCGAAGATATTATTCTCAAAACTGTGAAGCTAACCAAAGAAGAACTGGAGGTCCTCGGGACGGATAGCGCCCAGATCCGGGCACTTGAAGAATGGTTGACCAACTATACAAAAACCAGAGTTACACCGGCAGAACCTCGAGAAATGGTAGAAGTCAGCGGGAAGCACCAAATCGGTTGAGAAAGGAGAACGAGTCACGGTTGCCCAGGTTCGTCAAAGTAGCAGAAAAAACCGACTTCACAGACGGATTCGGCAAGGTCGTGAGTGTCGAAGGAAGAAGTCTAGCCCTGTTTCGAGTCAAGGACGAGTATTTCGCCATAGCCAACGTCTGTCTACACCGCGGCGGTCCATTAGGAGAGGGGAATCTCAGCGGCTCAGTGGTCACTTGCCCTTGGCATGGGTGGAATTTTGACGTTCGAACAGGCTCTTTCACTGTGATTCCAACCTTGAAAGTCGCTACATACAAGGTCAAAGAACAAGACGGCTCGGTCATGGTAGAACTTCCGTAGAACCGCACCAAGCCAACTCCAGCTAGCCTCTCGACAGGCTGAGGTCTCAAACTCCTCCTCGCCTGCTCCAGATGGGCTTCGCGCTATTGCGCGATCCATCAATCGTCCCTATATAAGGGACCTCCTTTTAAAGGCGGGACAACTTTGGGCTCCAAAACAAGGGTGTTGATGGGTTTTGTCGGATAAGAACAGGGCTTTCATCAATATCGAGAACGTGGTTGCTTCAGCAACACTAAAACAGAGAATAGACCTCAACGCAATCGTCCGAGTCTTCCCTGGAGTCGAATATCGGCCGGAACAATTTCCAGGTCTAGTCTACAGACTCAAGAAGCCAAAAACTGCAACATTAATTTTCAGCTCTGGAAAAATGGTGTGCACTGGCGCCAAATCTGAACGCCAAGCGCGCCAGGCTGTGTTGAAAGTAGTTGACGAACTGAAGAGGGATGGAATTGTAATTCTTGGCAGGCCAGAAATCATGATTCAGAACATTGTCGCATCGTGTGGACTTGGAGGCCACATTGATCTCGAGAAAGCGGTTTACGGTTTGAAGAAGACCATGTATGAACCGGAACAGTTTCCAGGATTGATCTACAGGATGGACGAGCCGAAAGTGGTCATTCTCGTGTTTGCCAGCGGGAAACTGGTTTGCACTGGAGCGAAGAAGGAGATCCAGGTACACATCGCGGTGAACAAGTTACAAGAAACCTTGGAGGCCAAGGGCCTGATCCGCTACGAAGGTCCTGACAAGCCTCGCCTTCCACCCCTGCCAACGAAGCCTTCCTAGCCAAACACTGACGACCAGATACTCCCGATTGTTGGCGGGCCCGCCGGGAATTGAACCCGGGACAGCCGGGTGTCCCTCTGAAGGCTAAAAGCCTCACCAGAGCAATCATGCCGCTCTTCCGGTGCTCTACCTATTCAGGATCCACATGTTGGGATCTGGCTGAGCTACGGGCCCTACGGGTCGGTACGAACGGTCGTTGAAAAAGAATTCGGGGGTTCTCACAGCTAGCAATACCGGCAGGCTCGAACCAGCCATCTGATCTGGTCATGTGGAATGTACTCTCCGCTACTGTCTTTCTCGAAAACGAGGAAAGTTCCATCTCTTTTCTCTACTCGCCCTTCTATGAATAACCCGTCGAACCTCTGTCCCACAACGTCTTCGTTAGCATATCGCCTTATCTCGCTCTCTTTCATATCCCAATCACCTCTATCGCCGCAATACTCGTTACTCCCGTTTAACGGGACAAGTTACAACACCAGCAAAAACACTCGACTGTACTGAAGGGAGAAGTGCGTAGTGTAGTGTAGTGTGCTACAAGTTTGCCCACAACAATTCCCTACTCTGTTAGGATCCCGAAGGACTTGCTCGATGAGATGAGGAGATACTACGATAGAATGGATCCACCCAAGCCCACGTTCTCAGCTATCCTGAGCCATATAGTCAAGATGGGCTGGGACTCTTACATGACTCGTGGCCAAGAGGGAAGCAAGACCGCTAGACCTCTGGTTGCTTCGTTCCCTAAGAGGCTCGAGGAGCGGGCCTTCAAGGTAGGCTAGGTTTGGTTTCTGGACCTTAGCAACTCGGGAGTGTCTTGGGCTCGCAATGCGCCTACTACAGAATTCTGGAGGCGTCCCAAGTTTTCGACCTTCGCCTCTATTCCATCTCCCGGTCTGAGGAGGAAGGGTTCTTTGTCTGGTTTCCTGTAGATCGCTACGCCTGATGGAGTGCCGGATGTTATGATGTCGCCCGGCTCCAATGTCATCGATGAGAAGAACTCTACCAGTTCTCGAACCTTGAATACCATGTTCTTGGTGCTTGATAGCTGACGCACCTGACCGTTCACCCGAAGTTCCATCCCAAGGTTGTCCGGGCTTCCCGCTGAATCCGGAGTTACCAGGCAGGGGCCCATCGGACCGAAAGTATCGAAGTTTTTGCCTAGGTTGCAGAACCCTCGCTTCATCTCGGCAAACTGAATATCACGGGCACTGATGTCGTTGAAAACTGAAAAGCCTGCAACGAACTGTAGAGCGTCTTCTTGCGAAACATCCTTACATTTTTTCCCGATGACGGTGGCAAGTTCGACCTCGTAGTCGAGAAGCTTGACGTTCCTCGGATAGATTACAGGTGCCCGGTGACCTACAAGTGATGTAGGTGATTTGAGGAAGGATATCGGAAAGGGCGGGAGCGAACTGCTTCCTTCAGCCAAATGGTCTGAGAAGTTACCGCCCATGCAGATGATCTTTGTAGGATGTGCTATCGGTGGCAGCACCGTTACAGAATCAAGGCTCCAGTACCCCTTCTCGTTTTGTTTCCCCGCGTCGAAGTGCTTCTTTGCGGAATCTGCTGCTAGTTGGGCTTTGGATTCTGCCTTGGGGTCCTTAAGGAAGTCGAGAAGTGGTTCCGCAGAGGACTTCACACCGGTTATCTCCGTGACATGGTCTGCACCCATCATGATGCCGATTCTGTTCTCTCCTGTTTTCTGCTGAAATCTAACTAGCTTCACCGTATGGTCCCTGAATGGTTGGGACCAAGTGGTTTGGGAATGTAAATGTTACAGCTTGCCCGCGGGAAATCGTGTCCTCGGGGCTCTGGGAGGGCTAGTGGCGATTGGGGCGACGGAGGGTCTTGCGGTCGTGATCGATCTGCTTGAGAAGAGACGTAACCTGTTCAGTTTGTCTGCGTAGGACAACGCTGTTCTGTTGAATCTTCTTTACCGAAAGCAACCCGCCTCAGTAGAGCGAATGGGTCCCGTTTAGACCGTAGAGAGAAGTGAAACTAATTCGCTTCCAGCTCATCCGCTAGGTGTTTCTGATGTACCATTCCCTGCGTAGATAGAGAGTCTTTTTAATCCGCCAAATCCCCGAGTCGTTTGGTTGACTGTAGCTATGGTAACGGTTGATGAATACCGGGTTGAGAGCGATACCATGGGAGAGGTCAAAGTCCCGAACGCTGCGTACTACGGAGCTCAGACACAGAGGGCTGTTGAAAACTTCCCGATCTCAGGAATTCGCTTACCAAAAGACTTCATCAGGGCCATGGCTCTGATCAAACTAGCTGCTGCCAAGGCGAACATGCAGCTTGGGCTCTTGGAGCCGAAAAAGGGCGAGGCCATTGTTTCGGCTGCCAAGGAGATCATGGAGGGCTCACTCTATGAGCAGTTTGTGGTTGACGTCTTCCAGACCGGTAGCGGCACCTCGACAAACATGAACACTAACGAAGTGATCGCAAACCGTGCCATCGAGCTTCTCGGCGGAAAACGTGGAGACAAGAAACTCATTCATCCAAACGACCACGTGAACATGTGCCAATCAACAAATGACGTCTTCCCCACAGCGATCCATGTTTCGGCAGCAGAAGCGATCGGAAGAAAACTGATTCCAGCTCTACAATCACTCGCCAAAGCGCTGGAAAAGAAAACAGTCGAGTTTGATGACGTCGTCAAAGCTGGACGAACCCACCTCCAAGATGCCGTACCTGTAACGCTCGGCCAGGAGTTCGGCGCCTATGCCAGTATGATCCGACATGGTATCAAACGGGCGGAAATGGCGCGGGACACACTGTTAGAGCTTCCACTCGGTGGAACTGCCACAGGCACGGGCCTGAACGCCCATCCCAAATATGCCGAGCTAGCAATAAAGGAGGTTAACAGACTTGCCGGCTTCGACTTTAAGAAAGCTGAGAACGTGTTCGAATCGATGCAGGGCAAGGACGCGTGCGTCGAGGCCAGCGGGCTTCTGAAGACGATCGCTGCCAGCCTCATGAAGATCGCAAACGATCTACGACTGCTCAACTCTGGACCCCGCACTGGGCTGGGAGAAATAGACATGCCTGCTACGGAGCCTGGATCAAGCATAATGCCGGGAAAGGTCAACCCTGTCATTCCTGAAGCTGTCAACCTGATTGCTGCTCAGGTTATCGGGAATGATGCGGCCATCGCCGTCTGCGGTTCCCTGGGTCAGTTGGAACTCAACATCATGATGCCCGTCATAGCCTACGACCTACTCCAGTCGATCGAGATACTAGCGAACGGCTCCAGGGTCCTTTCAGAGAAATGTGTCTCAGGGATCACGGCGGACCGCGAGAGATGCTACAGTTACGCGGACAGAAGCTTGATGGTTGTAACGGCGATAACACCCCACATCGGCTACGATAACGCTGCCAAGGTCGCTAAGAAAGCCGTGGCGGAAAACAAGTCGGTGAGACAGGTGATTCTGGAAGAGAAAATTCTCCCGAAAGAAAAGGTTGACGAAGTTCTCGACCTCAAGAAAATGACAAAGGGCGGAAGAGCCTAGATCCTCCGATTCCATAGGGGATGACGGTGCTTGATGGATACTCAGCAGATAATGCGGACATCGCTGAAGCTGGCAGGTTTCAAGACTGTCCCCGCTGACAGCGAGATTCACGTCAAAGGAAGAAAGATTCGGAAAGTTCTCGTCGCGATCGACGTCGGAGTGGCCGAACTCCTTCTAGCCCGCGACCTGGGTTGTGATGCGGTAATTGCTCATCACCCGACTGGTGGAAGGGCTAGGCTTGAAGGTTACAAGGTGTTCCTTCGCCACATCGAACAGCTGAAGGAAGCCGGTGTTCCAGAAGAGGTCGCGCAGGAGGCCGTTCGGCCCAAGCTACGAGTCCTAGAACTGCAGCATCATCCTGACAATTACGACCAGACACCCAGCGCCGCCAAGAAGCTTCGAATGCCGCTCATGTCAATTCACAGTCCATGCGATGAGATTGGTCGAAAAATGACTCAAGAGGCTTTGAAAGGTCTCCGCGCTGATTCGACAGTAAGAGATGTCGTCTCCAAGATCGGACGCCTTCCCGAGTATCGAAAAGCCGTATCCAAGATCGAAGTACGGTTGGGCTCCTCAAAGAACAAAGCCGGAAAGATCGCGATCAGCCATGCCGCCTACACTAACGGAGGATACGAGATAGCCAAGACATACTTCCAAAATGGCGTTCGGACGTTGTCCTACATTCACATAGCAGAGCCTGATCTCACAAGGCTCGCAAACGAGCCGTCCGGAAACCTGATTGTTCTCGGACATATTGCGAGTGACTGGCTTGGAATAAACAGACTCCTCCGCGAGCTTGAGAAGAAGGGTGTAGAACCGACCACGACCACTGATCTCAATTGACCCCCCCAGACCAGCAACCATCTCACACCAAGACGCCGGTAAAGCAGGTGTTTCCCGAACCAACTGTAGGAGCACTGATCGTCAACAACGAAGGGAAGATCCTATTGGCGAAGTCTCACAAATGGTTCGACAAGTATACTCTCCCAGGCGGACACATTGAAGTCGGGGAGGGCATGATAGATGCGGTTAGGAGAGAGGTCAAAGAGGAAGTCGGGCTCGACGTGGAGGTGGTGGAGATGCTTCTGTTGCAAGAAGCAATCTTCGAGCCAGAGTTCTACAAGAAGAAACATTTCATCTTCATCGATTTCTATTGCAAATCCAAGGAACAACAGGTCAAACTCGACCAGGATGAAATACAGGATTACATCTGGGTCTTTCCTGGGGCAGCGTACAATCTGAAACTCGACTCGTTCACCCGGAAGACTCTTGATAGATATCTGGAAAGGGGCCGCGGCTCGTCTTCCAGTAGCGTTCTATAGTTTCCAGCCTTTCGATTCTAACCTATCCTCCAGTTCGACAAGAGAATTTACTGTCACGTCCGCACCTTCCTTGGCAAAGTCGTTGTAGCGCGCGAACCCTGTTCGCACCAGCACGGTCTGTATTCCAAGTTTCTTCCCTGCTCTTACGTCCCACCAGGAATCGCCTACTAGAAACGCCTCCGCGACGCGAAGCTTCAGCCTATCCAAAGCGCGCGTTACAAGCTGTTTCCTCTTGTTAACGACCTCCTCCAGCGATTCCAGTCCGCGTGCGGGCCCCAGGTCCTCTCTGGTAAACAACACCTCGACTAGTGGACTAACTTTCAACAGGTCTAGCTCTGCGGCCACTACCGACCTCGTGAATCGCATTGTTGCAATCCCGAGTTTGAATCCGTGCGTTTTCAGCGTTGATAAGAGCTCGAGTGCGCCTGTCTGAAGCTTTGCCTTGTCTACAGTGTCTCTGAACAGTTTTCGATAGGTCTCATAGGCTTCGTCGGTTCGGGCAGCACTTTCGCTTGACAGGGCGGCCTCCAATACCATCCTAGGCCCGGTGCCGATCTCGTAGGCGCGTTGGTAGTAGTTCCTGACGAGAAATTCTTGACCTATTGGCTTTGAGTGATGTGCTGTGAGTGTTTGGTTGATGCAGTAGAACTCGCGGTCGTCAATTTGGGCGAGGGTTCCGTCCCAGTCGAAGATTGCGCCCTTCAAAGCTCCCACGCGGGGTTTGCATCCGAATGTAACCATTTGGGTTTGCATGGGGTTACGAGCAGAATATCACGAAACGGGGTTGACTGTTCTTGAGATTAAGGACGAGCGTACAATGGGTACTACAAGCCCCCAGTCGCCTATCGATACTAGAGGAGATCTTTTGCTGGCGATTGGAGTGGGATTTCTCATCAACCTGATCATTGGTGTCGCCCTGCCCGAAATAGGGCCGTTCGTGGCGGGACTCGTTGCAGGTGTGATCATTAAGCAGGGGCCTTGGAAAGGGGCGCTCGCGGGTTTCTTTGCAGGTACCCTGGGAGGACTAGCGAGTATCGGATTATGGGTTGCGACCAATCTTCTGAGCCTTCCTAACGGTCTTTGGTCGGTCGCGTTCCAGACAGCCATAGGAATCTTGACTGCCACATATGCGGTTCTCTCGTTGTCGGGTGGAATTGTTGGGAGTGTGGTTGCGGTGCAGCACTGGCCCCGCTTGAGCTTGTTCCTGAAGCAGCACAAGATAGGCTTCACGTTGCCATTCCATCTTCACCAATCCGCCCCGGTCATGACGAAGAGGCGAGAGAGGATTAGAGAATGACCTTTACGGCTCAACGTTTGTTGGACACGACTCCCAGCTGGCTGAGCATAACTCTCGTCTCAACATCCAGCGCTCTTCTAATCTCAGGAGTCGGTTTTGTTCTGAACCTCTTCGACCCTTTCAACATCACTCCCTTCACCCTGTTGCTCCATCTCGTGTGGGCTATCGTAGTTTCAAGCTGGGTGCTCAACTTCAAGGTGAAACTCCCCGCAGAGAAAAGAGCCCTATTGGCAATCGGCGTTGCCGTAGCTGTTGGATCAATATGGGGCGCTGTTCAACAGTGGGCTGCATATCTTCAGGCTGGAATAGTCAACGACATTACCCTTGTCGCTGGCGCAGTGACCATGGACGCAGTCGGCGGGCTGGTAGTCTACATACTGTACCACTTGAACATCCTGGGGAGAAAGATAGGCTCTAGCGGGCCTTAGCCTGCCGAAGATCTCAACAGCCTCGAGCTTGAAGGTATCTAGTTTCTCGTCTTGGCCGGTATCGCGATCGTCTCTCTGATCGGGACGCCTTCTTTCGGGTCCTGGATTATTCTCTGAAATCCTCTGATAATCTCCCTTGTCACCGGTCCCGGTTTGCCCTCCGCTATTGCTACTCCATGAATCTTGACGACAGGAACAACTTCTGCCATTGTTCCGGTTAGGAAGGCTTCGTCAGCTGTCATGAGCTCGTAGGGCGTAATATCTCTCTCTCGGACCTCGTATCCTAGCTCCTCGGCGAGCTTCATGACCCGTGCTCTTGTGACTCCGTGAAGAATCCCCGCTGCAGATGTTGGTGTATGGATTATTCCCTGTTTGACGATGAAGAGGTTTGAGCCGTGGAACTCGGAAACCATGCCTCTATGGTCGAGCATGACCACTTCGTCGGTACCTGAATCTATCGCTTGGAACTTGGAGAGCACGCTCTGGATATAGTTGAGAGACTTGACCTCATGGCTTGTTCCGTCGACCATGTCGCGTCTTAGGCTGGAGATGACAGCGGTTACTCCTTTCTCCCGGGCTTCCTTGCCGTGGGCCGGGAGTACCGGTTCAGTCATGATTATGATAGAGGGCTTGGGGCAGCTTCGCGGGTCCAGTCCAAGGTTTCCGCGGCCACGAGTGATTACGAGCCGTATGTACGCGTCAGCCAGATTGTTTCGTCGAAGCGTTTCGACGATAGCGTTCATGACTTGCTCTTTGGTCAGCGGAATGTTGACTCTTATAACGCGTAGTCCTTCGAACAATCGCTCTACGTGTTCGCGCAGTCGGAAGACCGTGCCGTTGTAGGCGCGGATGCCTTCGAAGACCCCGTCCCCGTATAGAAGCCCGTGATCGTAGACCGAGATCTTGGCTTCGCCTTTGGGGTGGTATTCACCGTCGATATAGACGAATGGTTCCTTCCCCGCCATAAATGTCCAGAAAGAGAAATGAGTGTTCCGGGTATAAAAGTGCAAGCTCCCTTGATGATCGAGGAACGGTAATCTCCACCTAAATCGTAATCTACCCGGACATGGTTTGCGTGTTTTCGGTCTGGGCCGGTAGTTCAGCCTGGTTAGGAGCATTGACTCTCCGGATAGAACGTCCGCCTTACACGCGGAAACCCTCACGTGAGGGCCGTAGGGTCGGGAGTTCAAATCTCCCCCGGCCCACCAGAATAGCTCTAGCTATTTTCGAGTAGTCTTTGTCTTTCGTCTCTGCGGCGCACATGTTCTCGGCGATTTGCTTCGGCGAGGCTTCTTGTATTTCGACTCGTACAATTCG
>VBBR01000086.1 GCA_005881615.1 Candidatus Bathyarchaeota archaeon
CAATAATGGCGACTAAGAAAACCGAGAAGGGCATGCGGTATCTCATAGAGTGGGAAGTCGATCTGGAAGAAACCCCGAACCATCATCCCGGATACCTCGTTACAGAAATAGCACCGGTAAGCTAGAGCACCCAGCTGACGATAGAAGGAACTGTTTGCATCGTAACTGCAACTGACCATCTTTCGTCCTAATCACTGGACAATGTTTAGTCCAAGCCGCTGAGATTCCCACAGTACTATCAGGATCAATTATCTGCGCAAGACGATCGAATTCTCGCAACTCTGACGTAAGGGTCTTGCGACGGGCGTAAGCCGCCTAAACGAGACGACCTTTTCCGATCGCGTTATCCCTGTTGTTATTCTGACTTAGCCGTTCTGGTTAGGCCGGTTGGTTCCAGTGTGCTCAAATGATTCGGGAGCGCCATGATGGATTGCGCGTATCTTTGAAGCTGGGTAGGTTCTTTTCCTATTCTCTTCTGCTAACTTTAGTAGCGCTCTCTCTTGCCTTCTTGCCAGTTAAGGCAGCCTCAGACTTCAGCCTGTCGGCAAACCCTTCGTCGATGAAAGGCCCTTCGCTAAGCTCCACCATCACCATTGCGAGTCAAGGCGGGTTTTCGGGAGACATGAACGTCTCAGCGACCGTTAATCCGCTTGGTCCCAGTGTGTCTTTGACCAGTGTGGTGACGCGTACCAGTGTAATTCTAAGCTTGACCTCAGGGGGAACAGCGTCCACTCCTCTCTTCGCATCTTCCAACGTTGGAGGCAATTTCACGATTACGATAGTGGCGACTGGGGGTTCTATCTCGCACTCAATCCAGGTAAGCTTTCAGGCCACGCCTCCCCCCGCTGACTTTACCGTCGACTGCTGTTTTTCGCAAGGCCATGGGTATATGGGCCGTGTAGCAGCGGGTGAAAACTTCACGTCTTGGGGATGGGTGACGAGCGTTAACCACTTCAGTGGCAATGTGAATGTAACTGCGACTCTCAACCTCAACCTTTCCATCACGATAAGGCCGTCCGTCGTAAACGTTCCCGATGCCGGAACGGCTTCGCCGGATATCTTGTTCCACGTGCCCGTGGCAACGAAACCAGGCACTTACACAGGGACTATGACGGCGACGAATGGGTCGATCATCCATAGCGAACAGTTGACCCTTACAATAGACCCTCCACCACTGGTATGTCCTACCTGCATCCAGGATAGTTGGTCATTGATGACTGTTTTATCCGGGATTGTTCTGGTTTCTTCGGTCGCGACCGGGCTTGTCTTTCCGAGAATGAATAAGGGCCCAAGGATGGGTTGGATAATAGAGAACGCTGTTCTTGTTTCAAGTCTCGCCTCGATCGGAGTCATGGCTTCATTCGGCACGGGTCTGTTGTTAGTGTCGCATGGTTGGCTGGGGCTAACGTGCATTCAATTTTGGGACTATGGCTTCCCGTTTCCCTGGCGAGAAATTCTAAGCTGTGGGACCACGTCGCTAGAACTCAACTGGTACGCCTTCGGCTTCGACGTGGCCTTCTTCATGGCAGCGGGCTATCTCCCGATCTACGCATCCACTACAATCTGGAGAAGCAGGCGATCCAATCTGCCGATATTCCCTCTGGCAGCTGGGTATGTAGCGGTTGCACTAACTTGGTTTGCTCTGTTCAAGTAGAGCGCCAGACTGTTCGGAGCAGAGCAATCTCGTTGCGCTTTCCAGGTATTGGGTCAGATCTTTCTTCGATTTTGAGTTCGCTGGAATGTAGAATTTACCGTCGAGGTAAACGTAGCTTTACGGGAACGCAGTGAGGCCATCCGTGTTGGCTAACTGTTGACAGGGCGAGGATATCCTTCGAAATGATTAGATTAGCCTCTCTCTTTGTGAGATCCAAGAGCAATCTCACACTTCTCCTCACCCCGGTTCTAAAACTAGCTTAACATCCTCCCTTCCCTCAAGGCAGGGTTTTTCTGGACGAATGTTTGGTCCCGTCCGCAGAGAGCTTATATTTGTTCGACAGATTCGCCTCTTCCTGTGCGTTTGTAGAGGGCAAAGGTGAGGCTTAGTCTTGGACTCTGAAACCGCAAAGCCCTCTAAGTATGAGCGTTTCAAGATAGAAACCAAACCTGCTCGACACGTCTATCAGATTCCGAACAAGTTTGACGTGAGCGCGAAAAAAGTACGGCTTGCGGCTATGCTGGTGCATGAGGCTTTCGAGTACAAGCTCAACAAGGAAGTCGTTCTAAGCCGGCCTTGCATCTACGGGGTCTTCGGGGGACGGTTTGGCGGGTTCAAGCCGTTGAAGCACAAGTGTGTTGGGTGTATGAGGTGTGTCCAGGAATACCCGCACATTATGACGGTGAAACATTCGGACAGTTACAAGAGGCTGGGCGATTCGTTCTGGACACCGGAAGCGGTCTTCACTATCTGGAATGAGGCGTCGACTGGAAAGATTCCGGTGAAGGGGATGGGTTACAAGGGCGCGTTTGGCGGGGAGGGTTTTGATGGTATCTGGACCGACATGTCAGAGATTGTCCGCCCCACTAGAGACGGCGTGTATGGTCGCGAGTATATCTCGACAAGTGTGGATGTTGGGAGGAAACCGACTAGTGTCGATTTTAACAAGATTGACCGTGCTCCTTCAACCGTTGAGATCCCTGTTCCGATAATCTTCGACAAGGTTCCCGTGGGGAATGGGCCTATTAGGTCGGCTGTTGGCATGGCGGCGGAGAAGCTTGGGACATTCTATATCTCTCGATCAAGAACGCCTTTCGATTTCGGCCCAGCAAATCTCATCCCGATTGTCGACGAGGAGACCATTCAAGACCTTGTTGAGAGACCGGCGGCGATTGTGGAGTATGATGCAGACAGGGCAGATATTTTCGAGAAACTGAGGAGCGCGCTTCCATCCTCAATAGTTATCGCTCGTTTACCTCTCCACGAGGACTCTGGAACAGTTGCGTGCAAACTGGCACGTGAAGGAGTGCACGGGTTGCACTTGTACGCTGATTATCATGGCCAGGACTACTCCAAGCAACCACAGCACATCTCGGCATCTCTGAAAGTAGTCCACCAGCAATTGGTGAAAGAAGGGCTCCGGGACCAGGTCACGATCATTGCCAGTGGAGGCATAACCTTGGCAGAGCATGTTCCGAAGGCGATTATTTGCGGCGCGGATCTAGTCGGTATCGATACAACGGTTCTGGTTGCGTTGCAGGCAGAATTCAAGGGCGAGACCCGGGACAGGACAAATTGTCAGATGAAACCGAGAGAGATCGATCCGGAGTGGGGTGCGCAGCGTCTTGTGAATCTGATGGGTGTTTGGCATGATCAGCTAATTGAGATTCTGAGTGCGATGGGTATGCGTGATGTTAGGCGATTGCGCGGGGATATCGGAAGATCGATGATGGACGCGGAGCTTCGGGAGCAATCGTTCAAGGGGATAGCATGGGCAACCTAGAACTTATTGTGGAAAAACATTCGGAAAGAATCCATCATGGGCTAGAGGTTCTCCCGACCTTGCGTCATGGTTTGCCGGCCGGGCTGGGGAACAAGCGCTGGACCGCGGAGCTGATTCTTGCGACTTACGAGATGGCTTTGACGGGGGAGTTGCCGAAAAATGGGCTGGAGTACAAGACTGGGGATTCGGGCGGGGGTTTTGATGTTCTGGGATGGAAGAATAACGGGTTTGCGAAGATCGATCAGAATACTGTTGATCTTTCTATAGAGTTGAACAAGAGAGAGGAAGGTCGGAAGATCGAGATTCCGTTGCCGATCTATGGTGGGGGTATGTCTTTTGGATCTATCTCTCTCAACTTCATGCTTGCGCGGGCGAGGGCTGCGAAGAAGATCGGGACATACATGTCTACGGGTGAGGGTGGCTATCCGGATGCTATTGTTCCGTATCGTGATCATGTGATTACGCAGGTGGCGACGGGGATGTTCGGGGTGCGGGAGGAGACGATACAGTACGCGCCGATTGTCGAGTTCAAGTACGCTCAAGGCGCGAAACCAGGATTGGGCGGTCACTTGTTGGCTGACAAAGTGACGTCAGAAGTTGCGAAGATGCGTGAATCATCGATGTTTACTAGTCTTTACTCACCGTTTCCGTTCCATAGTGTCTATTCGGTGGAGGATCACAAGAAGCACGTTGACTGGATCAAGACCGTGAATCCACGCGCACTAGTATCGGTGAAAGTGTCCACGCCGACGGACGTGGACATGGTCGCGATAGGGAGCTACTATGCCGGAGCGAACATCATCCACATCGACGGTGGCTATGGCGGGACGGGAGCGGCGCCGGAAATTGCCAAGAAAAATATCGCAATGCCGATTGAGTATGCAATTCCAAAAGTCCACGATTATCTAGTGTCCGAAGGAGTCCGGGACCAGGTTGTTCTCATAGCGAGCGGTGGTATCCGGACGGCTGACGATATCGCGAAGGTGATTGCATTAGGTGCCGATGGTTGTGTCGTGGCGACAGCAGAAGCTGTAGCGGTTGGTTGTACGCACTGTGGGAATTGTGAGAGGGGACGCGGATGCCAAGTCGGGATAACCACAACGGACCCGGAATTGTCACAGTTCATCGATCCCGAGTGGGGCGAGACCCGGATTGTCAATTTATTCACTGCATGGTCGAAGCGGTTGAGATCGATACTAGCCGGTTTCGGGCTGGAGAGTGTCCGGGATCTGCGGGGAAGGAGGGATCTGCTGGTGAGGTAGAATCATCGATTCGAGAAGATCACTCCCAGTAGACAGGGTCCAGGTCGGCAAACAGGAAGCCGAGGGTGGATGCGGCGTTGTCGGCCTCGCATGCAATGCCCCGCTTGAAGGAAAATATCTCCTCCAATCTCTCGTCCAGATGCGGAACAGAGGAAACGGGAAGGGAGGGGGGATTGCTGCTGTTGGATTGGTCCCGGAACAACTGGGCGTTTCCAAGAAAATCCTGGAAGAGGACTACATCCTACAAGTTGCCTATCTCGATAAATCGGTCAGAAAACAGGTCGAGGACGAGCATATTCGGCCTTTCTTCGTAGTTGACTATGAGGCCAGAGTGGAAGCTGTTGATGATTATCATTCGATTTCTGGTCTAGAGGTTCAACCTCCTGAGGTCTTCAGGTATTTTGTGAAGATCAAGAAAGATGTTCTTGCGGAGTTTGCTCGTAAGAATGGTCTAGCGGGGCTCAAAGAAAACGAGGTAGAAGATGAATTTCTCTACCAGAACTCTTACCGATTGAACCAGCAGTATTACTCGTCGTTGGGCGAGAAGAAGGCCTTTGTCGTCAGCCATGGGAAAAACATGGTTGTATTGAAGCTCGTGGGCTATGGGGATGATGCTGTCAGGTATTACCGGTTAGAGGATTTCAAGGCTCATGTGTGGATTGGTCATCATCGGTATCCTACGAAGGGACGGGTCTGGCATCCAGGGGGCGCGCACCCGTTTGTCGGACTAAACGAGGCCTTGGTGCACAACGGTGATTTTGCGAATTATCATTCGATAATGGAGTACTTGGCCCAGCGGAACATTCACCCATTGTTCTTGACGGATACGGAGGTCTCTGTGTTACTTTTCGACCTGCTTAGCCGTGTCTACAAGTATCCGTTGGAGTATCTGATTGAAGCTCTGGCACCGACAACCGAGAGAGATTTTGAGATGCTGCCGGTGGAGAGGAAACGGATCTATCGGCTAATCCAGTCTACGCATATTCACGGGTCGCCTGATGGCCCATGGTTCTTCATCGTCGCACGGCATGATGTCGAGAAGAACGTGTGGCAGTTGCTCGGTATTACTGACACATCGATGCTGAGACCCCAGGTTTTCGCGGTCCAAGAAGGGCCGGTCAAGATTGGGATTATCGCGTCTGAGAGGCAGGCGATCAATGCTGTTCTAGGAAAGTTGCAGGAGGATCAGAGGATTCCGAGTAGGTTCGCGGATTCTTACTGGAATGCGCGGGGTGGCAGCTTCACTGACGGCGGAGCCTTCCTTTTTACTGTGAAGGATGGGGAGGGTGGGAAGGAACTGGAATGCGCTGACAAGTTCGGAAAATTGATAGAAATTCCAAAACAGGACTGGTTGCCGAATGCGGGTTCTAGTGTCGCTCTAAACGCGAGTATTGCTCTCCAGTTGCAGAAGGGTCCGCAGGCCCAGGACCCGCTAGGATTCTATGAGTATGTTCGTCCCGCGTTGAGGGATGCTGGCTTCCAGTATATCGGGGAGATTCTTGAAGAACTGAAAAGACTGGCTATGAAGGGACAAGAGTCACGACAATTCGCGATAAAAACACTCTCACTACTATACGACAGAATCTACGACACAGGGAACAAGAAACGAAGCTCACTAATACAACTATACCATGAGGCGCTAAGCGATCTATTCTCCTCCATTCCGCTGTCGAACCGTGACATGTACACACGATTGGACTGGAAGAACAGATCTAGACTGATTCATCCGCTATTCGACGAGCAGGTGCTTGTTGTCGATGCTCTGGAGTTTCGAGCCGAAGGGGACGATAGCGCCGCTAGGTTCGTAGTTGATGCATATGGTCAAGGTTGGAAGAACATCCTACTCTACAATCTCCGAGGACACCGGTTCATCGGCAGTGGCCTTGGTCCGCGAACGAACGGTTTGAAGATTGATTGTTACGGAGATGTCGGTGATTACACTGCCTCCGGTATTGATGGCTGTGAGATCAATGTTCATGGAGCTGCACAGGATCAGGCCGCGCAGATTCTCAAGTATGGAAAGCTAGTGGTTCACGGTGACGTGGGCCAGGCGTTCATGTACGCAGCGAAAGGGGGTGACGTGTACGTGCTTGGCAACGCGGCGGGACGCCCACTCATCAACGCAGTGGGCAGACCAAGAGTTGTGATCAACGGGACATGCCTTGACTATCTTGCAGAATCATTCATGGCCGGAGACCCGTACAACGGCGGTGGGTTCGTAGTTGTCAATGGATTGAAACCGTCTTTTGATGGGAGGTTTGTGGAACAGGAGTACCCGTACCCCGGAGGTAACTTGTTCTCGCTGGCTTCTGGTGGAGCGATATTCATCCGGGATCCCTGCAGGAAGGTTTCGAATGACCAACTGAACGGCGGACGACTCGCGGATTTCGCAACGAAGGATTGGGAGTTGATTCTGCCATTGCTAGAAGAAAACGAGAAGCTGTTTGGAATATCGGTGAAGAGAGACCTCTTAACTGTTCACGGTCGAATCTCCGACCCCCCCCAGGTTTATCGCAAGATAGAACCCACGTCGTTGCAGGAACTAGCCTAGTTAGAGCGATTCCAATGTCTGTACTTAACCAGGCTTATTCTCTGGGAGGAGAGAAGCATCAGGGCTAACTTGCCTTCTTGAGTTTCTGGTCAGCAGTCTGATACCATGATAGCTTTGAGACCAACCGCGATTCAAAGACTAAGTTAAATCGGAATACGATTTGAAGCAAATGTGATGCCAGTTCGGAAATCAGACACAAACACAATACGTTCGACCAAATACAATATTTTATAAGGAAAGCTAACCCAAACCAGTTCGGTGACCGCGCCGTTGCTGCGAGGTCTCCGGTCTAGGAGGTCTCATCTTGACATTCATTATTCTATCCTCAAAGCCGCGTGTTGTGAAGGTCTATCTCTCAGCAGAATCATTGTGTATGTTAATCTGAACCGTCGTCTTGCAAAGCGATGCATCAAAGAGCTGGTTGATGGCGGGTTAATTTGCACTGTAGACGAAGCTGACTCGCCTTCTTACGTGACAACGAACAAGGGCACGAGTTGGCTGGAGACGTATAAGTCTCTGATCCGAAGTTGACAGGCCATATTGATAGAACCCGTGCGTTGACATCCTGGAGACCTTACGCTAGACTCATCCGGGACAGAAATTTTGCGGCTCTCCTTGCTTCGAGTACTTTTTCATCCACGGGCTCAGTTTTTCTTCAAGTAGCAGTAGTATGGCTGGTTTTCGCATCAACGGGATCGGCTTTCGCGGTCGGTCTTCTATTCGTCGCACAGACAGCACCAAACGCCTCGTTTGGTCTCGTAGTGGGAACCTACTTGGACAAATGGAACAAGAGGCGTACCATATTCTATACCTATATCGCTAGGGCGGCTCTAATCATACTGTTGGTCCTGAGCCTTTATCAAGTAAAAACGCAAATCGCCGTGATTCTTGCATTTGTGGCGGCACTGTCTTTTGCTAGCGCGTTTTCCCACCCAGCTAGACACGCAATCATTCCGGAACTTGTCGGTTCGGACGAACTTCCATTTGCGAATGCGCTCCTCGAGTCTACTGGTGACGTGACACAACTTCTAATCTATGGCGCAAGCGTTGTTACCCTGATTGTGCTCGGCGCTCTAGGCACAATTCTGGTGAGCGGCTTGGCATTTCTTCTTGCGGCTGTGGCTATTGTTCCCATAACCGGGATAACAAGCGCAATCGGGCCTGGACAGTTGTCACTGAGATCTGGAATAAAAGAGACGGTAACCTACATTTCACGTAGTCCGACGATTAGGAACATCATGTTCGCATTCCTACCGATAGACTTCTTCTTCACAGTTGCGAACGCTTTTCCGATAGTTTATGCTTCAGTGGTCCTGCGTATCATAGATCAAAGTTTTGGAGTACTTCTTGCCGCTCTGACGTTAGGACAAATCCTCGGCTATTTGGCGGCCGGAAGAATTGTGAAGGGAAGAAATATTGGGCGTTCTCTTCTTCTTTCCCCTCTCCTTTTTGCAGTGGCAATACTGATGCTAAGTATCAATACAAGCCTGGGTCTTGCGCTAGGGCTGTTCGTCATCGCAGGCCTAAGCATATCAATCTCTGACGTTACGGTAATGTCGTTCTTCCAAGCTACCGTTCCAAAACGCCTCATGGGCCGTATGTTGAGTACATATATCGCGATCTCCCTGATGGCAGGTTCGGTTGCTGGGGCAGTCGCAGGTTCAATAGCGGATATGATTGGTCTTCCTGCCACATATTTTGTCTCGGGGCTGGGCATCGCCGCAGTAGCAGTTTTGCTACTCTCTCAGAGAAGAATCAGAGAAGTGTCATTCTAACAAGGAACTAAGATCTTGCAATATGTTCCGTAAGTCAGTTTCTGACTCCCTCTTATAGAGTCACATGACGCAAATTATGTCGGTGAAAAAAAACAGATGGCTCCATGCACCGATGCGTCATTTTCCCCTGAAGTACACGCATTCTATGGCGATGGCAAAGCAGTAATTGGAAAGCTCGAAGGATTCAACGCGAACGTCACAGATCGGCGTGTCTACATGTTCACATTGGAGACTGCAAACAGAGCTGAAGTGTCACTTTTCGAGAAACATGATGCTGAAGACGAATCCTGCGACGTGTTTTCTTGGACAGGTGACTCTTTAGGAAGTCTCCCCGGCTTAGTCGGCTCGTCAATACTTTCGAACCGAGGCGTTGCGTGTATTGGTGAACAAACCAAGGCACTTGTAACTAAATATCTCTCTCCAATAAACCGCGAACAAGGAATCCCCAGCCCTGCAACTCCCCGAGCTGCCTTCGGGCACACACTGAACCGTTACAAGGACGAGTACGTCCGCGCAAACTGTTACCTCCTCTGCTGAGAACCCGCTAGTGCTCTTAGGAGCACTACCCTTTTTTTCTTTCCGAGGTCCAAGAAATGAGTATGCTCCATGTGGGATCGGTGGTCAAGAGATAGCCTCTTCCAGTGAACTCGTCGGGAAGTGTGTGACAGAGTTCTCCGTAACTTAGTAAATTGCAGGTCTGTAGTAAGCGGGATCCCAAAAAGGAACGATTACGACTGTTCATGGCTAAATGTGACGTTGACAAACCTCTCAATTACCGACGGGGCGGGTACGCCAGCCTCATTCCCCATATCAATAACCATTGACCAAAACACGATCGCAAGCGTTGCAGAGAATACGACCAGCCAAGGACTACACCTGACACAAAACTGCGTCTACAAAGTGGAGATTATCAACTAACGCCATAGCATCCAAATCAAACCTGATGCTTTTTCTTCCTCCTCGCGTGACGGACCCGGCGGAGAACCACTGGGATCATGCTTAGCCCTCCCAGTATGGCGGACCAATATCCAACAGCGGCGATAATTACCAGAGCTGCACATGTATTGGTCAAACAGGCTACCGTTTCCTGGCCTCGCCCGTAGAGGTTACCGGCAACGACCCCTGAGCCCCAGAAAATAGCCACCCCGAGAACAATGATGATTGCCCGTGCACGGAAACCTATCTTCGGCATTTGAGATGGTCTTGGAGGACCTACAAACCGCATGTCCCTCAACTCCTCCATCCGCTTGCCGATGCTTGGGGTCCAGAACACCGAAAACCGATCGGTGAGGCTTGACAGTGTTGCCCTCGGATCGAGACCTTGCATCTTCTCGAGAACTTGAGTTACTTGCTCGGTTCCGAACTGACTGGCTGCGTTTCCGTCGAGTTCGAACTCCCACGTTCTCAGCGTTCTCCTGACCCAGAGCAGAGATAGCAAGATCGGGACGCTCCAGGCTGGGAAAACGAGAATCGGGCCCCATGGTCTTCCGACAAAAATGTAGAAGACTATGAGGAGAGCCCCGAACGCCACAAGGATCATTAGAGCCATCACTCCGAGCAACCTGGACATCCTCCCTGAATTGAACGCCTTAAGCCTCAACAAGTGCATCTCAATCAGAATCCTCCACTCGTCAAGCGACAACTTTCCCTTCAGATATTCAGGAACCATAAGCTCGGCCAACGGAATACCGGGAGGCCCAAGCCAGAACTCTCGCGAGATCACCGGCATCGTGATCATCCAGCCCACACCGCCATGAACGAACCTTCCCCAGACAATCTGTCTGTACCAGAACCGCGAGTCCAACCGCACAGCTATCTCTCGAGTCAATTGCAAAAGCGCATCATCTTCTGGGCTCGGACCAGTCTTGATTCGGTCGTACCATCTCAGAGGACGAAGCTTGACCAAGGGTCCATACCACACTTGCCCCCCATCGTAATACACTTAGTGGAATGATACCTGAGAGAAATACCGGCTGGAAGATGATGATATCTGTGAACCGTAGGACAAAACAAGACCAGTAGAACCTCAATGAAAGCCCACTTGCGAATCCATCCTAGGCGAGGAACCTGGCTGACCTCTACGTTTTTGACTTAGACTCCCCAACCTAGAATTGGGGCACTCTGGATTGAGATTCCGTGCCATGCATCTCTTGGCAATACTTGCCGTTCTGGCACTATTGCTCCCTTCTCCCGTAAAAGCACAGAACTCAGTTTTCCAAACGGGCCTGGTAACTGAGAAGTCCTCGTACAAGCTTAACGAGATGGTCTATGCTCAGCTGATTCTGTACAACCCGACCCCTCAACGCATCGCCGTCCATTTCTCCGGAGGATGCTGGTTCAACTTCATCGTCCGCGACATGCTTGGAACCTTGATTCACAACGAGACCTGGCCCGCCTGCGACCCCAACATTAACGGCTACGAAAACACCACGAATGTAATGACAGTAGATTCCGGCGGAGGACGCTGGTTCCCAATGCACTGGAATCAACTCGATTCACAGGGGAAGCAGGCGCCAGTGCCAGCAGACTATGTCTTGTCCTGGAGTTTCAAGAATCCCGACCAGCCCATCCCGGAAGCCTCGAAGACAATAACGCTAACAGATCAGGTCCAGTCGCAGTGGGAAGCCTTCTCTGCACCTGCCTTCCGATTCCTACTCATCTTCTCACCTTTCATTTTGTTTGCGGGACTAACGGGAGGGATTCCATTGTCCCGGGCCTTGAAAGGGACGAAGCGGTCCGCTAGACTCATGCTCGCCTTGCCCGCCGCCGTTTCCGTAATCGCGACCGGTGTCATCGTCTTCGGGCTGTTCTCCAACCAACTTGTCTGTTTGGCGATACAGTGTCCGGGGACAATCTCCCTCTTCAACACGCTGAACATCTATCTCCTGATTACCCCTCTTGTTTGGGTGATCCTCTTCCTAGTAGGAAAAATGGTCCCTGAAAAGATGATGTGGCTTCCTCTTTCCATCTTTGAATCCTGGACGGGTTCCATGCTGATAATAGCCTTCGTCGTCCTCAACTCAGCTCAAGAAATTTGGAGGAACACTTTCTACTATAACTGGACTGTCATGTGGCCAAGCTATGCATTGATCCTTGCAACTATTCCCGCTCAATTGATCTTTTATCGAGCATTCAAGAGGAAACTATTGTCAACCGCCCCTTTCATCCCAGTAGTCAAAGCGCCACCATGGCCAACTTTTCCGGTTAAGAACGAACCAGGGCAGGCTTAGGCGGACTAGTGACCTAGTCGAAAGTGCCGAGGCAGTCAAGAAACAAGATACGATAAGGCGACCAAGAATAATCCAAACGCTATTAGAAAGAACTCTCGTCGCACGGGTCCTGTAAAGAACCGTCTCTTGACATTAGCCGACAACCTCTTTGCTCCCAACAGGCCGGTTCCCACTATCATTACAGAAAAGCCTACGAAGAAGAGCCCCAAGTTCAGTTCCATGACTCAAATCACGTTTTTTCGAGTTTTATGGCTTCTTGGATAACGGCTCTTACCAACTCGGCATTAGAGTCGATATTCTTCTATCCCGAGAATATGACCAATATCCTCAAGTTACGTAGACTCTAGTTGTATCAGAGGAATGTCTTCCAAGGCCGCGTTGAAACAGTAATCGGATCGTATAGCTCACGCCGATGCCATCTCCTATTACGTAATCCTCCTTGTTTCCAGTGCCCTTGGATTCGGTCCCGCTGAGAAGGCTTGGCATATTGTCAAAGGATAGCGAGTTCGCTTGCAAGGAGCAGATAGTGGACGGGTCAAAGACTAGAACGAGTTCTTCAAAGCTCCGACCGACGGGTTTCCAGACAGCATTCATCTGTCCACGCCCTTTGAGCTTGCTGAGGGTCTCGTTGAATCCTGCCCTGTATACGGGGAGTCTAGGGTTTCTGTTCAAGATGATCTTTGCCTCTTTCGACTGGGCTGAGAAAGTCCCCAGACAGCGAACCTCGCCATTCCCAGTTGTAACGGTTACTGTTGCCTCGCCATCTGGGATGGTGAGAACATTCTTCTCGACTGATACATTGTGAGGCCTAGCCACCGGCGAGAGGAGCATCAGAACAATCTCACGTCCTTTGCCCACATCGAGTTTAAGGGCTGGAGCGATCATGTACCCCTCCCCATTTGACGTAACAACGCCCGTGCAGGGAAACTTGTCCGCTGGATCGAATTCCACAGTAATCTTACCTCCCCCTTTGGTGGTGTATTCTGCTTGAGTGGGTTGCGACAACTCGAATTGACAGTTGGGCCCAAATGCCTCATCGACTCCTTGTATCCAAGAATAGACAAGTCCCCTACCACGGAAAGCTCCCTTCAGACTTCCAATACCGGACATGGCAAAGCAGTCATGACCTCCGGACTGATCACGCTCGACCGGGTTTTTCACATAGCTGATTAGCCGTGCCAGTTAGCAAACCCCCTAGAAGATGATTGCCCTGGTAAGAACACCCCGGACGGTTTCCCGCTCGGATATGTTTTCGGTCCTAATCTCAAGGAAACCGCGCTGAAGAGCGAGTATTACCTTCTCCGAGTTCGACCGCGATGGCGAAAGGTTCTTCACTTCAAACGAGGTCAGAGTGCCGAAAGCGTCGTAGAGCCACAACCTTCCTTCCTCGAACCTGTCCAGGGTCGCCTTTCTAAGAGAAAAACGTGCGAGCAACACGATTATGGGTAGTATGAGTAAGGTTGCAGGGTGGAGTAGCCCTAGGGGAAGAGTTGGATCTAGCCATCGACCGGTCTTGAACAAGACTTTCGCTCTTATGCCCTTCAGGTTCCCGTACGTTCTAGCTTGGAGAGGGTGAGCCTCTTGCCATTCTCGCCTGAACCTTCTCGTTCTGGCCCGACTGGACAGAGCGCCTAGAGCTACGATTACAGCCTCGATGGCGGAATAGACGCCGAGGCCGTAGAACGTTGCTGCAGATGCTCCACCCCTCGCACCTGGGATTATCCCGTATATGAGAAGTGGGAAGAGAAGCACCATCCATGCCGCAAGAAAAAGGGCAAGCGCTACGTTCCATACCCGCCTCGACCTCCAATAATCATGATGTTCGCTCCGCAAGTGACCGCGAAAGTTGCCTCCTAGAGAACCGAACGGGATATTTTCACTGCATACAGGACAGACAGAGAATCTAGGAACTGGAGGGGTTTGTTTGCGCTCTGGATACTTTCGCTCTCTGACAGTCGTGAAAGCGAAATACGAGAATCGGGCAGCGCCGAGCACAAGACCAACAAGAAAGAGACCCGATAGTAGGATTGCGCCCAGAGCAAACCTAGGGTCTTTCGCTAGAGCTTGACCGGCAGCTTGTGGGTTAGTTCCAGCTGGAACAATAGTTGACACTAGGTACACGAAGTAGAGTACGGTTGCTCCGAACAGAAAGATTACCAGCGACATGGCTCTCCGCCACGTCCTGAGGGAGAACACTTTCATTTCCAAGTCGAGGATGGCCCTGCGATAACAGGATTCTCGGAATCTCGGACCAATCCTTGACCCTCCGGCATTTGTTGGTCAAACTGGAAGAAAAAGATTCAAGACCCTAAGTCTCTCCACGACTTTTTTCTTTGTCAAGTATACGTCCCCCAAGACAATACCAAGTCGGGACGCCTATGCATCTCCGACCTGTAAGAATATCATAATGGCCTTTTCCGCTGGTGACCTCGTGAAGGTCTCTACTTTCTTTAGGGAGTTTGAAGCGGTTTCTAGTAGAGTATTCACTCCATAGCAGAGCCTTGCAGGGAAGGGATCGCACCCGTTCGATACTCACGATAGAGGCGATGCCATATTGTGTGATTGTGCGTGCGTGACGTGTCTTTATCGCAGCAGATTTCAAACGAGCCAAAAATGTTATAAGAAGTTCAAAGTACTTTTGAGCCGAAAATGTCGACTAGTGTTTCGCATTCTAGAATTAGAACAACGAAATTCGCTTTGCTAACACTTCTTGCCATCTCAACATTCACGGTTGCTGGTCTGAGAACAGCGGCAGGTCAAGAGTCTGCTCCAGCGTGCTCGCCTGTATCCAACATTGTTTCGCCACAGGACGTTCCCTCTGGCTGTGGTTGTGCTCCTCCTTCAGGAGGCTCTTCTATAGGAACAGGACATGGGTCATTGGTGAAGGGAACCGTTGAGGTTACATCCACCATCTCCAACGGCTGGTGGAACACGACCTGGAGATTCACCAGCACGGACTTGTTAAACATATACGGCTATTCGACCCTGTCTTCCGCGGGTTCCTTCCGCGTAGGATCACCCTGGACAGGCGCGCGGTCGAGTGTGACGCAGAAATTTTCTGCAACGATTTTCGTGTTGAGTCAAGATGAGACTCCTCTCCCCACAGGAACCGAGACGCCACTCTCCGCGGGAACTAGTAATGCGATTCCAGTAACGAACATTACAAAGACCTCGAACACCATGAGTAGTACAGTTCTAGCAAACAGCGGTAACAACGCTGCAAGTAATATAAGTTTCCAGTCAACTTCGTACAATGGACACATCTATCCACAGACCACCTATCGAGCCGTTACACAACCACCTTGCGCAGGTGGTGGAACCACTTATGTGGTGGAGGATCCGATCAACTTCGCCTATGAAGAGGACCACCCCCTTGGGGACATAGTGACTCATTTGACCGCTTCTGCAGGCTGGCAGTCCGCCAGTTGTGTGAGCGACTCTTACATCTATGACTTCAGTGCCTCACCTCCTGGTTACACGGTTGAGAACCAGCAGCTCACGAAGCCGGGGGGGGAGACACTTCATGTTTCACGAGCGGAAGGTACCATGCTAGGTTCTGGACCATGGCTGACGGTCGAATTGTTGTCGGCGCCCATCATGAGTATTTCGACTCAGGATGCCTTTGTCACCACGTGGACAGCTATGACTCTCCTGAAGACCAGCTTACCACTGACGAGTCAGGCCAGTATACTGTACTCTCAGACAATTTTTGGTTGGGAAACTCAGGAAACTACAATTGTCAGCTTCAGTGCATCTATTTTGATGGTTACGCATCATCCGTGCCCAATGTAGTCACTATCTACTCCTATCCTACAACTGACACTTTTCCCCGATCACATGGTCTTTCAACCGATCAACCTCTTCCAGTTCCATGGTGGTCTCCCTACCAATCAGGGTACGAGATAGCATCAACCAGTTCATCCTTCACCTACTACGATTACGTCTACCTTGACCCAGGATCCCACTACGTAGAAGAAGCAGCGTCTGGATTCTGCCCAAGCTATTGCTGGCACACACAGATGAGCATCACCACCATCGACATCGTCTGGACCGCAGCGGGAGATGTCGATAGGAATAACCATCTCCCCCTTAGCTTCTCTCTTTGAGCTTACCATCCCACCTTTTTTGTCGACGTTGCAAAAGCGAACTCCTCCATTTATCTCGATTCGGGATCGGTAACGTTTTGTCTAAATTTCGGTGCACCCAAGGCGACTTAGATGGCGAGGCGCGAATGGATGGCTAGGATCGCTCCACTGCTCAGCCATCGTAGATTTCTAGTTGTGATTGTTGTGCTTCTCGCTCTGTGGGTATCCGCTCCATCATTCATATTGAGATACGCCGTGCTGTCTCCCGCGGCCTCGGGACAGATGGTTCAGTGGGAGACTCTCGTCCTGCTCTTTCTGCCGTTGCCCGGGATCGTCGCGACGATCCACGGAGGCTTAACTGGAAAACGACTATGGAGCTTTCTATTGGGGACAACCCCGTATTCTCCTCTGCTCTTCCTCGGGCTGCCGAAAGCGATCCTTCCCGTCGCAATTGGAGTTCCTATGGGCTTGATGGGCGCCGGAGTGGCGCTGTTCAGACACGGAGACATTTCTAAAGCCGCCGGATTTGCCCTAGTTGGCGGAGCAATCGCAGCATGGATCTTGATAGTTTCGAGAATAATCGACTGAAGGAGCAACGATCAGGTCCAGGAAAACGATGCAATCATCATGATGGGCCCATTTACTGCTGCCTCCGTTAAGCTCCCTGTTTCTTAGGGAAGTGGGAGATCTCCCAGAGGTTACCTTCGGGATCTTCGAAGTATGCTATCCGCTGGCCCCACGGCTGAGTCGTAGGAGGCTTCACAAAGTGAACGCCCTTCTTCTTCAGTTCCTCGTATTCTCGGTCCACGTCCTCAACGAAGACCGCATAATAGGTTCGGTGGATCGTTTCCTCTCGCGGTCGAACCTGTTCCTCCGAGATCAACCTGGCGACCTCTTTGATCGAGACTAGACCGAGAACTAGTCCGCCTTTGCCACCAATAGCCAAGAAAGCACTTTCGTCATCTTTGTGGTTCAGTTTGAATCCTAATTTGTCCCGGTAGAACGACGCGCATTTCTCGACATCGCGTACGGGAAGCACTACCGCATTAACGTGATCGATCATCACACCGAACGAATAGATTCCAACTAGAAAAGGCTAACTTCGACTCAACCGGTGAACAGAGGCGTCTCGACTATTTCTCATGTATGCGTCGCAGAGTCCTGCGGAGTTCAGGACCGAACACCTGCCCTTTTCTAATGTCGATGCCCCTGCATGATTCGAACATTGTCCTGTCCCGTTTTGTAGTAGACCGTCTCGGAACCCCAAGCACAGGAAACCCACTTGCGCTGTCTACGTGTCTCTACTTCAATCTCGCACAGCGCGATTGTCTTGCCCAACTTTCGGACTTTTCCGCGTGCGCGAATAACTTCGCCTACTGCGGGCCGGATGAAGCTTAGCTTGAACTCGACCGCAAGTACCCCGCAGCCAGGCGGCAGAAGGGACAAGGTAGCGTATCCTGCTGCGCTATCAGCAAGTGTCGCCATGACGCCTGCGTGGACAAATCCATCTTGCTGACTTAGTTCGGGACGATTGCTAGCTGATAGTTCAACCAGGCCTTTCTCCAGACGGGAGATGCGTGCATGGAGTAGTCTCATGATTCTCTGCTTTCGAAAGCTGACCCTGACATGTCGGAAACGGTTCAATTCAATGAACTTCCATAGTTGGTCGCAGGGTTAGAACTTGAACTTTCGAATTTATGGACCTTCCCGGCAAGTCTCTGATCGTGGATCAGAATTTGGATTTGAAATGCTCCGTTCGAGTGCAGGGTGATCCAGTAGCTATGGCGATAGTACCTTTTATATACATCCTATGAAAATAGTTTCTTTCCAATGTATCACTGCAGAACAGTCACCGTCTCCTGTACCTTGGTGATTTTGATGCTCACTATGATTCCTGCCTTTGCGCATGTCCCCGTCGGTCATGCAAACAAGCCTCAACCTCCACCCACGTCAACCGGCACAGCCTGGGCCAAGGCATACAACATCCCATATAGTTACTCGGTGGCCGCAAGCGTTTCTCAGACAGCCAGCGGTGGCTACGTGGTTGGAGGATCGTGCACAGGGGGAGTGACCAGCTCCGCCTGCGCGGATGTCAGTGAACCAGCCGCAATAGTCATGATGCTCGACCCGAATGGAAACATTCAGTCGCAGACTCAGTACTTGTACAAGAATTATCCCTACTCTACTCCATCTGGTCTCATCCGTCCGACCTCAGATGGAGGTGCCACCTTCGCGGGCAACGCCCAATTCGGCTGTCCCGCAACAGGGCAGACCAGTTGTGCTACGATCGTCAGAGTAGATTCGACCGGCCGCGTTCAATGGGCAAACGACCTGCAATTCTCCACCAGCTCCTCCTACGGCCCTCTCACGTGGCCTCTCGACCTCCAAACAACTAGCGACGGAGGAACTGTCGTAACAGGCTACGCCTTCGCTCCAGGGGCTAGCTACAACCCCTTCGTTGCGAAGCTTAGCTCAACCGGACAAGTACAATGGCAACACGTCTACGTGGACCCGAACAGCGGCTACAGTTATGCCGTTGGCGTCCGCCAGACACCTGACGGCGGATATGCTGTGGCTGGCGAGGTTTCCTACACGATAACGTCCTCCTATACAGAGTCAGACATAGCCGTCTTCAAACTCGACTCGACAGGCAATCTGATCTGGCAACACTCCTACCTAGTCGGGACAGACAGCTATGCTGAGTCTCTGGCGCTGACCTCAGACGGAGGCTTCATTGTCGGTGGCCTAGTTTCCATAAACACTTCAACGTCATATAGCAGCGCAGTCCTGCTCTTGAAGCTCGACTCATTAGGCAACGCACTGTTTGCCAAAACCTACGTTCCAACGGGGAGTATCAGTGATCTTACAATAGCTGAGGTTCAGCAGACCACAGATGGAGGATACGCGTTCGCCGGACACTATTTCGAGAATACGATCTACGACCAGAGAGCATGGCTCGTCAAGACCGACTCCGCAGGCAACGTGCAGTGGAACAAGATCTACGGCGCAGACGTCCAATACTCCGCTCGGACCTTCAACTCCTTCCAGCAAACAAGCGACGGCGGATTCATAGCCGCGGGCTCCACCAACCAGTACAACAACGGATACACATCACTATGGCTCGTAAAGACCGACTCAAATGGCAACATCGGAGGCTGCAATGATGTTCATTCAGCCTCAGACACAAGCAGCTCAGCCATGGTAAAAGTCTCAAACATGGATCTAGCAGCATCCAAGGACAGCTTCAGCTACTTAGCTGATACAATCGCCGTCTTCACAGGACCCTTCATAGCAACAAAAGAATGCTAGTCGACCCGTCCAAATTATCTCTCACCTGCGCAGGTCTGCTGACTATCCAATCTGGCGCACTCTTCTCACGCACTTCCTGATAATGCTGTGGTCAGTAGGTGTTAATTGAAGCTGCCCAAGTTTCATTGTGAGAGGTCATCTCTTTCGAGTAAAGCTGACCCGTTTGAATGTTTAGATCAATAGAACTTCAATGTTGGCTACTTTCTGGATTGTCTGAAAGTCGCCGTCGGATGTCACTATCGTGTCGGCACCGTTTGCAATCGCGATCCCCGATATCAGAACGTCTAGGGCACTGATCGGCTTTCCGATTCTCAGCAAGGATCCCATTACTTTTGAGGCTTCTTCGGTTGCGGCAGCGTCCAGTCCTAGGAATAGACTCTCTCTTGCAAAGGCCCTAACCGCCTTTTCCCTTTTCAAGAGCCTCTTATGAAAGATGGGACTGAGAAGCTCGAAGAGCGATATGCTTGTCATTCCAACTATGTCTCCTCGACCTTTCTCTTTCTCAATGATTCGCCTAGTCTTCTCTCCCTTACGAAGAAAGTCGATAATAGCTGAAGTGTCCAGGACTATCGTGTTCGCATCACGCTTCTCTTCCTCGTCTCTTTGACACTGGTTTCGATAAAGGTGACCTCTTCATCATCACCCCATGCGCCCCACAAGGGCAACAAGTCTCCGCGTTTCTCAAGCAGCTTTTCGATCACGTCACTGAAGCTCTCACCCTCCTTCTTCGCATCTGACAATTTCCGGTAAACCTCCTCTCTGATAGCAAGATTCTTGCTGGCCATACACAGATATGTATACTGGTCTGTATACTAAGCTTTCCATCCGACGCTAGAACGTCCACGACTGTATTCGTTTGACGTTGCGGGATTAGCATCCGACGCGTTCTCTTGATTGTCGCCAAGGGACTGGTTGTGCTGTTGTACTGTAAAGGTTTGGAGTCCACCTGTTGGGGATAACATGTCCGAAGGCTACGAACGGATGAAACGATAGTATCTCGAATCTTAAGCCGTAGACTGCTTGGGATAGGGCCGCCAGAGTCTGTCGTCGCGGGTTCGGGAGCGACACTTGAAGGGCATTGACAACTTAGAGGGGCTGATGCGCGAAATACAACACGTTTCTTCGCTCTCTAGCGGCCTCTTATTGACTCAACGCAAGCTCGCGTAGCCCCAATTCAAGTCTCGATGCAAGCTCACGAACGTCCTGTGAATTGTGCAGAAGCTCATCGATAGTCTTGCTCAGTGCCCGGAAGAGCTGAGTTCTTTCAAGCGAACCCACAAGGGTCCGCGCGAACGACTTCAGGGTCTCTGGAGGCAAATCATCAAAACCCCTGCCATAATTTGTCTTGAACCCGCGATGCTGGCATGCAAGCGATAGCGCCTGGTCACGGGCTGCACTGATAAAGTACTCAGCCTCCCACATTCTCCCCCGGGCAATGCATGCGCGTGCATGCAGCAAATAGACCACAGCAAGCCCGAAGACATGTTCAGGAGGGGAGGGCTTGGCCTGGTCCCTTTCAAGACCATTCCCGAAGAGCAAGTCGTACCTGAGGCCCCGAGCGAGAAACTTGTTCCCCGGAGTGAATGACAAATCCACCTGCAGGTTGCCAGGCAGCAGGAAGACTCTGTACATCGTCGACAGATATGGAAGATCGAATAGGTGAACGGCTCCGAACTGGCTTTTGAGACGCGCTGTCCAATCTGCCACGACGTCGTCTAGGATTGCATTGTCAGCTAGCCCAAAGGTGAGGTCCAAGTCCGACCATTGGTCCCCCACCACCTGCCGCAGTCGACCCGACCAGTGCGCCCGCAACCAGACGAGGGTCCTCACGGCTCATTTGCACGAGGCGGTTGCGGACCCGATCGCGCTCCTCAACTGTGAACATGAGATATCATACATCTCATGTTTCGTATATTCTTGCAGGGCTCGAACTAGCCAAATTCCAACTGGTATCTTACGTCCATCGGACAGAACTTTGGGAAGATTATTGACATGGTCAAAGGACAATGTGCTGATTCTACGGCGAGAGGAGATTCTATTTGACAAAAATTGTTACGGCTCTCGGTCTTTTTCCTGTTGCACTGAACGTTCTGATTATCGGTGAACTTCTAGCGAGCAAAGTCAGGTGTTCGTTATTGCATTTCTCGTTTTTGCGGATGTGATTCTCCTCATCTCATTTGTTTCCGCAATCTCTCGGAGAGACCGAAGATATTCAAGGTTCAGGAAAAACCTGACCCCTCTGGCAGAGCCAGCAATCATCGAAACCGCGAAAACTGTTCTCGAAAGATTCAGGATCTCTCGAATCGATATCTACCTGACCAAATCGGACAGTTTTAGAGGGCTGCTCACGAAGATCTGCCGCCGTCGCAACTCGAACTCGAGCTAATCGACACTCTTAGCCTAGAGTAGTTTCAGCTTGCTGACCTGTCTAAGTCATTGCCTCAGAACCATTGATGATAGGATTGTATTGGGTTTGAACGAGATCGAGTTGGCTCCGGGGTTCGTGCGGGAAGTGGTTGAGGTCTGGGAGGCGTGGGAGGGAAGGGAGGCTGCGCCGCTGAAGCTCCAGCAGTTGATGCTGAACCTCCGGATAGATGTCCATAGACTCTACAAGATAGGCGTCCGTCCCCAGGAAAAACCGAAAATCCCGGTCTATACGGACACCAGACTGATCTGAGGATAACGCTCTAGGCGTTCTTGTTCTTCGAAGCCATCTGCATAGCCACCTGCTTCAACATTCGCCCGCCAACAGTTGCTCCTGCGGCTTTCGTCTTGTTCATCAAGGGATTCTCCGGCACCCTCGCGTACATCATCATGTAGGGCGCCATAGCCAGTACGATCTTGCTCTCAGCCTTTCGAATATGCTCCTCCAAGGTACTCCTAGGCTGCCCCTGCTTCCGCGCCAGATCATCCGCAGTGATCCGTTTCGGAATCTCGTAATACCCGTTCTCCACCGCAGTTACCAACGCTTTCATCTGCTTCTC
>VBBR01000085.1:0-4557 GCA_005881615.1 Candidatus Bathyarchaeota archaeon
CGTCATGTTCAGGTTTCAGTTGGGGTATTGTCCCAATCTTCTGAATGACCGGTCAGCCAGTTGAGAGCGAAATGCCGCTCTTGGCAGATTGAACTGGAATTCTGATATTCTTCCTCAGAGAGTTTGCCAAAGGACTTGCCATACAACGGAAAATCATTGTCTATGGGTGAGGATATCATCCCTGCTTTGTGAGCTTGTCTGGCAGAGTTCGATATGATCTGTTGAAACGTCATCCCCGGAGGCAAATTTACCTGACTCTTCTGTTCTCTCGTAGTTCGCGCTCGCCAGTTCCAGAGCTCAGCGAGATCGCGAGCCTTCGATATGTCTGTCGATGATCTAAGTTTCGCCTTCCCGACAAATTCATCCGGTTGTCTTCCCATTGGAATGTGCTTGAGAATGTCAGGTGCAGAGAACTGGGTGTCATAGGATGGAATGTTGATGGTTCGTCCGAGTGCCCAAAGAACTACGCCCAGACATTCGGCTCTCCAACTGGAATTTACGATGTCTTGAAGACTCCAAGAACCGACAGGTTTCCCGAGTAAGTCTTTCTCTTTAGGAGAAAGAAATGCAGAGACGTTGTATTTTGCGAGCCAAGACTTGACTGGTTCCCAAAACATAGACGCAGGTTGAGCTGATGGCAAAGGCATCGTATTTCTGAGTCTGTCCTCAAGGTTCGCTCTCATTAGCAATGCTCCGAGACAAAGTGCTCGGTAGGCGGTGACCTTCTGATCAGGCAACGGAACCGTCCTCAGGTATGTTACTCATGTGTTCGACCCCTCTCAAGAAAACACGCCAACACAGACCAACTTTGAAAAACGCAATCGAGATCCATGCGCAGAAACCTGAGATTAGAGCTGTTTTCTCACGATTGCGAATACTTCGAGCTGGCGATGAATCTTGAACCCATTCTTCAAGTACACGTTTAATGGTCCTTTGTAGTTCTCTTCTGCCCACGGAATCTCCCATTTTCTCTTTGATGGATTGGTTGTGGGGTAGCCTTCTGCTATCTGCAGCCCGTCACGCCGAAACTTGTCTACCGCGGCATTGAGGAGAGCCGTGCAGACGCCTTTTCCTCTGTGTTCGGGTGCGACTAGAAAACACATTACAGAACCCACTGGTTCGTTGGCCTCTGTTACTGCTACGGTGTAATGGCGCATGTTGCCGAAGTGGGTTGGGCGTTGCACCAGCCCACGGGATTACCGTCAATGTAGGCGAGGAGTCCTGAGGCTTTGCCGCTACTGATCTGCCCGGCTCGGGCGGTTCGATGTTGTGGTCCCGCTCTTTCCGTCGGGTCCCAGTCGTCTCCGGGAGTTTCGTAGAAGCCGCAGTAGCATCCGGCCCAGTGGGGAAAGTCGGAAAAGGCCTGATCGAAGAATCTCAGATAGTCCTGTAATAGCTCCGGTTTTAGTTCTCGAACTTCGATCTGAACCGTTTGGCCCATGAGAAAGCCATGTGATCTTCTATCGTATAAGGAAGGCCGAAACGATGAGTGCCTGCCTAGACCAATAGCTTTCCATTTTTCATCACGCGTTTGTTCCCAATGGTCACGGTAGCTCCTGTGATCGAGCCCCAGAATCCGCGATCGGCCTTGTTCTTGCCTTTCTTGTCTGAGTTATCTCCGAAACCTATCGTGACTCCACCTAGGACCTTGTCGTCTTGAGTGAAGCCGTGGCGCAGATTCGGGTTGAGGCCGAAGCCGAAGAATGCGAGTCGGTCAGCGTCTCCTTTCCCTTCTTTGAGCCATCTCTCAAATGCTTGCTGCTGGTTGCCTGCCGAGCTATTGACGATTCGGCCTTCTGAGACTGTGAGCGTTAGTCTGTTGATTATTCCCTCCTTCAGCAGAGAACGTATGGGTTTGTCAAACACGATTCTTCCCTGTCCACTCTGTTCGTTAACTGAGACTTCAATTCCTCCTGCAGGGAGGAAGCCAGGTCGTCCTTGGGAAACCCAGTCCTCCCTAATGATGCCGTCGAATGAGTCCGCTGGACGATTATCTAGCTTGAATGTGAAGTTGGTTCCATGAGACGTCTTTAAGCGGACTTCTTCATCGCCCTGAATCAATTTCTCTACGGTTTTGGCCCGCTTGCCTACAGCCTTAGGGTCAGCCATGCATCCGTCAAACATGACTCTCTTCCATTCCTCATAATCGAGACCAAGATTCTTCGTTCTTTCCGGGGTGGCCATCGTTGCTTCGATACCGAGCATTCTTACCCTCCGGGCCTTGGCAATGGTTTTCCATTTTTGTACGAATTTGTTCTTTTCTAGGAACCAGGTTGTTACAAGCTTACGCCTCTCGGGCAGAATCGTGGCCCAAGGAATGATTCTGGGTCCGAGCGTGAATATGTAGACGTCAGTCTTCTTCAAGAGTGCTGCCTGGCTAGCTGATGGTCTCTCTGCGAATTCCGCCGGAGCTTCTTGGATTGTGTAAAGCCACGGCTTGTCAAACTGGACCGTCGTTAGGGTCGGGCATCCTCGCTTCAGGCATTGGAGTGAGAGCAGAGAGCCTATTTCGATGTCATGTTCCCATGTATTGATCCAGACTTTTTCGCCCGGTTTCAGCCCGACGCAGACACCTAGCACTTGTCTGCCAAACGCCTCGTAATCTAGCTTCAATTGGGTAGGATCACAATCGCAAGCTCCTGGATAGAACGCGCTTTCATGTAAAGTCGTTCAGGTCGATGCCTGGACATTCATCAGATGTGCTTTAATTCATCCCCCTCCCGGGGATAGGGTATGTCCAATCACAAGCGTCCCGAGGTTGACGCTAGACTCGCGAGGGTAGAAGGTCATCTGAAAGCCGTCAGAACGATGGTGAACGATGACAGGACCTATCCTGAGATCGTTCATCAGATCGCCGCGGTTCGAGCATCACTGGACGGAATCATCGATGTGATCGTCGAGGACCTCGTTGAAGACTGCGTCGCAACCGCCAAGAAAGGAAAGTCTGTGGCCAGTACCGTTGTTGAGCTTCAGCAGGTAGTCGCAAGCAGCAGATGAGCACTCCAAGAAACGAGCTCCCTGTGCTCGAAGGGATGAAAGGTTCGCTTGTCCGTGAACCTCCTAAGAATAGAGAGGATGAAATCCGGCTCTCCCTGATGGGCCTCGCGGCGCTTTTCAGCTATCTGGGATTCTGGCGCAGCTTCTCACCGATTGACTTTGTAGCGATTGGAGCGACCCTTGTAGGCGGGTATCCTGTCTTTGTAGAAACATTCCACTCGCTCCGCCACCGATCGATAAACATGGAGGTCTCGATGACCGAAAGGGAAGGGCGACGATCGTCAAACTGGAAAGGTCGATACCGAGAAGGGCCCTTGTAAGACGGGACGGAAAGGAGATCGAGACTGCTGTAGAGTCCATTCAGCCCGGTGAGACTGTAATTGTTAGAGATGGAGAACGGATTCCTGTTGACGGAGCCCTAGTCAAAGGTTCGGGATTCGTCAACCAGTCTGCAATAACAGGAGAAGCAATCGCTGTTGAGAAGATGGTTGGGAGTAGGGTGTTCGCTGGATCTGTTGACCAGTCGGGCGTGTTCGAGGTGCGGACCGAGAAAGTGGGAAACGAGACTGTCTTTGGCCAGATCATCAGGCTGGTTGAGGAAGCTGAGAGCAGGAAGGCGCCTATTCAGCGGATATCTGACAAACTCGCCGCCTGGCTTGTCGAGTTTACAATTGTCTTTGCTGTGATTACTTTTGTCGTGACCCGGAACCTCATCTCAACCATATCGGTAATTGTTGTTGCTGGTGCGTGTGGTGTCGCTGCAGGCACGCCTCTAGCGATTGTAGCCGTAATGGGAGGCTTGGCAAAGAAAGGGGTCATCGTGAAAGGCGGGGTCTACGTTCAGGAGATGAGCAAAGTCGATACTGTCGTGATCGATAAGACAGGAACGCTTACGCTAGGTGATCCTGAAGTCACTGATGTTGTAGGACTTGATGGATGCTCCGAAGAGCAGGTCCTGACATATGCCTCAGCGGCGGAGAGATTCTCCAAACATCCACTCGCGCACGCGATAATGGCAAAGGCTCAGACACTTGGAATCAGCTCGGACTCAGGCGCTTCATCGGACTACATGGCCGGGAAGGGAATAATCTCGTGGTATGATGGAGTACAGGTCCTTGTCGGAAACAGCATTCTCATGAACGAGCAACACATCGCATTATCGAACGATGTCGATGCAACCATTACTAGCAAGGTCTCGGAAGGAAAAAACACTGTTCTAGTTGCGCACGGAGGACGAATCTGCGGAGTGATCGGAATCTCCGACAAGGTCAGAGACGAGAGCCGAGAAGCGGTGCTGGAGTTGGGAAGAATGGGTTTGTCGACTATCATGCTCACAGGTGACAATAAGGTCGCGTCAAAGAGTGTCGGGGAACAGGTCGGAATCGATGAGGTTCACGCTGAGCTTCTGCCCGCCGACAAGGTCTCCTACATTGAACAACTATCGGGCTCAGGGCGGAGAATCGTCATGGTAGGTGATGGCGTCAACGACGCTCCAGCCCTGGCTCTCGCGAACGTCGGTGTTGGAATGGGTGCTGGGACAGATATCGCGATCGAAGAAGC
>VBBR01000085.1:4565-9684 GCA_005881615.1 Candidatus Bathyarchaeota archaeon
AAGCAGGCTTACGGTGTGATCATGCAGAATTTCTATGGAACACTGATCGTGGATGGAATCGGGCTTGGCCTGGCTTTCGAAGGTCTGCTCAATCCATTATTTGCTGCTGGCATCCACGTAGTCTCAGAACTCGTATTCATCCTCAACTCGGCAAGACTGATTCGATAACCCGATTGTTTCTGACCGGCTTGATGTGGGGGCTGGTTGTTAGAGGCAAAACGATAAGTTCGTTCATTCCAGCAAGCAACGCGTGAAACTCGCTGGATCTCCCCTCAAGATAGAGTTCCTGAGGAAGAAGCTGAAGCTTGTCAGGGACACCATGGAGGCGCAAGGGGTTGACATGTGGATTACATTCACAAGGGAAGGCAACGAGGACCCGTTAGTACAGGATCTCCGATTCAGCGACCTGACCTGGCGTTCAGCCGCCATCATCGAACGGACCGGGACGAAGACTGCTATTGTCGGGAGTCTTGAGGAAGAGACTGTTAGGCAGCAGAAGTTCTACGATGAAATAGTTGGGTATGGTAGCGAGGGCGCGGCACCCAAGCTGAACGAGTTTGTTAGGAGGAGGAAGCCGAAGAAGATTGCTGTAAACACAAGCTATGATGAGGGTGCGGCTGATGGACTCACCTCGGGTATGGAACGGTATCTCAAAGCCGCGTTGAAGGATTACTCGAAGCGGCTGGTCTCCGGAGAGGACCTCGCCATTGCTCTACGGGCGAGGCTGATACCAGCCGAGGTCGAACTAGTGAAAAAATCGATTGCTGAATGTGAAAAGGTCTACGATGCGGTTGAGGCCGCGATCAAGCCGGGCAAGAGGGACAAGGATGTTCACATGTTTGCGCACAAGCTTCTGACAGAGAGAAAACTGGATTCGGCATGGGCCTATGATCGATGTCCCTCAGTCGTGGTCGGCAACGCTCCAATGGCCCACGTGGGCTACTACGGGACTAAGATCAAGGACGGCGACTTTGTCAAGCTAGACTTTGGAGTGAAATACGACGGGTATTGTAGCGACATACAGAGAAACTACTTCGTCGGCTCCGGACGGGTCCCGAAGGGAGTGCAGCAGATGTTCAAGGTTGCCCGAGATGCTAACGATGCCGCCCTTGCGATTCTCAAGCCTGGAGTTCCCGGCTACAAAGTCGACCAGGCCGGAAGAGCCTTGATCGTTAAGAGACGCTATCCGGAATACAAACACGCATTGGGCCACGTGCTGGGAAGGAGCACTCACGAGATCGGCCCTCTATTGGGTCCCAGATGGCCGAACAGGTATGGTAAGCAGGGAGAGAAGACGGTTCAGCGGGACATGGTCTTCACCATAGAGCCGTCCGTGACCAGCAAGCTCGGCACCTGCAACCTAGAACAGGATGTTCTAGTAACATCGAACGGGTACCAGGAACTCTCGAAGCCCCAAGAAGAGATAATCCAACTAGGATGACCTTGAAGCGAAGCACACCCACCAGTAGGTCCCATAAAACAATCCCTTTCAGTCTTTTCCAAGAGCCGCAGCCAGTTCTCTCTGCGTCTTCCAGTCGCCGGATTCCCCAGAGTTCCGTTACGGCTCTCTCCCGCTCCGCCGAGGTTAGATCTTCTCGATCTATGTCTTCAATGAGAGAATGAAGGCGTGCCTCAGCATCAGTAAACTCCTTCATGATAGCGGGTATCTCGGTATTCCCGCGACCTTGGCGGCTCTCCATCTTTTCTCTCCCGCGATTAGTTGATAGTCCCCTTTCACATAACGAACCACTATAGGCTCGATGGGACCACTCGTGGCCTTGAGAGACCTTCCTAGTTCGCGAAGCTTCTCTTTGTCAAATCGAAGTCTTGACTGAAAATTGATTGGGTGTACCTTCGCTATAGGTATAAGCTCAATGCGAGGAACAGATTTCAATGTGAAACGGCGAGTAGTTTGACCTTTGAGAAATATCGACTGTACCCGGGATCAGAATCTTTTGGTTCACTTTCACTTTCATTCACAAGAGTTTAAATCTAGTTTTTCAATGCACAATACGACTTGGCTCTCATAGGTCCTACTGAAGCAGAGCCACAAACAGCACACCCGACTCATCGGCTCTATCTTGGCTTTGACTCGCGTGATATGAGAGAAGTTGCAAGCGAATCAGTGCACCTGGTCGTCACCTCGCCTCCTTATTGGAACATCAAGGATTACGGCAATCGTCGGCAGATCGGATATCGAGACAAACTCACTACCTACATCAAGGAGCTAAGGAAGGTCTGGGCTGGGTGCTTCAGAGCCCTCAAGCCAGGCTGTCGGCTCTGTCTCAATATTGGAGATGAGTATGTCAGAGCCAACGAGAGCACGCCTTACCACATTGTCCCTTTGCATGCCTATTTGGTCAATGATATCGTGACCAGCTTCGGCGGCAAAGGAGTGGTCTATCTTGGGAGCATCATTTGGCAGAAGATATCGACTACGAGGACAACTGGCGGGGCGAGTGTCATGGGTTCTTACGGCTACCCGAGAAACGGATACGTGAGCTACAACTACGAGTACATCGCGATTTTCAAGAAACTAGGCCCGTCTCCGAAGCCTCCCCAAAATAAGGCGGAGGAGAAGATCGAACTCAAAGAGTGGCGGAGCCTTTTCAACGGTATCTGGTATCGACCACTGCGGAACAAGGACTTGGTGAAGATGCGAGAGGTCATGGCGGCGAATGATGTCTGGCGATTCAACGGCTCTCGACAGATTGGAGGAATAGCAATTTTCCCAGACGAGTTACCGAGGCGACTAATGAGAATGTTCACCTTCGAGGGCGATACTGTTCTCGACCCATTCCTTGGGAGCGGAACTACTGCCAAGGTAGCATACGAAATGGGTCGCAGAAGCGTCGGTTATGAAGTCGGTTTTAGAGCGAACGAGGGTGAGAGGTGGAAGGAACTGATCAAGAAGAAGATTCACTATTACGATGAACCGGTAGACCGTCGAGATTCGACCTTTTTCTTCGGAAGCAAGTAAGCCTCCCCACAATTAGGACATTCGATTACGTGCTCAGACGGATTCGCAGAGGGACCTTTATCATACATCAGATAGCCGCAAGTCGTGCAGGCTCGTTCATTCTTCGCCCTCGTCGAGAGGTCCATATGTGTTCACGAAATTTTCGAGAACCAGCCTTATTCTATCTTCTTGTTCCCAGATTCGATTCTGAAGGCTGGCTCTATACTCATCTAGTTCGTCCCGGTTGGTGATCAAGAAATATCCGGGAGGCTTCGTATTGGTTGACGCTACTGGAATCCCGTATTTCCTCATAGCTTTCAGAACGATTCGTCGAGTTTGGACGTGAGTATCTCCTTCATCAATCCCGATGATCTTGGCGATGTCAGGCGCGCTTATGACGTTCTTCTTGCCCTTGTGAGAAACTAGGATATCTCGGGTTTTCTTCACACGTTCTTCGTCAGAAAGTGTCGGTGACAATGCATCCGCATTAGGACGGGTCCCCTTATTATTGCCTTTCTGGAGCGCCCGACACTTTCACTCCACTTTCACTCTACTCTGGAAAAATAGGGGTTGGGTGAGATTTCCTCACCCAGTCGGTTATCCTATTTCTTCGGTGTATTGTCGCGTCCTTTGCCCGAAGGATTACCGGTCTTGCTTGGATACCCGGCCTTGCCTTTTCCTTTGCCCATCTTGGCTTTCTCACCTCCTCTTGGGACCTCTTGATCGCCGGAAGCACTCAGTTTGTTATCATGTTCAAAAAATCATACTTCATGTGTCCCGAGCCCATCGCAGAGGGAATGACTCCCTCGACAGCAAACTTCTCCTTTCTAACTTCTAGCTTCTCGTGCCTATGTTTCCGCCTACGGCGTTCACAGACGAATGAGTACAATCGTGGCTATAAAGATTGATTTTCCATAACTTGCAAACATGAGCCCGAGAAAGTACGAAGGCCCTTTGACTCACACGATGATCCTAAAGGGCTTTCAAAATTGCATACAAAATGCGCAGGAACTTTGCGAGGAAGCCGAACTCCTGCTCAATAACAAGCGATATGCCCGCGCATATGCTCTAACTCTGATTTGTTTCGAGGAAATCGGCAAGCTACTAGTGTTTCTGGGAGGAGCTTACCACGGACCGGGAGACAAGGTTTTGTGGAGAAAATTCTGGAAGAGATTTCGGAGTCATACCCTGAAGCGTACCCGAGTATCGCTGATGGAAATGTTTTCCTTATCGAGCACCACCGCGGAACGGACATTTCTCGAAATGAAAACTGAACCTGAAGCTGAAGGTCTTAAGCAATCCGCGCTTTATGTGGACTACATAGACGATAACATTACGTGCCCATCAGAGCTTTGGGGAGAACGATCGAGGAGTCTCGTCGAGGAGTCATTGAAGCTTGCACGGAATAGACTAAAGCTATTCAGTAAACAATTCGGCGACAGTCGTGAAATGGAAGAATATGTAACGCAAAGAATTCCTTCAATGAAACGTCGTGGCCTGGCAGATTCAGCTGGAATGAATGAGAGAGGAAGAGAGTGGCTCGATAATCAACTGAGGCGAACAAGAGAGGAGGTAAGTACCCAAGGGACTAGTTCTGAACCCAATTCAAAAAATCTCTAATACACAGGTTCCGAAGACGAGCCCATGGCTACCGACGGAAAGCTACAGACGATATCTGAGAAATTAGCTAAAGTGTCCGGGGCCATGACTGATCTAAGAGACACCCCCGCGAAAGTCTCCTTAAAAGGTGATTTTCGCCGGCACTGTTTCTTCCGGCATGGTGTCTAAAGTGGTTTCGAGGAAAAATCCGGTTCAAGTTTACCTTTGGTCGGGGATCTCATATGGAGAAGCTACGACTTTTCGACCCATGTCCCTTGCTTGCGGATGATCCTTGTCATCGACCTGATATTCCCTAGGAAACGCCTTGGGAAGGGCTGGGGGTCCATGCGGATGTTAAGGTCAGCGGGAGGTTTCGTGTCGGTGATACGGATGTCGCCCGTCGCAACCGCTGAGCCGGGTGTCGCCTATACGTGTACTCGCCTTTAGTGAACGCTGATGACAACGTTCCCCCGCTTTTCTCCTGTGTCGACATACCTGTGAGCTTCGGCAGTCTGCTCTAACGGATATCGCCGATCAATAACAGACCTTAGTTTTCCCGCC
>VBBR01000087.1 GCA_005881615.1 Candidatus Bathyarchaeota archaeon
CATGTAATCGTCCCTATCAATAAGAGGAATGTCACATACAGGACATCGAATCAACGGACTCGGCCGAGCGCCTGATGACATCTTCTCAATTCTCGAAGGACACTACTCTTGTATAAACGAGGCTCAAACCCTTCTATCCGGGAATCAAGGGTATTAGATCGAGAAATAATTGGCTAGAAGGCGATCCCTGCTAAGTTGTCATCCGAGGATGATACGATTCTTGAGACTGCTCGCCGAACCAGCGACATCTTGGGTCTGACCGGGTTCTCTCTAGTTGCCGTGTCCTGAGAGAGTGTAACAAATCAAGGTAGGAAGGGTGCGGAGGTTGTCACTCCGCATTTTCCTGTCCCCGAAGGTACAAAGCTGCTCATCTCTCCTATCCTACAGGGACGACTTGTTGCTGAAGATTGGGGTCCTATTCTTGCACCCTCGTTGATCTTCCACAGGAGACTGGAGAAACTATAACATTGGAAAGTTGATCAGGTTTCTGCCCGGAATACTATTCTTCATAGGCTTTCTTGTCTTCTCGTATCTGTTCCTCCCACACCCATCTATCCAGCTTGTTTTTGGTCTCCTCGTGGGCGGTATTGTCATTCTTGCTCTCGGCATGTATAGTGCTGTAAGATTGGGCAGGAGCCTCGTCTTGAAAGCAGACAGAGAAGCCGCTCTTGTTATTGGAGCGCAGTCCTTGATCGAGGTCTTGCGGAAGCTTGAGGTCCTGCGAGAGCATGATGCTTCGCAAGGGAATGATTGGCCGGAGTACGGTGACCATCCAAGTATAACCAAGAGAATAGCGAGCTTGCAGAATCCTTGAGACGACCAAGAAAAAAGACTGCTAATGACTGGCTCTTTCTACTGAGGATTTTGGCTTGTTTGGTTGCGTTTTCTTTGGCGGATAACGTAGAGATTCAGGATAGCCACATCAATTACCATGATGGGGACTGCGTCAATTGTCCCAAGCGGAAGAGAAGCTAGACTTAACCAGTTTAGAAGGTTCGCGACGCCAATGTAGATTGCGATCACGGCGAACGTGAGGACCAAGGCACCGATTCGGTCTGGTCTGTGCATGTCTCTCACCACGGTTTGGTCGGAGTTGCTCGTTTTTTCTGGCGTCTCACTGTGATGCGTCGGGCAATTACTGTCCAATACAAAACAAGGAAAAGATAGAGAGATACGTCATGCCCATACGCAGGGGGAGATACACGACACCCGCAACTCCGAGCAGACTTGCCACTACCAAGTATAGCATGAAGATGCTGTAGACTCAAAGTAGTCGTTTGACGAGCCTGTCACTCGCCATTTGGTTCCCGAGGATTAGATGTCGTCCAAAGAAAAAAGGGTTGCTGGAACGGTTCGAGTCATCTCGGAATCGTCACGGTTGTGTGGAACTCTTTTTCTGGGGCATATGGTAGAGATTCGGATAGGCTAGTGTAATTACCAACAAGGAGACGGGAGGAAAAACAATCCACAGATTATTCAAAGAAGAGAGACCTAACCAGAATAGGATGGCTACCCCTATCCAGGCCGCCAGATTAATCGTAGCGAGGATTTGTACGACACGCCAACTCCCAGTTCGAGGCTTCAAGTCTTTGTTTCCTTCTCGAAAAGCGGGTGGGTTTCCTTCCACGCAGCTCTAAGCTCTCGTATCTTCCTGCGTTCTACCAGCATAACGACAATTACTGTTCCGATTACGTATGCGACAACACCAGCGAAAAGAAAATCCGGGGTGAGAAATCGACCGAATAACGCATCCACAACGATTAGTGAAAACCAGGAGGGGAGGATGAGATAAATGGAGAGTCTTACCTTGCGTCTACCCCACTGGACATAGTCTGGATGTGAGGCTTCCCGATGGGCTCTATAGAGCATCGTCTCGATCTCGACACCACAAATTGGGCATCTTGTTCGAATCATCCTAAGAATAGCAGGGTTGAGTCCGACTAATCAAGAACGCGGTGTGCTCTTTACAGTCCGGTTTTGTTGGCTGACTTGTCCTCTAAGAGCTTTTGAATTTTGTCACGGATTATTTTCCTACTGCGTTCAGACAGAACCCCGACGATTATGATTATGAAGAGACAGGCATCGAATGTAATGAACATGGCAATTGTTCCAGAAGAGTAGCCGATTGCCATCAAGTATGGTAATAGATTGAATAGCCCAATCACTATCAAGAAGATGAAGAATGCAATAATTCTTGTAGTGTCTCTCGTGTTCAAGGGCTCGCTTAACTCGGGCGACGGGGGCAGCTCCTTCTCTTTGTCCACAAGCCAGAATATCCCGACCGATGCTATCAACACGAGACCCCAGATTGGGTCTAATGGCAGATAACCCAGAAGCGACCCGCCGACGACCAATGCTAGGACACCAATCACAAAACGCATTCGCACTTTGTCTTGCTCACTGTCTTAGAATAATGAGATAGCTTGAGACAGCCGAGAAAAAAGGATTGCTGGGGCGCAAACCCCGCAGCCGCCACAGATAGGAACCGAGTCTAGCTCATTGATACTAGGTTCTGAGTCCTTCTTGCCAGCTAACGGGCGGTTTTCTCTTCGCTTGTTTTCTCCTAGAAATCCACTGACCGATCTCTGCCGCTATCAAGACTAGACTTGGGACTACTAGGAGGAAGATGAACGCGATTGGGAACCAGTAAACAAAATCTGCTGTTTGGGCTGTTGAAACGGACACGAAACGGGCGGCAGCGACATATAGAAGGAAGAGTATGTAACTGGTCCCAGCGGCCAACCTGAAATTCCGAGTATCCAAACCGCGCCTTGTCCTTTGACAGATGAGCGATCCGCGAACAAAAGGATTGCTGATGTTGACGGATTATGCGTGAGACAAGTTCTTCTTCCTCTGCGATATTATGGTCAATTGTGTCGAACGTTTCTTCGAAGAATGCCCCTTTGGTTGTTGGCAAAGCTGTAGCGGAGATCTTTTCTCCCGCAATGCTTCTAAGGATGTGAAGATGAACTTGCTGGTATGAAGACACTCAACGCAGTAGTGAGCCTGGTTCTAGTGTTGTACGGAAATACGATATTCCTCCTGTCAAATTCGTTGGGCTTTTCTTTGCCGGGTTACTCGGCATTCGGGTGGTTCATGTTAGTCGAGGGCCTGGTTTGCATGATTGCTGGAGTCGTGGTCGCGGCGATGGGCATGACCGCACCAAAGACGCCGTGAATAGAGTTCACGAGATTCTTGGATCTGACATTTCTTCGAGGATAGACGCCTTGGAAACAGGTAGACCCGTCGCCGAGATTCTAGTAGAAGGTGAGTTGTCTCCGTTTGAGCATGAGGCTCTCTACAAGCTTCTCAAGAAACATTTCCGATTAGAGCAGCCTGGTTACTCTGAACTCCTAGACGAGACTATTGGGACCCGTGTCAACATTACCTTTCATCACCCTTACGATCGTAGGTTCTTCATGGGAGTCCTCCAGGGCGACTG
>VBBR01000088.1:0-6722 GCA_005881615.1 Candidatus Bathyarchaeota archaeon
CCGAGGAGCGAGACGTGGACTAGCCGCACCCTGCCGCGTCATCCGCGAGCCCTATAAGAATCTCAGAATAGCTGGACTTGGCCTAGACGGCGACCAGATTTTTTTCCGTCCTTTTCAACAGAACAGCGTTGGTTGCAACGATTATGGAGGATGAGCTCATGAGCAGGGCGGAAATCTCGGGTCGAAGAATTATTCCAAAGTTGGGGTAGAGGATGCCAGCTGCGATGGGGATTGCGAGGATGTTGTAGAATGAAGCCCAGAAGAGGTTCTGCTTCATCTTCGTGACAGTTGCCTTGCTCAGCCTTATCGCCCGAAGGACATCTGAGGGGTCTGATTTCATCAAGACTACTTTTGCAGTCTCTATCGCCACATCTGTGCCGGCCCCGATTGCAATTCCGACGTCAGCTTGAGCCAGAGCTGGCGCATCATTCACGCCATCGCCTACCATCGCGACAAATTTTCCCTCGTCTTGCAGCTTCTTAACGAATGCTGCCTTGTCTTGTGGTAGGACGTCCGCAAATACCCGCTTGATCCCAACCGTTTTCGCGACCGCTTCGGCGGTTGTCCGGTTATCCCCAGTAATCATGGCTGTCTCAATGCCAAGCTGGTTCAGTCTCGACACCGCCACCTTAGCCGTCGGCTTCACAGTATCAGCCGCGCCAATGGCTGCTACTACTGCACCATCAACGGCTAGAACCATTATCGTCTCGCCCCTCTCGACCAACTGATTGACCTTTTCTTGCAGGGGAGAGGTATCAATGTCGCTCTGTTTCATCAGCTTCACAGTTCCCACCAGCACTTCTCTTCCTCCGATGCTTGCTCTGACTCCCAGACCGGGCAAGTTTTCGAACCTCTCGATTCTTGTCGGCAACTTCAGCCCTCTCCTCTTCCCCTCCTCAAGCACAGCGTTGCTTAACGGGTGGTTGGAGTCAGCCTCAGCCCCGCCAACGAGTCTCAGAACCTCATCCTCATTCCACCCTTGAACAGTGGCGATTTCCGAGATTCTCGGCTTACCCTCCGTCAGCGTCCCAGTCTTATCGAAAACCACAGATTGGATCTTCGATACCTGTTCTAGTGTCGGAGCGTCTTTGATCAGAATGTTGTGCTTCGCGCCGAGACCAGTTCCGACCGCCACTGCGGTAGGCGTTGCGAGGCCCAGAGCATCAGGACAAGCTATCACTATGGCGGAGATCGCAAAGGTCAGGGCGAAGAGTACAGGTTGCCGAGCAACCGCAAACCAGACCAGAAACGTAACCAGACCCGCACCGATTGCCAGCACAACAAGATACTGGGCAAACCTATCTGCCAACCTCTGACCAGGTGCTTTAGAGTTCTGAGCAGTTTCCACCAGCTTTACAATCTGCGCGAGAGCCGTCTCATCGCCAACTTTTGTTGCCTCGAACCTGACAGACCCGGATTGGTTTATGGATCCGCCGATGACACTATCCCCCTTCTTTTTCGCAACTGGAAGGGATTCACCTGTCACCAGAGATTCGTCGATCGCCGTCTCGCCATCAACGATTGTCCCGTCAACAGGAACTCGGTCCCCGGGTTTCAGAATTATGATGTCGCCAACCTGCAACTCTGAAGTTGGGATTAGATTCTCTTTCCCGTTTTGGAGAACTCTAGCTTGAGGCGGAACCAGCTGGAGTAGAGCCTGCAAGGCGTCGGTTGTGCCGCGCCGAGATCTCATCTCCATCCAATGCCCAAAGAGGACGAACGTGACGAGTAGGGCGGCTGCCTCGTAATAGGAATCCGAACTCTGCAAAATCGTGAGAAGAACGCTAAACCCGTAGGCTGCCGTTATGCCCACTGCGATGAGAACCGACATGTTCAATGTTCGATTTTGAAGAGCCTTGACGCTTGAATAGAGGAAAATCCAGGCCGAGTAGAAGAACACGGGAGTTGTCAGTAGGAAGAGAATCCAGGGAACCGGTATAGGAGCTGGTGGCTGAGAGCCGAAGATGAGCTTTCCAAGAGGCGAGTAAAGGATGATTGGAACTGATAGTATCAGTGCGAAGAAGAATTTCTGGCGAATATCCAGCTCCATCATCCTCGCCATTTCTCTGCCCGCAACGCCAGTGTGCTCCATGCCCATCGTCATGGTCATGCTCATCCTGAATTTCTCCCAGCGCGACATCTTGGATGCAGGCGTCATAGCATGCTCGTGATGATCCATTCCTCTCTCGGTCGCGGTGATAGGAACTAGTTTCATCCCACATTTTGGGCAAGTTCCAGGAGATGTGGATCTGATCTCTGGATGCATGGGGCAGGTGTAGATGGTTGGGTCGGCATTCGCGTGGCTATGATGGGAGTGATCTTCGTGTTTCTCCGCGCCAGTCATCCTACTTCAAGCTCTCGAAGACCCTCTCGTAACTTTCTCGTTTGCCTCTTAAGTCGGACGGCCTTACCCAAAGACGGTGCAAGCGGCCTTGGAACCATTTCGTCGCTCCCGCACACAATGGCTGTCAGACGCAGACATTGTGAACCTCCTGATTATATCGGCAGATGATGCTCTCATTACTAGAGTAAGATGCAAAGTGCAATAGCTGAGAGACCCGTAGCACCGTTCGCCCTATCGTTAGTTGGCCTAGTAGTCCAATTCATAGCTGCACTCGTCATCGGAGCGGCTGCCCTCGGCATGTTCCAAGCGTTCGGGACGACAGGTAGTATGATGGGAGGCATGATGGGCACTTACTATAGCGGATCGGGGATGATGAGCAGCTATAGTCCATGGTTGATGTCTGGATGGGGAGGCTTCACGTGGATGTGGATCCCTCTGCTGGCTGTTACGCTCGGGGTGGCGATCGTCGGAGTTTTCATGATGAGCCGCTCTGAAGTTAACAGCTTCAGGACGGGCTCGGTTCTGGTTCTGATCGCATCTCTGCTGGCCTTTCCAACTGCCTGGGGCTTCTTTGCGGGCTCGCTGCTAATGCTGATCGGCAGCATCTTGGGCTTGACTTGGTCACCGGTCGCCCAGAAAATCCCCGGAAACTAATGGAGCCCTCTTTGTACGGTACTGGTCGCGCCAACCTTTAGGGCTACTGGTGTCCGTATCGATGGGAGTCTTTGTCGAAAGTAGTCTTGCAGGATGCCGAGCAGAAGTAGAAGGTCTTGTCTTCATGTTTCGAGGTTAGCTTCGTCTTCTTCTCGTCCACCATCATGCCACAGACTGGATCTTTTTGCATCAATTCACCTCCTATAGCTTCGGCGTGAATCTTCGCAGCAGTAGTGAGTTCGAAACGACGGTTACCGAGCTGAACGCCATTGCTGCTCCAGCTAGCAGGGGGAGCACGTTATAGATTCCAGGACCCAAAAAGGGCACCAGGACTCCTGCGGCTATTGGGATTAGAGCGATGTTGTAGAGGAAGGCCCAGAGCAGGTTCTCTTTGATCTTTCTCACAGTAGCTTTGCTCAGTTGTAATGCCTTAACCACGTCCCTGAGGTCATCTTTAATCAGAATTATCCCTCCCGTCTCCTTCGCCACATCTGTCCCGCTTCCAATCGCAATTCCAAGGTCTGCCTTGGCCAAGGCGGGAGCATCGTTGATCCCATCCCCAACCATGGCCACTCTCCTGCCCTGGGCTTGCAGATTCTCGATAACCTTCTCCTTCTCGTCAGGGCGGACATTTGCAATGACTTGGTCCAGGTTGAGGCTTGAAGCAATCGCTTCGGCAGTTCTTTCATTATCACCTGTGAGCATTATCACATTGAGGCCCATTGACTTTAAGATCCTAATGGCGCTCACTGAAGTCTCCTTCAACGTGTCCGCGAGTCCCAGAATCGCCCATGGTTCTCCGTCTACCGCCAAGAATACTGCTGTCTTTCCATTGTTTTGAAGAGGCTCTAACTGTTCCGAATAGCTTTCGACTGGAACCGAGAATTTTCTCATCAGGACAGCGTTACCCAACAGGACCCTTCGGTCGTCCACTTCTGCTCGGATTCCAAGGCCTGGAAGAGCCTCGAAACCGGAGGGAGACGACGGGTCTGACTGTAACTTCCAGGCTTCTCTGACCACGGCTTGGGCCAAGGGGTGTTCGCTTCCTATCTCGGCAGACCCAGCAAAGTGCAGAATTGTCTTCGCCGATTTCCCGCTTAGGGGAACAATGTCCGTGACAGAAGGCTCGCCTTTTGTGAGGGTTCCTGTCTTGTCAAACACTATCGTGTCGACTTTGTGCGCTTCCTCTAGATTCTCTCCTCCTTTGATGAGGATCCCGCTCTCGGCTCCTTTACCCGCTCCTACCAGAAGTGCAGCGGGTGTCGCTAATCCGAGGGCACACGGGCATGCGATAATGATTACTGATACGAAGGCTAAGAGGGAATAGGCAAGGCCTATTCTGCCCACGAAGTACCATAGAAGGCTTGAGGCCGTCGCTATCAGGATGACTGACGGTACAAAGTAAGCTGACACTCTGTCCGCCAGTCTCTGAAGAGGCGCTTTTCCCACCTGGGCCTCTTCGACCAGCTTTACAATCTGCGAGAGGACGGTGTCCTGTCCGACTTTTGTAGCTCGGACTTTCAGAAGTCCAGTCTTGTTTATCGTAGACCCTATGACTTCATCTCCGACACTCTTGTCGCACGGGAGGCTTTCGCCTGTTATCATCGACTCGTCTAACGCAGAACTTCCTTCCGCGACGACCCCGTCTATAGGCACCCGCTCACCCGGTCTCACGACAAACAAGTCGTCAACTCGAACGTCTTCGATGGGAATATCGACCTCGCCACCGTCTCTGATAACCGTGGCCATCGTAGGCTGTAGTTCGAGGAGCTTCCGGACTGACTCGGAGGCTCGTTGCTTGGTGAGGCGTTCGAGGAGGTTTCCGGTTAGTATCAGGGTAATGATTATTCCTGAGGTTTCGAAGTATGTTCCGCTACTCGGAAAGAATGCTGGGAAAAACGTGACTATCGAGCTGTACGCCCATGCTGCTGAGGTTCCAAGGGCGATGAGCAAGTCCATGTTTCCGATTCGAGACCGGAGGGCGTCGTAGGAGCCCCTGTAGAACCTGAATCCCACAACGAATTGGACCGGAACGGAGAGGAGGAACATGACAAGGTTGTTGATGTCTTTCGACGGGATCAGAGGAAGATAGGTCAGGGCCGTAATGGGAACGGTCAATACTGTCCCGACCAGAACCAGTTGTTTCAGCCGAGTAAGGGCCTTCTCTGGGGCTTGGAACTGGGTCAGGCAGGTTTCGCTACAGAAGAAATATCGTGTTCCATGAAGGGTAGCTGTGAGGGCGTGCGATCCCTCTTCCACGAACATCCCGCAAATGGGGTCTTTGGCCATGAACCCCTACTACTCGAGCACGTCTAAACTACTGGCCTTTACAAATGTAAAGTCGGACGACCCTTAGGTCGATTGCGCGCCAGGGTATTCTGGGACTTCGATGGCTAGTGATAGTCCCTTAAGCTTGGGCTCATATTTCTCCCGAAACTTTTCTTGGCAACTTGGGCAGCAGAAGAATCGTTCGTGCCCTGCGACTTTTAGAACGAAGGGTTTTGCTCCTATTGGTTCGCCACAGGTTTCACACTTGAGACGGACCTCGGTCCCAGGACTTACGACAACTGTTTGATCGTCTTTGAAGATCCGCACGACCATCTGGCTAGAGTTCTGCTTGACCCCGAACTCCCGGTCTAGAGTTTCGGTGAGACGTTGCAGCTGTTCTAGACTATCAACCACGACTCGAAGTGTTAAGTTATTTTCTCCGGTCGTGAGATAGATGCCCCGGACTTCTGTAGTTTTCTCGAGCTTCTGAGCGACCTTCTCGATCTCAGCCGGGTTGACCTGAAGATAGAGATGGAATACAAGTCCTTGCTTGAATTTGGAGACATCGAAGATCGGAGATATCCTGCGGATGAGACCCTCTTCCATCATTCGTTTGACTCTGGCTTGAACGGTCGGGGTGGCTACGCCAGCGCGACGAGCGACTTCGCGAAAAGACCGACGCCCATCCTCAACAAGGATCCCTAGTATCCTGGAATCAACATCGTCAAGCTCGGGCATTCAGAGACAAGCCTAGTAGGCGGGAGAACGTATCTAAACGTTCCCGAACAATTTTTCCTATAACCAGCTATTTGCTAGGACCCTTAAGCCATCCGCGAATGCCTAGTCCAGCGTCCTTCTGTGGTTTGAGCTTCATCTTGGCCATCAGCGAGGCGAATCGTGGGTCGGATCTAAGGGTGTCGAATCTTGGCTCAACACCGGCCCATACAAGCCAGCTCGATCGTTCCTGGAAAGCTCTTTCGAGCCAGGTGAACGACTCATCTTTGTCCCCAAAGCCGATGCGCAACATCGCCATCCAGTAAGACGGAACGTACTGGTGCTTAGACTTCTCGGTGAGTTTTTCGTTGATCCTCTCAGCTTCCTTCTTGTTGCCTGAGGCTGCGTACGCATGACCTAGCATTGCGAGTGAGATCGTGCTGCCGCCTGATAGAGCGACTGCATGGTTCAATTCGGCTATTGCTTCCTTGTACATTCGTTTCTGGAGATAGGGCCTACAGAACCAGAGGCGGGCTTGGAGGAATTCGCGGTCCAGCTTTATCGCGTTCTTGTATTGCTCGATTGCTCGATCATATTGTCTGCTCAGGTATAGAACGTGTCCGACGCCGGTGTTGATCGCGAGAGAAAGCGGATCGAGTGCCTGAGCATGGCTCATTTCCGCTAGCGCTTCTTCAAATCGTCATTGCGATTTGAGGAAGTCGGCGTAGAACTGGTGGGCGGG
>VBBR01000088.1:6772-7451 GCA_005881615.1 Candidatus Bathyarchaeota archaeon
GTACAGCTCCCAATGACGTGTGTGCTTCGGCGAGTCTGTTGTCGATTTCGAGCGCTTTCTCAGCAGCTTTTCTCGCTTTTGGAAAGGCGTCTATTGGTGGGATGAATTCGAGAAGTGCAAGAACGGCATAGGAGTCCGCTACTCCTGTGTAGGCGAGGGCATATTGAGAATCCTTCTTCAATGCTTTTTCGAATCGTTCAATCGCCGTGTTAAGGCCGTTTTGTGTCCTAGTGTTTAGGAAGTGGCGGCCCTCGAGATAGAGCACGTACGCCTCTTTGCTATCCGTTGATTTCTTGGTGAGGTTGAGTTTCTCGCCCCGGTTGATCTGGACTTCTAGCTCGTTAGCTACTTTCTGAGCGATCTCGCTCTGGACGGCGAAGATCTCTTCCAGATTTCGATCGTACTTCTTGGACCATAGTTGTTCTTCTGTCTCCGGGTCCGCTAGCTGGATTGCGATTCTGATCTTGTTCCCTGCTTTTCGTACGCTTCCTTCGATGATAGCTGAGACGTTGAGTTCTTTGCTGATCTCGCCGATGGATTTCTTGGAGTCCTTGTACCTCATTACAGAGGTTCGCGCGAAGACTCTTAGACCCGCAATCTTCGAGAGCGCAGAGATCAGCTCCTCGGTCATTCCGTCGGAGAAGATCTCGTCTCTGGCATCTGAACTCATGTTGGCCAG
>VBBR01000089.1 GCA_005881615.1 Candidatus Bathyarchaeota archaeon
ACTGGTTGTTGTTACCGCGTACGCCACCCCTCTAAGGTATTGCTAGCCAAATCTCGGGCTTACGATTTGATCCGTCTGAGAAGCTGAAACCCCGCCCACGAATCACGCCGCGTGGACATAGGGAGAGCAAGCGAGCGGCTGAAGTCACCAGCTCCACATTGCTAGGCTAAGGTCATTCAACGCAACCCAAAACTATCGGAGAAATAGCCGTTGCAAAGTTGATCGAAT
>VBBR01000090.1:0-1219 GCA_005881615.1 Candidatus Bathyarchaeota archaeon
CGCCCATGCACCGTGGATGAGAACGATGGACGGTTTCGGTCCGGATACGCTTTCAGATCTCGCACCTACGACATAGGCCGGAACGATGAGAAGAGCGAGGATTGCTAACGGGATGAACTTTTTCATATATATCATTTCACCTCTTGTGATGATCCTTTGTTCTCACTCGTTTGGTTTGATAAGCCTGCAATTCGGTCAAGGGACATCTGCAAAAGGCGCGGTGGGGGGTAAAATCACAGCTGAGGAATGGACGTGCCAATTGCCAGGGAGCTTGGCCTAGGCTCCACCCAGGGTGACGATCAGGTCAGTAAGGAATCCGCCTAGTAGTCCGATAAATAGTCCGACCATTAACAGATCGTTCCTGGATTCTCTTCTCGCGGTATTGTACATTAGGAGAGTAACGTAGATCAGGGCACCGCCTGCTAGTGATAGGAACATGATGTAGGTTAGTTGGGATACCCAGACGCTCCCGACTAGGGTCCCGATGAAGGTGGGACTGCCTCCGATTATGCCCATCTTGGCAAGGAATGAGATTTGGGTTCTTTCGGGGATTCCTGTTAGAGGTCCCGCGATTCCGAAGCCTTCGGTAGCGTTGTGGGCTCCGAAGCCTACGATGAGAACTACTGCAAGGGCGACCGCGCCTGACGCATAGGACTGGCCGATGGCTAGGCCTTCACTGAAGTTGTGTAATCCTATGCCCACGGCAATCATTGTTGCAAGATGTTGAGGGTTACCGAAAAGTTCAACGCCGTGCTGTGGCGGCATCTTGTCCCGCGGAATCGTGGGATTAGGTTTTCTTCCCTCGTTGTTATTATCTTCCGCCGTCGCCAGTCTCTTTTTGGTTGAGATGATTCTTCTGAGATACCTCTGTTCGTAAAGCGCCAGTCCCAAAAGTCCCAGGCCCAGTCCACCAAACAAAGCCAGAAGATCTACTACCGCGTCCATAACGGGACCCTTACCCGTGTATCCGGCGACTGCGGCGAGCTTTGTTGGCTGCCAAGCGGCAGACAAAACGTCAGTTATCAGGAATACGAGAATTCCCATCGCGAGCGCGTTGAGGAATCCTTTCTTCGTGCGGCTGACATTCCGGAGCAGAGCCATGGGTAGACCCAAGAAGATGGTCAGTCCGGCGATTGCCCCAAGCAGAAGGAGCTGTGCGTAGTCTATCAAGCCGCAACGCAGATCTAGCTTATGACATACGTCATTTAAGCCAATCGAC
>VBBR01000090.1:1230-2513 GCA_005881615.1 Candidatus Bathyarchaeota archaeon
AGGGTCTTTGAGAGCTGGCTTAGTCCTAGCCTCTTTGCTTTGTCCCAGTGATGATCGATACCCCACATGATATCATAGAAGGGTTCTGAGTCGACGTACCATTGGACGCGGTTCTTCCAATCGGATCCCCGGATTCCGTAATGTTTCAGAACTTCCTCTCCCAGCTCAGCTTTGTGCATGAACAGGTGTGCGAATTCGAGCGCGGGGTCGCTGATCTGCATGTAGCCCCAGTCAAGGATTCCGGTCAGTGTGACCGAAACGGGGTCGAAGAGGATATTCTCTGTGCCAAGGTCTCCATGTATAAATGTAGGCTTAAAATTTGCATCTCTGAACTGTGAGAGGAGGCTCTGCCAGAATTCCTCGGACCTTGCGCGAAGTCTAGAGTCCAACAAAGGGTAGACGATTCTGCGAACCTTCCGATGTTGAAGTGATAGATCTGAACCATTCCTTCGGCGAGTACATTGGCATGTTCTTGAGTCGATGGGCTTCGAATCTGACCTTGTGTAGTTCTTTCAAGAAACTCGCGATCTGCGAAGCCAGCGGTCTCTTCCATTCCTTTCTGAAAGGCAGGCTCTGAACCGTGACTCCTCTGATCTTGTGGTAGCCGCCGAACCAGCCCCTATACTTCCTTCCTCCCTTCCAGACGAACTCGTAATCAGGGACCTGAGTGGACAGGTGTCTACTCAGTGCCGGGAGAAACGCTATTTCGTTTCTCAGACGCTTCTCCGTCTCCCCGTACTTAGGAAACCGGAAGACATACTTCCTATTCACTTCCAGGACAAAGTTCTCCCAGCCGGTAACTATCTGCTTTGAATGACTGACCTGGAGCTGTGGAAAACACTTCTCGATCAGCTTTCTTGCGGAACGTGAGTCCACGGGTGGACGTGGCATTGTCGTCATGCATAGACTTTCAGTGTAGAATCTTTCGGATTCCCCGTATGGGCCGCTGGTCTCGTGGCCCGTCCTCTATTTTTCGTTACTTTGCTGGGTGATATGAGAGGAGAACTATGCCTGAGGGGAACGTCTTCGAGTCTTCAAGTTTCAGGACCTTCATTGTCTCCGCGTTGTCGTCGAAGAGTCGTCTCCCGCTTCCCAGGACAACGGGATGGACCATGAGCCGCAATTCATCGACGAGGTCATGCTTCAACAGCGTGTTCACCAGCTTACCACTACCATAGACCAGAATGTCCTTTCCTGGGTGCTGCTTCAGCTTCTTAACCTCCTCGGCGATATTCGTTTTGATCAATCGAGAATTGTTCCAGTCGAGTTTCTTCAAAGTCGTT
>VBBR01000091.1 GCA_005881615.1 Candidatus Bathyarchaeota archaeon
CTGCTTACGATCTGGTTCGCTGGAATGGGTCCAGCGGGCAACAGCCTGATCCCGCAAGCGCTCCTACATTGCAAATGGGCCAACGAAGTACCCTGGTTGCCATTGGATCCCGTATAATGAGTCAAGTTGTCTGCACCTTACACGATCAGTGGTGTTACGATTCCCAGCCAATCTTGGCTTCAGTCACGGTTAACACTAGTAGCTCAGCATTCTACTTCGTGGCCGGTCAGTCCTATACAATAGACCTTCATACCGACAAGTATGAATTCGGCGGATTCCAAATCGCATACCCCCCAGAAGGCTTGGTCCAAACCGGCTACACGATAGGATACGACACAAACCAGGCAAACGCAACTGTTCTCAACTTATGGTTGACCAACAGGGGAAACACTACAGCAACCCTCTCAGCTGTGACATTGCAAGACTCGATGAGCAACCCCGGCCCGGTTACTTTCCCCATGAACGGTCCTACAGTAAGCAAACCCGGGGCCACAGTTCAGATCACAATAGACACACTAGGCTCAGGCTTCTACTTTGCGCACCAACGCTTCTACTTCCTCGCCATCAAAAAGCCTCGACAGGATCCGATTCGATCTCCACGATCAATTTTCCCCAGAGCCGGAGGACGACTCAACCCCGTGCGTTTCGCGCGGGCTTTTGCCAACTAGGCTGTGGCGAATTCTTCTATGACTCGTGCTATCCACTTGCTTCCTTGGACGAACACGTCGATCCTCTGGTTCTCGTTCGGGGCATGAGTATTGCTCTTGGCATGATTACAGCCAATGGCCACTGTCGGCAGACCAAGTGTATTCGTGTAATAGTGCATGGGACCCGAAGCTGCCGAGGTCACGAGGATAACGGGCTCCTTGTGAAATACTTCCCTCCCAGCCCTCGCTGCAATCTTCGAGATCGCCGAGTCGATCGAAGTCCGTGCAGCAGGATTCTCTGCCTGAAGATTCACTTCCATATCCGCGAAACCATGCCGGACTAGGTGTTTTTTCAATTTCTCTGCCAACTTTACCGGGTCTTGGTTAGGCACGAGGCGAAAGTCCATCTTCGCCTGGGCAACGGAGGGAAGAACGGTCTTGTGTCCCGGGCCAGTGTAGCCAGACCATATTCCGGCGATGTTTGCTGTAGGGTTTCCATAGAAGGCTTTCTTGAACTCGAATCCTGTTAGGCCGAAGAGGAAGTTCTTGACACCCAACTCGTCCCGGATGCTATGCTCTTCCAATGGCATTGCCCGGATGACTTCTAGCTCTTCTGGAGTGAACGGTTTGACATCATCATACCAGCCCTCGACTTGGATCCTGCCATCCTCATCTGTTATTGTGTCCAGCATCCGGACCAGACGCCATGCCGGATTCTCGACGACCGCGGCACGAGCCGAGTGCGAGTCCTTCAGTGCAGTCTGAACTTTGAACTCGACATAGAGCATTCCCTTCAAGCCAAGAGTGACCAGTGGTCTATCCTCGTAGTCGAGGCCTCCGAATTCCCAGATGGCCGATTCTCCGGTCAGCCTATTCTTGTATCGGGCAATGAACTCGGAAAAATGGGGAGATCCAATCTCTTCCTCACCCTCGACAGCCCACTTGATATTGCAGGGAACGTCGCCAGTCACCTTCAAGAAGGCGTCTATCGCCATCAAGCGAGAGACGATGTTTCCCTTGTTATCGCTCGCTCCTCTAGCATAGATTCTACCATCTTCCAACGTCGCCGAGAATGGAGGATTCTTCCACAGCTCAACAGGCTCGATCGGCTGGACATCATAATGATTGTAGAAGACAAGTGTCCTTCTACCGATCTTTGATGGAAGTTCAGCGAACACTACGGGAGGACCTTTGCTCGGGGAGAACAGCTCCACGGTGAAGCCGGTTTCAGCCAGAAATTTCCTAACTAGTTCAGCAGTCTCGACGAGTCCAAGGTTCTGAGCCGACACGCTTGGCTGTCTACAGAGCTCGCAGAGCTTTTCAACAAACCTCTGACTACTAGCATCTATCTGGTGGAAAACCGGGTCTTTCGGTTCAATGATGGTCTCGCTAGGGGTCTTAGACACACGGAATCATCAGTATAGAGAGAGTTAGAACCAGATATCAAAAGTTTGGTCGTTGTCAGACCGCGGGCCCAATTGACGGAGAAAGGTCCTGTAACGTGGTGGCGGTTGCGGGCAGAAATACCACCGCTGCAACGACTGAGGTCCAAAGGCCGCTCTTGTCCCCTATTGCGGACTGCGTCACCTGAGTCGTCTTAATGATCAGGCCGCTGGACATGAAGAGCTGCTTTCTCTCGTCCCATGCGGTCGCCGGATCAAAAGCAACACCCATAGTAGTGGCCAACATGCTGGCAGCGAGGTCTTCCGAGTAGTCTCCCGCACTCTCTTCTGGTTGTCCGAAAGAATGATGCTCGGAGAGATATCCGTACTGATTTTCCTCGGAAGGAATCGCGATGCCAATCGATGATGCGATCAGCCTATGTGGCTCTTCGGTGCAATTCCTCGCGAGCACGACAAAAGTGATCTCGCCCGCATGCAACATCTGGACCCCTTTCTCCTTCGGGATAAGCTTGCAGCCTGGTGGAATTATGCTGGAGACGGGTACGAGGTTGCAGTGTTGAATCCCTGCATCTCGGAGGGCCAGCTCGAAACTGGCCAAGTTCTCCTTGTGCTTTCCAACACCTTTCGTCAGAAAGAAATATTTCGGAATCATTTCCAGAAGAGAAAAGATGAGCCACATCTGCATTAAAGAATTTGGGCGTAGTCAAGCGGCAGTCAAGAGTCATAAGAACGAACGTAGCTGAGCATTGAATCTCGATGCCAATCGTTAGTGTCAGGAAGGAAAACTCTGGAAATATTGATCTCTATTACGAGGATCATGGGCACGGGTAAGCCGATCGTACTAATCCATGGTTATCCGCTGAGCGATGCCTCCTGTGAGAAACAACTCCCGGTCTTACTTGATGCATGATGCCGTGTAAATCACCTACGACCGCAGGGGTTTCGGTAAGTCGAGCAAGCCGACAAGCGGCTACAATGATACATTCGCCCAAGATCTGCATAGGCTCATGGGTCAGCTGGAGCTGGCTAGCGTCCAAGTGCCGACCCTAGTCATTCACGGTGATGCTGACCGGATCGTTCCCTTCGCCTCCTCGGGACAACCGACCGCCAAAAAATGATACCGGGAGCACGGCTAGTCGTGGTCAATGGTGGACCGCACTTCATATCCTGGACACGCTGAAGAATTCAACACTGCACTGCTGAGCCTCCTGAAAGAAGAAAAGAAGCTCGAACTGACAACATCCGCCTAGCCTCACCAACACAACAACACC
>VBBR01000093.1 GCA_005881615.1 Candidatus Bathyarchaeota archaeon
AAGAAACTGACAGGAACTCAGTGACTGCCAGGTAGACTCCCGAAAAATCTCGGGACAAAGCCCCGATGCGATCCCGAAAACGGGCCCGTCGTCATCCGATCGGGGTTTCGAAAGCTCCCGTACTAGCGTACTTTTGGGCCATTTTTACGTAGGCTCGGTAGGATTCTCTTATCATCTGAACATCCTTGTCGGTTGCCCTCCTTATCACCTTGGCAGGTGCACCCACCGCGACTGACCGTGGCGGGATGGTTCTCCCTTCGAGAACTACGGACCCAACCCCGATTATAGAGTGGCTGCCAATTCTCGCGCCATCGAAGATGATGGCCCCTGCTCCTATGAGGCATTCATCGGCTATTCTGCACGCATGAATAATCGCACTGTGAGCCACTGTGACCCCATTACCAATCACACCGGGATTCTGGGATGAGCAGTGAACCACAACATTGTCTTGCACACTACAGTTAACGCCTACCCTAATCCTCCCGTAATCACCGCGGAGCACCGCCCCAGGCCAAATGCTAGTTCGAGAGCCGACTACCACGTCACCGATGATGGTCGCATTTGGAGCAATCACTGCTGTAGGATGGACCTTTGGTTTCTTCGATCCGAGTTGGTAGAGAGGCATTGCTGATCATCGAGCAATCGCTAATTCTTCTATCTTGGCTTTGAAGGATAATGAGGACGCCGAAGCTTCTTCGCAGCCCCCTCCGAACTCAATGACTTCGATATGGGAATCTCTTGAAATGGGACTACGAGGCTTGTGCCGGAGCGGGCTCTGCCTTCGCCTCAGAGGAAGAAGAGTCCGGCTTTGGTTTCTTAGAAGGTTCAATCACTTCAAAAGCGAAGAGAGCTATGATGAGAATGACGATGACGAAGATTCCCTCCGGTCTTGGAGATCCTGTAGCGTCATCGTACATGAAATTCCGAATACCCAGAATCGCTGACCCCAGGTAGGGGATAGGAATAGTATACTGGTAGGTTCCCACCACGGAGGAATAAGGAACCCCGTTGGGATAGCCGGGCCAGCTATCTGGACCAGGATTAGTGACGTAATTATCGCCTTGGGTCACGAAAAAGTATCCCTTACCGGTCTGATTTGCAATATTGACCTGTCTAACTCGGTGAACCACCAAGAAATCGGGCTGAGAGGGATAGGGGCGAAACACGATTATTGAACCGTTCGGGGGAGGACCCGCCAAGATCGCATTCGGGGCTTGACCCCTAATTACGATGAGGGCTCCGACGGGTAACGTGCAGTTGATGGGTGGGCACATGCTTCCTGATGACACAACGAGAACCGGATATTCAGTGTTAAGAGCCAACCGCACTCCACCCCACACGGCTAGGGCACCAAGTATGACAATACCTACTAGAAGAAGGCCTCTCGCGGTTTCATTTTTCCGCATAAATCTCCAGAACTTGCGGATATAAGTGCTCAAAGTCTCAAGTCTAGTCTAGGCGTGCTTTTGTTGGAATGGTCCTATCTCGGCCTCGTACTGAATCCGCCTCAAAAACTCTTCTGCAGCCCGCGCGCCTGCGGTTAGGAATTCTTCGCCTCTAGGAGTGATTCGGTAGACTTTGCGGCCTCGACCGCCCTCTGCCTCCCAGACAGCCTGGAGGTAGCCTTTCTCTTCCATTGAATGGAGGAGGGGATAGAGCGTTCCGGCGCTAAGGTAGACTTTGAACCGATCTCGGATCTCGAGGTTGACCTCATATCCCCAGCGCGGCTTGCTCTTGAGAAGGCGGAGAATGATGAGGTCAAGATGGTTCTTCACCAGTCTCTCTCTCCACGCCTTGTCCAGATCCTTATTCAAGCAGGCACTGTCAACTCTTCGGTCGCATTTTCGGTACTCTCTGGTTTATTAGTTCGTTTGCGGTGTTTCTCTTAAAGAAGAGTCGTAGGAGAACCGCCGTTCGCATAACCGATAGGTGGGAGTGTCCGCCAAAACGCGAAGCAGTGGGACGCCAGAGTGGCTGGTCGCCTCAAGGGCGTGAAACCCGAGCCCGGCAAAATATGAGTTCTCCGAGTGTTGCCGAAGCAGGAAGTCAGAGGCTCAACCCTTCAACGGCTATTAATTGAAGCCGCAAAGAGAAATCTGCCGATGACAATAATCCGCGAAGTTGATGAGAACAGGTCAACCTACCGAGGAACTAACGAAACGTACGAGCAACACCCATTTTATCGTTGAGACCCACAGCCACGAACAATCTTCCCTTAACGCTTTCGGTTCTGCTAACTTATCACTTGATAGTTAGCGAATAGTTCTGTACCACAGACTTTACGGCATACACTTCGAAACAAGGTAAGAACCCTCACCAAATTATGCCAGAGGGGAGGCCGAAACTAAACTGGCAGAATTCTAGGTTTTTGCAGACGTTTGAACTCATCGATATATTGGGGTTTTCACAAACGAGTGTCAGACCGGAAAAACTCTGGGGAACGATAATCTCCGTCCCAT
>VBBR01000092.1 GCA_005881615.1 Candidatus Bathyarchaeota archaeon
TCCAATCATGTCGTGTAGCGCGGCTCGGATTTTCGCTGTCCTTGCTGTTGCTGCGCCAGCATCTGTTCCGACGGCAGTCCCATGGGCGGAAGCGGTGGGGGAATCCCGAGACTCTTCGACAATAGAATTGCCTCAGCCATCGCAATGCTTGACACCGCCTGGATTATCGCCACCGGGGGTGGCTTGTTCTGTTTGTGTTCTTCTATCATCCTTGAGATCTCTTCCTTTTCACCGATCACTTGCGCCCGGCCTTTGACGCTAAGCTGTGCAATCGACGGACTGTAATTCACCGTGAAAACAAAGGGAGCATCGGCTGTGGACTCATTTTTCATGTCCAATCCGACGATATTGATGTTAACAGCAATCTGGACTTGAGGCGGCAATTGCGAGTCTTGACCCCAGAAACGCTCCCCGGTAAGATTCGTAACTTGCACAGTCACTCTCGACATTCGACTCGCAGCTCAAAGCAGGTGAAGTCGTGGCGGTATTATGGTTTCTGCCGGGCATCTACGCTTCCAGATATCTGGAGAATACTCTTTTGAGCCCTCTGAACGATCAACCTACGGCGATCAACTCGAATGGTGAGTAAATCTCCTTCTTTGAATGGAAAGCTAGAGTCATCGGTCAGTTTTGTTGGCAAATATATTCGCGGGGATCTGTATTGCGTACCCTCAGATCGAGCTGGTTTCTTTGCGACGGCGAATCTAGTTAGGATTTTCTTAACCAATTTGCTATGCCTTGACGGGTTGAATAGTTGACGTATTTGCATTGTGAAGGGTTTTTAGGTATTGCGGTAATATTCGCGACCAACGAGGGAGTACGTTCTGGACCAGCTTGTCCGATTTTGGGAATTCGCTGCAAGACTAAAGGCCGAACCGCGGAGGGGCTGGCTGAAGAAGCTTCGTCTTCAAAGAACTGAGTCGGTGGCCGATCATTCGTTTGCATTATCAATTCTCTGCTTATTCGAAGGTGAAAGACGCGGCCACAACGTGGAAAGATTGCTAAAGCTCGCTTTATTACACGACTTGGAGGAAGCAATTACTGGAGA
>VBBR01000094.1 GCA_005881615.1 Candidatus Bathyarchaeota archaeon
GGCCAGCCCGAGCACGCCTAGCCCGGCCACCAACGGTGTCGGGTTGATGAGGATTGACGCGGAGACTCCATTGCCTACGATCCCGGACGCGCCGGTTGACCACCACGCGACGGCGAAGATCGCCCACAAGAGGTAGCTCGCTAGAGGCAACAACAAACGGACAATGGGAATTTCAGCGTCAGTCTTTGTTCTCAACTGAACGAGAGCTAAAAGAGAGGGTTCCTGGTTAACGAGCTGAGGAGAGGTCATACAGACACAGACAGGTCTTTTCTGCCTAGAGTGGAGGAGGAGCAGTAGTTGGAACTGAGGCGGGCGAGGGTGCCCCGGACAGCTGCGCCATGATAGTGTCTTCCATTAGCATCTGCTGTCGGAAGTGGTTGTTAGGGTCGGAGACCAAGACGTAAACCCAGTAAACCCCGAAAATGTTTCCGGTTATCAGTGTCAAGACAAAGTAGAGAGCGAAACTCCGGTCGGGTATTGGAGGATTTCTGTAGGGAAAGTTTATGGGAACTCCGATCGCGTTGAAAGTCCTGAGCATGTCGTTGATGAACATGTCCTCCCTCCTCTCATGTCTGAAAAAGTCCTTCATCAGGAAATACCCAGCATAGAGAAGTCCTAAGCCTGAGACAAATACTAGAATGGCCCAGAGCGTCGCATTCTTCTCAACCTCCTCTAATCGCGCCTCTCTCACACTTCTATCCATGTTGTTGAGCAAGATCGAAACATCCACGCCTTTCCTTGCAGACAGCTCCCTAGCCACGCTGATGATGTCCTCCTGCAAGAGGATCTGCCGGTTGAAGTGAGTATTGCGTCGGCTCACCATCTTGAAAACCATCACGGCCACTAGAATCAAAACTACGAAATAGAGAAAATACAGGAGGAATATTGAACCAAATAGAGCGACACCTAAAGCGGCGCTCCCCGTCGTAGTCGTGCCAGACGGACCTACAGAACCGATTGCTGAAAATATAGCCGCGAATATGATGACAACAACAACTATTCCCACAATTATCGGTAACAGCGGGACTATGGCCCACGCACTGGACATCTGTCTGTCACTTTCCAGTCGCGTTCGAAGGTCGCGTCTCAGGTTCTCTAGTGGGATGCTCAATTGGGGCTGTCTTCTAGATCGTTAACTCGTCCGGTTTTTCTATTTAAGACAATGGAGTTTCGTCCCGATCGGGTATATGCCTGTCCGTTTGGGAGGTTGCCAGATTCCAAGGTTGGCCAGTCTTTAAATGACTGGGAGCTTTCGGTGTTCGTTTTATGCGGCCGTGGTCTAGCCTGGTCTATGATATCAGCCTGCCAATGCATGGCTTAGCAGATCGCTGACGACCCGGGAAACCGCCTTTAACAGCGGTTCGGGAATTCAAATCCCGGCGGCCGCACCACAGTATAACTATTAATCGCACACAGCCGATCGGATGCCGTAATGCAAGTCTCAGCGGGTGACATTCACCATTACGGCAGGAGATTAGAACTTGCCCTCTTAGGGCTAAATGACGAACCATCGATCTCAATCAGCAACAAAGACGTCATACGATCCTACGTTAATTTTAGGAATGCACAGGGTCTCAGCGTTCCCGGACAAGTCAGGTATATTTTCACACTAGGAAAGCTGTCAAAACTTCTCGGCAACCAAAGCTTTCAGAACTCAACTAGGGCAGACCTCATCACCGCGATCTCACATATTGAAAAGGAAAAGACATCGCATGAAACAAAAAGAACAGAGAAGGAATGCATCAAACAGTTTTACAGATGGCTCAAAAACGGGGACGGCGAGGAATATCCCCCAGAAGTAAAGTGGATAAAGAGTAAGAGAGCAAGAAGACACTCGATTCTACCCGGGACCCTTCTAACGGAAGACGAGATCAAGCAGATGGCTGAATCATGTCCTAACCAGCGAGATAGAGCTCTGATTCTTCTCACCTATGAAACTGGAGGACGAATAGGTGAACTGCTCTCGCTCTCTGTCGGGGCAGTAGCCTTCGACAAGTGAGGTCATCTGAATCCACTTAGTGGCCCATCCAGCTTGTTAGTTCCTCCTTGCTCCTGTTCACCATTAGTCCCCATCTCTTGGAATAGCCTTGAGTTTTCCTAGGCCCAATGGGGTCTAGCCGCATGAAGCCGTTGAATCGAGCCCCTGCGATCTCTTGGCCAAGTTTACTTTCGAGTCCTAGTAATTCCAAGATGTAGCCTAGCCTCCTCATCACGACGTTCACCCCCAGACGTTTGGAGTGCTCCCAGAGAGTGGGATAGTCGAGCCTTTCGCTCGCAATCGAGATTGCTTTGACCACTTCGTCCAACCCCCCTGAATATTTCGGATACCACAAGCAGTCCACTATAGTCTTCTCTCGAGATGATATATTGAAAGTTCGACCTGCAACAGTCTCTTCTTCGATACCGAAGAACTTTTTTCTTGAGATCGTGACGAATTCGAACCTACTTGTCCCATAGTCGAGGTCGTTCCTTCTCTTCGTTGTCACTACAAAGATTGTCCGGGGAACTTGCTCTGTCATTTGCCAGAAATTGAGTGCACTCCAGAAACCCACGTAATAGTTGTCGACAATATGAGAGATTAGCAGTAGGGGAAGCTCTGCCCATGCTCCTTCGTAGCCTGCGCGGGCAGGTATGAGTAGGTACTTTCCCTTCTCAAGGTCGTCTATTCTTCCCTTTTTTTTGAGACGGTATAGAACGTTCTTTACTGAAGGACCGGATTCACCGAGAATTCTCTTAGCGTCGTCTATTGAGAAGGCGCTTTTTCGTTCTTTTTCCAGTTCAAATAGGAGCCTCAGTTCGTTGGGGCCAAGGCTTATTTTTCGTGTAGCCATAGTCGCGTCTAAAGCGACTATGCTGACATAACTATTACCAAAATGGCCCAGAATTTTCAAGATCCGGGGGGTTTCATAGAAAATGAGAACATACCGGAAACCAGCTGGCTAGCACTCCGTCCCTTTTTGGCCCAGAATAGGGAATGGGATAGTGAAAGTATTTTTTGAGGGGAACTTCAGGCCCTATCCAGTAACAAAAGCTAGGCCAGATGGGTTCTTTGCGTCCGAGTGGTACTGGAAACAGGCTTCAGTTAACCCCAGCAAATATCCGCTCACGGAGGCCAGAAAGTTCATCGAAATGCTAGGCATTAGACAAGATTTCCTCGACGCAATAAGGGAGTTCAACGGGCAGAGCAGTTCAAGGTGGTCGGTAGCTTGGAAAGACAAAGGATTCCGAGTATTCCTGTATTCAATCTGCTACCCTTTGATTGACTTTCTAGCAAAGAACCGAAGGTCGAATCGACAAGAAAGAAGCTGAGTTAGATATTGAAAGTATTCTTCGACGGGCTCTGCGAGCCTGTGAATCCTGGAGGAGTTGCCTGCTACGGCTTCGTGGTCTACAGAAGTTCGCCATCCAATGAGGTGAAGGTTTTCGAAGGCTTCGGTCTGGCGGCCGCGCCGGGTCCAGATTCGACCCACAATGTGGCCGAATACACCGGGATAATCAAAGCACTGGAATGGGTGCTAGCCAACTTGGAGGACCGAGAGATAGAGGTCCTGGGAGACAGCCAGCTAGTGATACGACACCTGACCGGCGAGTACTCCGTCCGTTCTGCCCGAATTGTCCCGTTTTACGAGAAGGCCCGTTCGCTCTTGGAGAAGTTCAGTTGGACAGCCAAGTGGATACCTCGAAAAGAGAATAGTGTCGCTGACGAACTCAGCATGAAAGCCTACAGAGAGTACTGCATGAAAGCCTACGGCAAGGTCCCTCTGACTATGAGGCAAAGTGGCGCCATCGAATAGTATGCCAATATTCTGGACAACGTGAAGGTGCCGGGGACATCGGGGTCGTTCCATGGCAAAACCCTTAGGAACGGTTCTGACTTGAAACTTCATCTTTTGCGGACATCTGCAAGCCGTAATAGCCTCATCCCCACTCCAGTATTTCATGTGAACAATTCTTATCTTGGCTTCTCTTATTTCGTTGAATGCAGTGGGGTCCATGTTATCTTCCACGCCTCATCAAGAATGGGTCTGTCGGTGCACTCGTCTATTGCATATGGTAAGCGATTTGAACTTATAGTGAGGTGTTCGGCGGCCGCACCATCAACAACCGACCCGGATGCGAGCTAAGCTCTGCTAGAGTCCCATGCTGTTGATTACGTTTCCAGAGTTTCCGTCCACAACAAGAATAATCCTGTCTCCCTTGTGATCGTATCTCACAAACCAGATTGGAACATGCAACAACTCGGCGTCAGAAACGTCTTCCTCCGAGGATATTTGCTGAATCATATGGTATTTCGCGTGCGCCTTCTGCGATTGAAGCTGATCAACAAGGGTCTTCGCCTGATATTTCGCAGCGTCCTCGCTGATATCACCGTTCAGCGTCTTGATCCCCTTTGGAAACTGTGAAATGTCAAACAGCGTTCTACCTTCGAGAGCAAACTGATAGTCGCGTGGCTGATAGGTCGTGAGCGCCTTCAACGCGATTATCGGAAAATTATAGTTCTCGTTCATCTGAACCGCCTTTCTGTTCCCGCCTCCGCGGTTCATCATTGAACCCAACATCGCGCCTTCCAATAGAGGTGCACCGCCGAACCCACCTCTTCGCCCTCCGCCCATTCCTCCAGCCAGGACGCCAAACAATGCCGCGGTTGTCGCCACGGTGGCCCCCTCGGTTACCATGTCTGTAGCTACGATAGACGTTCTAGCGGAGACTCCAACTAGCCAGTACGGCACAAGCGAGAGTGTCATCTCTTCAAGCGTTGAACTCTCTTGTAGATGCCTATTGAGCAACCCTTTATCCATCATCGACCTGACGAGCGAGGTAATCAGATCAGTTGTCGGGATCTTCAGAGGTAGCATTGTCTGCTTCTGGATATTTGCCCAGCCTGAGTTTCCTAGCGTAATGCTGCTCCCACAGTACTCACAGGTGATGATCATCTCGCCAAACTTTGGAGAAATAGGCGCCCCGCAGCTAGGGCACTTTAACGAACTTGCCCCTGAAGGCGCTATCACTTCAGTTTTTCCAACGGGACCAACGCTTAGTTGATTTGGATTGGTTGTGGCCGCCTGGCTTAGGTTCGCTCCACATTTGAAACAGAATGCCGCATCATCCGGTAGCTGAGTTCCACACTTCAGGCAATACAAACGGAAGCGCCGCTTAGCCGGGTAGACTTCTCCACAGTAATTTGAACTTATAGTGCAAAGCTCCTCGACCACAGCGAATGTCGTTCAGAAAAGCAGATATTCGTCGGGTTTGATCTTAACCAGTCGAATGAATGATCGAGAATTCCTCAGAGCGTTCCACGATTCCACCTTGTCTTCAGAAGATTTCAGACATCGTGGTCATCTTAGACTCGCTTGGCTCGTTCTGACGAGGCACAGTCTTGAAGAGGCATTACCACTTCTATCCGGTGGGATAAGGCAGTTTGCGAGCTCCAAAGGAGCTAGTGGCGCGTATAATGATACACTGACGCAGTTCTGGATAAGCATCGTGAATCATGCTGTTCAAACGAATCCTTCCACTCAAGATTTCGAACAGTTCATCAACACCTTTCCGATTCTTCTGGACAAACAGCTTCCACTCAATCATTGGCGACGAGAGACCCTTGATGGCAAGCGCGCGCGTTCCGACTGGCTGGAACCAGATCTGCGACCGCTACCGTTCTGAATCTCCAACAGGATTGGACCGACAGTCTCAACGGCGTTTTTCGCGTTGCCCTCTAATTCGGTCCAGCAGCGAACGGCATGGGCTCAATCCTATTACCCCCTGTTGGACCATTGTGAGGTATTATGCCTAATCCTCTAGTAATGCATCATGAAACTATGGGTGCCCGGCTTGAAGCAGGCCGGATTCCGCTGTCTTACACGAATCCGGTTGAAGAGTACTGGGCCATTCGAAACCACTCAGGCATGGCCGACCTCTCGCACCTTGGCCTACTGCAGGCAACTGGAAAGGACAGACTATCTTTCCTCAACGGACTGCTCACTAACGAGATCTTGAAGATGAATGACGGGAGGGGCGTCCGTTCAGCGCTTCTCAACACGAGAGCTAGAGTCTTAGCGGACCTGTACCTCTATGCAAGAGAAGATGATCTTCTCATAGACACAGGCGATGTCCGGGGAGCTATTGTCAAGGAAATCCTCGATCGTTTCATCATTACAGAGGACGTTCAAGTCAAAGATATTACCTCTGGATTCGTTCATCTGACATTGCAAGGGCGGCAAGCCGCCGAGAACGCGGGAGCACTGTTCGGGGTCGCGTTTGCAGACATGAAGTCACTGCAGCACAAGATGCTAGGTCCCAGTATGATTGCTAACCGTGACAGAACCGGTCAGTCCGGATACGATCTGATAATTCCAAATGACGAGGCGGAGGGAGTTTGGCAAAGCTTTCTTCTCAAGGGAGTCACGCCCGTTGGGCTAGATGCGCTTGAAATTCTAAGGCTTGAAGCAGGATACCCAAGATACGGGGTCGACGTGGACGAGAACATCATAATCCTGGAAGCTGGGTACAAGGACGCCATTAGCTTCAACAAGGGATGCTACCTTGGTCAAGAGGTCGTAGCCCGAGCCACCCATATTGGTCGGGTTAACAAGAACCTGGTCCAGTTCCAAACGAACTCCGATCACGTACCCGGTCCAAGATCAAAGATCAACTCAAGTGGCAAAGACGCCGGATATGTCACTAGCGCTGCATTCTCACCCGGACTGAAAGCAGTTGTGGGTCTGGGTTACGCGAAAAGAGACTTTGCCATCGAAGGAACCAAGCTAGTCGTAGAATCAGACTGGGGCCTACTGCCGACGGTAATAACCAAATTAGTCTAGTTCTTGTTGGCAAGCTGCTTGAAGCAGGGCAGATGCCAGACCTCTAGCTGAGTAGACGATGTTTTTCTGAGGACCACTGTTTGTGTGTCGAACGAAATATTCTTCCTGCATCCTACACAGAAACCGCCTGCTACGTTAGGGGTATTTGTGAAGGTGATTCGCATGTTTTCGGATTCTTGCCCAAGTTTCTGCAACTTGCTGTTGATGTAGGCTCTGAAGGCAGTCACCTCGTTGTTATGCGGGTTCACCTGCAATATCTCGTTGATCGCCTCTTCAGCATCTCCTAAAACCTTGACAATCTCTTGGAATCGGCCAAGCATCTGGTTCGTCATGGCTCCATCAACCATTAGCACACCCTCTCCTAGCGACTGAATTGGTCGCGGCAGGGTGCTAAGCTCATTGCTAATGCTGTCTGCAATCTTGTAGCAGAAATATGATCTCAGAAAGAGAAGACCCTCAGAAGCAGGGTGCGCGTTTAGTCCGTCATTGACAACTTCTAAGGCTCCGGTAAAGTTGGCGTCTTCCGCCTCTTTCATAGCGGGTTCAACAAAATGCTTGGTTTCTTCGGGTGTGCATTTCAGAGGAACGTTGAAGGCGCCTGCAGTCGCTGCCAAGGACGAACAAACCTTAAGACGGGCCGAACGAAAAAATGTCTTCCGTGCCCATCAAACCAAGCCCATAGTACTACGGGTCCGCGTGGACTCTCCACGAAGAATCCGTGAAGACTCGCGAGACAGGTTAGGTGGACGATTGTCGAAGTTTTTCTTCGATGCTCTTGAGCTCGCCGTGTTCCTTAATTCTGATCTTCACGTCCATATGGAACACTAGTCCGAGCTTCCGCAGGAACGCGTACAACTCCTCCCCCGATATTGGACCCTTGAGCCTTCCATCTGCAACAAGGGCTGCTATGTTCTCTTCGAGCCGTTCAACCTCGGCAGGATAATAACTTCGAGCTGTTTCCATCACCTCGGGGCCCCTTCCAGCTAGTATTTTTCGAACAATCTCTCGTGGGAGCTGAGTCAGTTGCGGAGCCTTCGCTTCGACCTGTTTACCTCGGGATAGTAGCATCTTCCTCCGGATTTCCAGAGCTCGCTTCTGTCGTTGAAGGTCTAGTTCAGAGGACATCTGCAGTCGCATGATTCCAGCAAGCCTAAAATAGGCTTTCTCCCGATTCATCTCGGTCAAGTCCTGGATGAGTTTACGAGGAAATAATTTACAACGTCGAGTTACGTACATCGTTCCTCTAGTCATATTCGTATTGCTACTCTCCACCACATCGCTTCCTGGTCTGGTGTATGGCGATCCGGTTCCAACCAATGGGACCTCGCCCGCCACTCAGTGGGTGCCCGCTGGTCCCGCTTCTGATACCATCCGTTATCAGATGTATACCAGCGATTCAGCCGAATTGAACGCTATGTGCGTTGGTCAAGTAAGCACCTGTGTTCCGCAACTGGATCTCTCTGATGTGCCGATACCAGGCAGTGCTCTGTCTCCTGCTTCAGGGTGTACTGCTAATTGCGCTATCACTGATAGCAGGTTCTGGGTCACTGCCCCGACACAGCAGTTAGGCCAGTTGCAGGTTGATTTTAACCTGGCTAACACTTTCTGGGGTATCACCTTCTGCAACGGTAAGGATGGTGTGACCCTAGGCGCGGTCGTCTGTCCGGATGCTCCAGGTGGTGGTAATATCGCGGCCAATTGTGCTCATGCGAATCCAGCCAACGATTGTACGACGGCCGCCATCAACATTCGTCAGGGGATCGCGTCGCTGATCGACAAGGTCGCCTTTACGGTCGCTGACGAGGGCAGTATTGGGCCTAACGCTGCCCCAATGGATAACCCGTTGACCCCTGCTTCAAATGTGTTACATTCTGGCTATCCGAATGATATTAACCATCCCAATATTCCGCCCGGAGTCTGTGACTCGTCCGGCATTGGTGCCGGCTGCAACCCTGTTGGGCCGTATTGCATAACCCCAGGCGCCAGTGGCAGTCTGAGTAACGGAAACGGCAATCAAGCGGTAGCCTGCTCTTCTCTGGGAGCCGTACCTATCGGAGGTGTGTGCTCTTGGGACACGATAGCAAAATGTAGACCAACGACCCCTATCAGTGCGTTCCACTATGCCAACGATGCCACAGATTCGCTTGGCTTTGTCACAACAGGCCAGCCTGATTTTTGTCGTGCTGCCCAACACTTCATCAACGCGGGCCTTGCGACGGGCATGAATGCTCAGTGCGAGCTAACGGGTGAGTTCGCCCCTCTGTCAGGCGGTTCTATAGTCTTTTACGGTCGGAACAGTCTTGGACGACACAATCTCAGCGTAGGACTTACTGCTGCAATCTGTGAACTTGTCAATCTCGGCTCTACCTCTTGTACACAGGTTTCGTTGACCATCATTTCGTTGGCACAAGCCCATCCACTAGTCTTCACCACAGGCTGCAAGTCGGCTACTGAGCCGGGTTGCCAGACTGTTGGTCCGAACACTGGCTGGAACATGTATGCGGGAGGCTTCTTCTTTCCGACCCCCGTTCCCAACAACGAGTGGGCTCTCTATGATAGCACTTTCGCTTCTGACTTTTGTGGTGGTCAGCCAGGGCTTGAGCCTGCCAACTACGATTTCGTTTGCAACGCGAAGCATGATACTTACGCGGAGCAGAGTCAGTTCTTGAGTACTCCAGCAGCCGCTGAGGCCAGTTTGCAGGTGGCTATGGACATTTTCGGTAACCGCACTTTCAACATTCCAATATGGACTCCATCCGTGCAGTATCCTTACTTGAAGGGTTGGAACGGAATTGGCAACGCCGCAGGTATTGGCACCGCACAGGGTAATCCGTGGAGCCTTCTGAATGCATGGAACGCGAACCCTGCTGTCGCGGGCCCTACGATCAGATGGGGACAGAAGGACGCATCTGCGAGTCTCAACCCGTTCAACTTCAACACAGTCGTCGAAGCTGACATCGTGAGTGAGGTCTATGACGCCCTGCTCATCACGAACCCGTTCAGTCCAACGCAAATAATTGGCTGGATGGTCAAGTCGTACTCGTTAATCCCTGCTGGCGGGTTTAATTGTCCCACATCCTACACCAATGCTCGTGGCACTTTTGCGGTCGGCGCATGCGTGAAGATGTTGATAAGGGGAGATATTCCCTTTCATGACATCTATAACTGTGCTTCTAGCAACGCCGTCTGCCTAACATCACACATCGTG